>NZ_JBQERO010000008.1:0-155620 GCF_056535125.1 Ruegeria sp. O4 | reverse complement strand
AAAACTTCGACATCGACAACATTGGCGATGGTAACGCCGCTTTGGTATTGCCCCGAAGCATCCGTGGTCCATTCGGCATATGACCCGTTGGCGTTCAGCCACAGAACCTTGTAGCCACCGCCCGACGCTTCGGCCTGAAGCGCCTGCCAGCCCGGCAGGCTGTCTGGCCCAATTGCATTACCATTATACGACAAGCCGATGGTACCGTTGATCAGATACTCGCCGCGGGTTGACGACGCGAGTGTTACCGATCCGCTGCTCTCGATGTTGGTTGTGACGTGGCCGGTGTGGCCGTCATTGTTCAGATCAACACCATAGAAAACTTCGACATCGACAACATTGGCGATGGTAACGCCGCTTTGGTATTGCCCCGAAGCATCCGTGGTCCATTCGGCATATGACCCGTTGGTGTTCAGCCACAACACCTTGTAGCCACCGCCCGACGCTTCGGCCTGAAGTGCCTGCCAGCCTGCAAGCGAGTTTTGCCCAATAGACTGGCCACCGTAAATCAAAGCAATGTTCGCACTGCCGCCATCCAGCACATAAAGCCCTTGGCTGGCATGTTGTAGCGTTGTTCCCTGAGTATCGATATCTGAAAGCTGCATTGCAGACTTGATATTCGACCGGGCATACTGCTGTAGCCCGTCAAGAAACTGGACCAACTCTACGTCGTTTGCAATCGTGAATGTTGTGCGTGTGACTACATCCAGAAATTCGTACAAGACACCGTTTTCAAAGAATAAATAGTTGCTTATAGCGCTAACGAATCTGACAGTGTCGGTGCCGGTTCCACCCGAAAACGTACCTGCGTTGCTCCGCACAACAGCCAGATCATTGCCCTGGTCCCCAAAGACCTGGTCAGCACCAGTACCTTGGGCCACAAAGATGATATCGTCGCCTTGGCCGCCATAGATGGTGTTGTTGTTGCTTCCGTTGGACAGCGAGTGAATGGTGTCGTTTCCGTCGTTCCCGCGCAAGACGTTCTGAGCGGTATTGCCGACAATAGTATCAGCACCCGATCCGCCAGACGCGTTTTCAATCACAACACCATGCGCGATTGTGAAACCACCTTTTATTCCAGCCGCATGCGAAATCAGCCCACCTCCGGTGACGGAATAGTCCAATGTGGCGGCCCGGAGATCTATGTGTGCGTTCGAACTGCCAACATGTTGTATTGTGTCAATCCCGCCAGTATCCCAAATGGCCTGATAACCAGTTCCTGCGACGTTCGCAGAGGGAAGTGTGTAGGTATTGCCCCCGGAATTATATGAAGTATTCGCCCCATACATGGCCTGCAACGCGGCAATATCCAAAGCCCCAAGCCCCGTTGAACCACCGTACGTTGCGTTAAAGTGTAGCCCCCCGTTTTGTGAAGTCCATCCATCGTTATACGACATCACAGTGTAGACACCCTGATTGAGGCCCGCCGCCCCAAACGAGTCGAATGGCGACGTTACACCGCTCAACACGGTTGTACCCAATCCGGTGTCATGAGGATGCCCCAACCCAAGGGCGTGACCTAATTCATGGACCAAAGTAGTAAAGAAATACCCGCCCGGATCACCGTTTCCGTTGAAAGAAGCAGTCCAGTATGACGTGTTGAACGCGCCATAGGATGTCCCGCTCGATGGCGAATAATGAAATCCGAGAGTTCGCGGGTTTTCAAAGAATGAGGAAGGCGCGAGAACCTCAACCAAGTCAGCGGAACCGGAGGTGACTTCGACAAAAGTAATGTTTGCAACGGCTTCTATTGCGGCCAGCGCCGCACGGAACTCCGCCTTATGCTCTGATGACCAAGCCTGCGTATCAGAGAAGTGCCCGAAACTGTAGGAAATCACCGTCGTGGTCGACGGATTCCCGTCACCATATGCATAGGTGCCCTGGATAGAGCTGAGCGGAGAACTTACGGACGGTCTGGGGATTGTTGTAACGGTGGCCATTTTCTGTCTTAGAAATTAGGTGTTATTGATTGCGCTGAAACTGCTCGAACAAAGTGTTCTTTTTGGGGCAAACGCGTACTGGAGTGTCTCCTGCAAACTACATTATCAACGGCTATTCAAGAGTTACATTCTAGAGGAACAGACCCATTTTTATTAAGCGCATACATGAATAAGAATATTTCCAAAAAACCGGTCGGATAGCGTGCATAGGCCGACTTAATACACGCAAAATTGATTTTCCTGGCGGTCCATACCAACGACAGTTTTGAGCACCTTTAGTGACAGAAGCAAAGGCGCGCGGATCTTTTCTTTAGTCCCGAGTCGTAATTCTTCTCAGATCCCAAAAGTTTGGTTCGAACAAGGTGCCTTTCGTTCGGGGTTTCGAACCCAAGCGCGCGCCTGCACAAAGGGCCCAATTACCCTGAGGGTAAGGCCCTGGCTGTGACGTCCAACACCGCCGCTCATGTGCGAAGCAAAGCCTTGCCATGGGTCAGACCATTCACCTTCTCCAGGATAGCGTCCGCGTCAATGCAATGGTGCCGATGGAGGTCGCCGATTGTCCCTGTCTGACCAAAATGTTCGACCCCCAATGGGATGGTCTGATGTCCCTGTACGGCACCCAGCCAAGACAATGTCGCGGGGTGTCCGTCGATCACGGTAACCAGCTTGCAGTGGCACGGCAGACCGGACATCAAAGTTTCGATGTGGGACCGAGCCGCCTGATTGCCGCGCGAACGCGCCCGTTGCGCTGCCGTCCACCCAGCGTTTAGCCGGTCTGCCGAAGTCACCGCCAGCACTCCAATGTCTTTGCGTCCTTCGCCCATCACGCCAGCGGCTTTGATCGCTTCGGGTGCAACGGCCCCCTGATAGGCGATTACGACCTCGCAATTCGGCCCCGGTTTTCGCAACCAGTATGCGCCATCAATAGCACCTTGACGGAACTCATCGTCCACGCGTTTGCCAGGCTGTTCAATCGGGTTTGTCGTCAAGCGCAGATAAACCGAACCGCCTGTTTCGTCACGCAGCCAGGTGCGTTCGTCCGGTTGCCCTTCGCCATCACGCTGCAGGTAGTCAAAGGCCCACTCCATGATCACAGCCAGTTCATCAGCAAAGGCTGGCTCAAAGGCCGCCAGTCCGTCCTGGCTCATCCCGATCAAAGGTGTGCCAATGGATTGATGCGCGCCGCCTTCTGGGGCCAGAGTTATGCCCGAAGGCGTGCCGACCAGCATAAAGCGCGCATCCTGATAACAAGCATAATTGAGCGCATCGAGGCCACGGCTGACAAAGGGGTCATACACAGTACCGATCGGGATAAGCCGCTTGCCGAACAGGGAATGCGAAAGGCCCGCAGCGCCCAAAAGCAACATGAGGTTCATCTCGGCAATACCAAGCTCGATATGTTGCCCTTCGGGAGTAAATTCCCATTTTGCCGTCGAGGGGATACGATGTTCAATAAAAGCGTCGGCTTGCTCGGATCTGGCAAACAGTTTGCGCCGATTAACCCACGGGCCAAGGTTTGTTGTACCAGTGACATCAGGAGACGTCGTCAGGATGCGCTCGGCCAATTGGCTGTCGCCTTTCGACAAGTCGTCCAAAATCTTGCCGAAAGCCATTTGGGTTGAAATTTCGCGGCTTGTTTCGATGTCAATCGCTGGAACATCCAGCTTGCCATCGAAATAGCGTCGCGGACCTTTGGCAAAGAAGGGAACTTTCGACAGAAAGTCTTTCAGCGCCTCCGGGTCCTGCACTGCCGCAAGCGGTTCCCATTCCTCGCCGGCGGGCACGCCCATATGTTCTTGCCACGCGGCGAACTGGCTGTTGTTCATCAGCCCGCCGTGGTTGTCCTTGTGGCCCGCAATTGGCGTGCCCCATCCCTTTACGGTATATGCAAGGAAACAGGTTGGGCGGTCATGTTCGATGGCGGCAAAAGTTTGGGCCATGGTCTCAACGCAGTTGCCGCCGAGGTTTTCCATCAATGCAGCGAGTTCGGCATCTGTGCGCCGTTCGATCAGCGCCGTCACATCACCCTGATCGCCAAGATCGTCCATGAGGCGCTTTCGCCAAACCTCGCCACCCATGAACGTCAGGGCCGAGTATTCCTGGTTCGAGCAGGCATCAATCCAGTCTCGCAGCCGATCGCCGCCAGGTTCTTTGAAGGCCGCGCGCTGCAACACGCCGTGCTTCACGCGCACAACATCCCATCCGAAGGCATCAAAGATTTTTTCGATCCGTTCGAACAATCCTTCACGAACGATGCCGTCAAGCGACTGCCGATTGTAGTCGATAATCCACCACGTGTTGCGCAGGCCGTTTTTCCAGCCTTCCTGCAATGCTTCGTATACGTTGCCTTCATCCAGTTCAGCGTCGCCTACAAGCGCCACCATGCGCCCCATCGGGGCATCTGCCCCCCAGTTTTTGGCCTTGACATAGTCCTGAATGATCGAAGCAAACGAGGTGATCGCGACACCCAAACCTACCGAACCTGTCGAGAAGTCGACATCATCGATATCCTTTGTCCGGCTGGGATAACTTTGCACGCCGCCAAACCCGCGAAAGTTTACCATCTTTTCGCGGGTCTGGTTGCCCATGAGGTACTGCATCGCGTGGAAAACCGGTGACGCATGCGGTTTGACCGCAACCCGATCTTCCGGACGCAAAGCCGAAAAGTATAGCGCAGTCATGATCGAAACCATCGACGCGGACGACGCTTGGTGACCACCGACCTTTATCCCATCAACCTTGGGCCGGATATGATTGGCATGGTGGATCATCCAATGCGACAACCACAGCAGACGCTGTTCAACGGTTTTCAACTGGTTGGGATCATATGGCATGGTGGTCTCCGAGACTCAGGCGGCACTGCGGGCAGGGTAGGGCAAAGCTTGCTCTAAATCTGCAAGGATATCATCAACGTCTTCCAGCCCGACGGAAAGACGGATCAGACCGTCGCTGATCCCATGTTCTGCCCGTTCATCCGCAGTATAAGTCGAATGAGTCATGGATGCCGGGTGCTGGATCAGGGTTTCTGCGTCCCCCAAGGACACGGCGCGCTGGATCATGTTCAGGCGGTTCATGAACTCGATGCCACCGGACAGGCCAGACTTGATTTCAAAGGCGATCATGGCGCCGGGCTGCGACATCTGGCGTTGTGCGACATCGTGCTGGCCAAAACTCTCAAGCCCCGGGAAATAAACCTCACTGACGGCCGGGTGTGCCTGAAGGTAATCGGCGACAACCTTGGCGGACGCACAGTGGCGATCCAGTCGCAGGTTCAGTGTCTTCAGTCCACGCAGGATCAGCATTGCGTTGAAAGGTGCCATCACTGCGCCTGTCATGTCCTTCATGCCGACAAGCCGGATCTCAGAAATCTGCTCGGCGGTTCCGACCACAAGACCCGCGACCACATCGCCATGCCCGCCCAGATATTTGGTGGCGGAGTGCAGGACGATATCCGCGCCGTGCTCGATCGGGCGGGTCAGATATGGGCTGGCATATGTATTGTCGACCACAACCTGTGCACCGACAGAATGTGCAATCTCTGAACTGACAGCGATATCCACCAAGCGCATGTTTGGATTGGCTGGGGTTTCAAAATAGACGACGCGGGTTTTTTCGGAAACAGCGGCTTTCAGGTTCGCAGGGTCCGTCATGTCGACATGGGTAATAGTGACACCCCATTTTGCCAGACCGTGGCGCATGAAAGCGAATGTGCAGCCGTAGAGCGTCTTGTCGACAATGACTTCGTCACCTGGCGACAGCAGGGTCCAAAGTACGGCGGTAATTGCACCCATCCCGCTGGACAGTGCAAGTCCAGCCTCGGCACCTTCCAGCACGGCAATACGCTTTTCAAGAAGGTCACAAGTAGGGTTCGATATCCGACTATAGATATGACCTGCGCGCTCGCCAGAAAACATTTCACCGCCGGCCTCTGCGGTTTCGAAGGAGAAGGTTGAGGTCAAGTGGAGGGGCGGGGTCAGCGCACCATCGTTTTCAGATGGGTTGTAGGCATGATGAATGGCGCGAGTGGCAAATCCGGTTGTGTGGGTCACGGTGAGCTCCTGATCTAAGTTGTTACCACTTTGCGCCTTTACTTTGAGCAATGGGTTGCAAATAATGCCAAGTTAATGGTGAATATTGGCATATTATGCTAAAACAGGAGAGAAAATGGACGCCAAAGACAGGCAGATCATTCGAGCATTGCAGCGGGACGGGCGTATGACGAACCAGAATCTTGCTGATGAGGTCAATCTGTCTCCTTCGCCGTGTCTGCGACGGGTCAAAAACCTTGAGGCCAGCGGTGTCATCAAGGGATACAGTGCCGATGTGGACGCTGCTGCATACGGGATGGCGATAACTGTCTTTGTCCGCATCCGGCTTGAGCGGCACAATGAAACAGATGTGCAGAAATTCGAAAAACGCGTTCGAATGATCGATGAAGTTTTAGAATGCCATGTGCTGACCGGCGCAATGGATTACCAGTTGCGGGTATTGGTATCGGACCTCGAAGCATACGAAGACTTTATTCGAAACCGAATTCACCCGATCGGCGGAATAGCTTCGATCGACACCAGCTTTGTTTATGGAACAGTCAAGAAAACATCGGTTTTTCCAGCCTGAGAAAGTTTAAATTCTCGAAAGTGACCCTTAATATTGAGTTCGAGATTGTTAGGATGCGGAAGAACCGGATTCGAGGTTCCGAGACTGTGAGAATTTGCCGTTTAGCGAAAATTGCCAACTGGATACATCCCCGTAAAAAACAACATAATCATTGTTACGCGCGCCTTCTGCAAGTCAACGCTGCCCGTTCGCTCTGCCAAAAATACGCTTTACTTCAAAATCCTAAGGTCGGGTCACGACAAAGTCCGGCACGATCGCTGCTTGTTTGATCGCTTCCTCGACATCATGCCCGGCGAAGAACCCAAAATCCGAGACAAGTGCGGAAGCCACTCCGGCATGACGCGCGCCCAGAATGTCAGTATGCAGACTGTCACCTACCATCAGAACGCGGGATTTGTCGACGGGCCCAAGTCGCTGAAAGGCAAGATCATAGATATTGCCGAAAGGCTTTCCATAAAACTGCGGGGCTACACCCGTTCGGTCGGCCAAACGGTGCGCGAAAAGACCGGGCTCTTTGGAAAAGCCGTACTCGCGTGGGGCAACGATGTCCGGGTTGCCCACCAATACTGGACGGGGTCGGCTTAACAATGCCGCCTCCAACATCGCTTGTCGGGCTTCAGTCCAGGCGGCTGACCCGATCATCAGAAAACCATCAACGGTTTCGTAGGGCTGCGGGTCATCTTCCAGATAGGTTAATTTCAAACGTTCCAAGTCGCGAAGACCGGCGCTGGGTGTCGCCATCAAACCCCAGTGCAGCCCACGTCGGCCATTCAGCCCGGACAGCAACGTAGCCCGACTGGTAATCACATCCTGCGGCGCGAAGTCATATCCCAGCCTGGTGTATTTCTCCAACAGCGTGGCATGAGGAAACCCTGCGGCATTCGAAACCACCAGGACACGTTTGCCCGCATCCGTCAGTGACTTGATCCGTTCAGGCGTTTCGGGGATTGCTGTTTCTCCGATATTGAGAACCCCGAACGCATCCAGAAGAAATACGTCAAACTCATCAATAATTTCGGAAAGGGTCTCGATACGACGATAGCTCACGTCGTTCGGTTCAATATCTGGAAGGCGGTGCCGGACGGCTTCGTATGCCTTAAAAGCCTCCTGCGCTGAGAATCCGGTCAAATGATCGCTCCTCGTACTTTTGCCGAAACCCATTCGCTGATCATGACCGCAAAAAGAATTACAATCAGGATGAGGCTGACTTGCGGCCACGCCAGAACATTAAGCGAGGCCGAGAGCTGCAACCCGATGCCACCGGCACCAACCAGACCAAGCACTGTAGACTCGCGAATATTGATATCCCAACGAAAGACCGCAATTCCGGCAAAAGCTGGCAGGATTTGCGGAACGATCCCATATGCCATGACTTGCCACCGCGAAGCACCGGTGGCTGTGATCGCCTCGACCTGACCGTGGTCAATCTCTTCAATCGCTTCATAAAGAAGTTTGGCGCAAAACCCGATTGAACGAATGGCGATTGCTATGACACCGGCGAACACGCCCGGTCCGATGATAGCGATCAATAGAAGCGCCCAGATCAGCGAGTTGATTGAGCGGGTCGAGACAATGACCAACAAGGCAATGGGGCGGATGAACAACGCCGACGGGGTAGTATTGCGGGCCGCCAAAAAGGCAACCGGCACGGCCATGCACAGAGCGATGATCGTGCCCAGTGTAGCGATGTTCAGTGTATCCCAGATCGGGCGACCCAGCTGGGTAATATAATCCCATTTCGGAGGTGTTGCGCGGGTCCAGATATCGTTGGCGATACGGGGTGCGTCCCAGACGAAAAACCAGGTTGTCGATTCCGAAATGAGCTGCCAACAGTAGACAAAAACCGCTACTCCCAGAAGCCAGCCAAACCAGCGAACCAGGCTTTGGCGCGTCGTCCGCCTGCGCCAGATTTGTGTATCGTCGCGTTCAAGAACCGGCATTACTGAACCCTCGCGCGGATAATTCCCGAAAGGTATTCAAGGGCCATGACGATCCCGATGATAAGGATCAGAATGGCGGCAGCCGTATCATATTCATATCGATCAAACGCGGTGTTAAGTGTCGCGCCAATGCCGCCTGCCCCCACCAGCCCGAGAATAGCGCTTTCCCGGAAATTGATGTCGATCCGGTACATGGAAAGACCCACAAGCCTAGGCATGATCTGAGGCTGAACCCCGTAGTTGATCCATTGCAGCCATCGTGCACCAGAGGCCTGAATCGCCTCAGCCTGAACTTTGTCCATCGCCTCGATATCTTCGGCCAAAAGCTTGGAAAGAAACCCAATGGTTGCGAAAGACAGCGTCAAAAATCCTGCCAGCGGGCCAAAGCCAAAGATGGCCACAAGCAAAATGGCAACGATAATTTCCTGCAATGCCCGGCTTAACGCAACAATGCCGCGGCACATTATGTAAATTGGCAACGGGGCGATATTACGTGCAGCCCCCAATCCTATCGGGATCGAAATCAGGATACCGACAACCGAAGCGGCCACGGTCATCACAATGCTTTCCAGAAGACCGGCCCAGATATCCGACCACCGTGAAATGAAATCCGGGCTGGTAAAGGCAAGGACGAACGCCCATCCCCTGTCCAGTCCCTCATAGACCCTGCCCCAATCAACATCGATGGTCATGAAAGCCGCAATCAGGTAGGCGAAGAACCCAAGTATCAATGCCCTGCGCAGCAACGTGTTTTTGATAAAGGCCGGTTTGCGCCAACCTTTTCCCAGCATGTCGTCAAGTTCTCGATGGCTCATTCTGCGGCCTCGACATCTTCGTCCTCATCCACTTTTTCGATGGTCGCTTCCCAGTCTTCCTCGCCGTAAATCTCGGTCAGCTTTTCCGGGGTGAGCCCTGTTGGAAGACCATCAAACACGATTTCGCCGAAGCGGAGGCCCACGACACGGGGAACGAACATCTGGGCTAGTGCCACGTCATGGATGTTGATGATGGCTGCCAGCCCGCGCTCCTGACACAGCTCGGTGATCAGCCGCATGATCTGACGACTGGTCTTCGGATCCAGCGACGCGGTCGGTTCATCGACCAGCAACAACTTTGGGTCCTGGATCAGGGCGCGGCAGATGCCGACCCTTTGGCGTTGACCACCCGACAACTCGTCCGCGCGTTTGTCAGCCATATGCAACAGCCCCACCCGGTCCAGCAGGCGGAAAGCCTCGTCCACATCCGACTGCGGATACCGCCGTAGAAAACTGCGCCAGAATCCGACATACCCCAACCGACCGGACAATACGTTTTCCATCACGGTGAGGCGTTCAACCAGAGCATATTCCTGAAAGATCATACCCATTTCGCGGCGTGCTTTCCGCAACGCACCCGACCCGAGTTTGGTCAGGTTCATGTCATCCAGAAGAACACCGCCGCTTGTAGGCTCAACCAAACGGTTGATGCAGCGGATCATCGTCGATTTTCCCGCACCCGAGGGCCCGATCAGTGCAAGCACCTGCCCTTTGGGCACCTCAAGATCGATGGCCTTCAGTGCCTGATCTCCGGTCTTGTAGGTTTTCGTCAGCTTTTGAAGACGCAGCATAAAATGCCCCCGATTAGGGTGGATAGCGGGCCTTTTCAGGCCCGCCTGATTAAGCAAGGCTTATTGGCAGGCGTAGGAGACGCCGTTTGCCGCGTCAATTTTGCGAATGACGTCCCAGAATTCCTGGTAAGTCATCTCAAGAAATTGGCCCTCGTTCGACTTGGAAAACTCTGCTTCAAGCGTCGTCCCTTCCCACTCGAAGTTGAAGAAAGCATTGCGGATTTTCTCCTGCAATTCGGGCGTCAGGTTGTAGACAGTGCCAAATCCGGTGGTTGGAAAGGTCTGCGATTTGTAAATCGTAACAACATCTTCCTCCTTGATCACATCCCGCAAAATCATCCGTGCCTTTACCGAATTTGCAATCGATGCCGCTGGATAGTCCTTGTTCGCCACACCAAGGATCGAGTTGTCGTGCTTTCCCGAATAGACGGGTTCGAAGTCGCGATCGGGCAGAAGATCAAAGTCACTTTTCAGGATCGCCGACGGTGCTTTGAAGCCCGAGTTGGACGTGGGTGACGTGAAGGCAAGTTGCTTACCTTTGATATCCTCAACCTTTTCGATGCCCGAGCCTGGGTAGGTGATGATCTCCATTTCATAACCGAAGTTACCGTCTTTTGAGGCCATAATCGTAAACGGTCGGAACCCGGCACAGTTTACTGCCAGTGGGTTGGACCCGGTGTTGAAGCCCGCAATATGCAGGCGTCCCGACCGCATCGCCTCGATCTGGGCAGCGTTGTTTTGGACCGGAAAAAAGACCACGTCCTTGCCTGTCTCAGCCTTCAGATGCTCTAGAAAGTCAGACCACGCGGTTTTGTATACGGCTGGGTCTTCGACCGGTGTATAGGCAAAAATCAGGGTGTCAGGATCAATTAGCTGGGAAGAATCTGTGGGGATATCCGCAATCAAATCCCCATCGACGTCGCAAAACCGCTCGTCCAGATCACCCCTCGGGCAATCTTGCGCCGAAGCTGTCCCGGAAAGCGACATGAGCGCAATTGCCGATGCCCCAACCAATAATCTGATGTCTATCTTCATGTTTTCCTCCCAGTCATGCGCGGTCATTTTGCAGTCCGCTGTTCGTCATTCATTTCAGTGTTTACGGGGCGACGAGAACATCAACCTCGGCACCGTTGATCGCGTTAAGCAACTCTCCTGTTGGTTTCGTGTCGGAAACTATTGAATCCAGTTTGGTCAGGTCTCCGACCTGAGACAGGCCTTTACGACCAAATTTCCCTGAATCGATTAAAAGATGTCGATTTGCTGCGCGCGTCAGCATCATTCTTTTGACAGCCGCAAAGCCGCGCACGGTTTCTGAAGGGCCTTCGACCGAAAAACCTGACGAGCCGATCATGCATCTGTCGACATTGAACCGAGACAGGAATTCCAGCGTTTCGGTTCCAATCGTCGCAGATTCGGTTGCCAGATATTCTCCTGGACAAAGCAGAACCTCGGCAGCCCCATGGCCGAGGGTCATTGCCACCGGAATAGAATTTGTAATCACTGTGCAAGGAGTGCCGAGGTAAGCCAATGCACGGGCCATCTCGATTGTGGTCGAACCGGAATCGATCATGACCGTTTCACCATCGCGCACCAGCCCCGCCGCGCTGATTCCTATGCGTTCGCGCTCCTCAATTCGCGCGTTGGCCCGCTCGTCCAGACCTGGATAATGCCCTTGTGCCGGGGCAGATGCCCCTCCGTGCGCGCGTGCGATCAGGCCGTCATTCGACAGGGCGTCAAAATCCCTGCGCACCGTCTCGTTAGAGACGTTGAAACGCTGGGCCAATTCATTGATGCGAACGTGCGGGCGAAGCTTCAACTCCAGCAGTATTTGCTGGCGCCGGTCGGATTTCTTTACCCTACCCCGTCCCTTTTCAATCGTTTTGGCACGTATTTTCGTTTTGGACATCCAACAACCCAATCAGGTTTCAAACCCCACTTTTGTGGGATTTCGGGCATAATGCAATAATTTTTGTTGCATAACCCTCAGTAGGTTGTGACAATTCGGAAGAGTCCAAAGCGCAAGGCAAGAATGTGTGAATTGAACCGTTTCATAGTGAAAACCCAAGAACCACCGTTAACGACTGAAGGTTATTCTGGGTGCGCTATTGATACCGTGTCATTGAGGGCAGCATGAGCGACGGCAACATAACAGACCAGATTGCAGCACTTCCGATGCGCTGGGACAGGGATGGAAAACTACGCGTTCTGATGGTGACTTCGCGCGATACTGGGCGGTGGGTCATCCCAAAAGGTTGGTTGATGGAAGGAAAGAAACCTTGGCATGCCGCCGAAATTGAAGCTCTGGAAGAAGCAGGTGCAGTCGGGGCAATCTCGAAACAGCCGATTGGCCAATTTTTCTACGACAAGCGCTTTGAGGGCGCGAATAGCGTTCGCTGCCGCGTTACCCTCTATCCCATGGTCGTTGAAAAACTGAAGCGGCGTTGGAAAGAACGGGAAGAACGGACGCGTCACTGGTTTTCACCGGGGAAAGCGGCAAAGCTGGTGGAAGAAAGAGATCTGTCAAGTTTTCTGAGAAATCTGACGGGCAATCAGAACGCCCAGTCTGTCATTAACAAGCTACGAAAAGCTGGATGAGAAAGCGCCTGACAAAACAAAAGATACTGGTGCACGATAACCAAAGGGAGGAATGATAATGAAAAAACTTACATCCACGGCCGTCGGGTCGCTGATTGCAATAGCCGCATCTGTGTCGGCAGCGCAGGCAGACAAGCTGACACTCTATTGCTCGGCGCAGGAAGACTGGTGCCAACTCATGGCGCGCAGTTTCGAAGATGCAACGGGCATCGACGTCAACATGACGCGTAAGTCGTCAGGCGAAACCTTTGCCCAGATTCGTGCCGAAAGCTCGAACCCGAAAGGAGACGTTTGGTGGGGCGGCACGGGTGATCCGCATTTGCAGGCCGCCGAAGAGGACCTGACAATGGAATACATGTCGCCAATGCGCGACCAGCTTCATGATTGGGCAATTTCCCAAGCCGAAAGTGCCGGAAACAGAACGATCGGCATTTATTCCGGCGCACTTGGGTATGGCTATAACGCAGACCTGCTGGCGGCCAATAACCTACCCGAACCCGCCTGTTGGAAAGACCTGCTAAAGCCTGAATACAAGGGTCACGTTCAGATGGCCAACCCGAACTCGTCTGGTACGGCCTACACAACGCTGGCCTCGATGGTGCAGATCTTTGGCGAGGATGAAGGTTTTGAGTTCATGAAAGGCCTGCATTCGAATATCAACCAGTATACAAAATCCGGATCTGCACCAATCAAAGCAGCCGGTCGAGGCGAGAACACGATTGGCATCGTCTTCATGCATGATGCGGTAAAGCAGGCTGTTTCGGGTTTCCCGATCAAGGTAGTCGCGCCTTGTGAGGGTACGGGATACGAAATTGGCTCGATGTCCATTATTGAAGGCGCCCGCAACGAGGAAGAGGCGAAGAAATTCTATGACTGGGCGCTGTCGCCCGAGGCGCAGAACCTTGCTCTTCAGGTCAGCGCGTTTCAGGTGCCATCAAATAAGAGCGCAGAAACGTCGGAAAGCGCGCCTGACATGAGTCAGATCAAGCTGATCGACTATGACTTCAAAAAGTATGGTTCCTCAGACGAACGAAAGCGTCTGTTGCAGAAATGGGACGAAGAGGTTTCGGTTCTGCCGCAGTAAATGGCCAACCATATTACAAAAAAGACCCGTCCGGTTCTGATCTTTTGGGTCATCGCCGGGTGGGTCGGGTTTTGCCTGCTGCCGTGGTATATGGTCGACGGCGGCCTGTGGTCATTCGAATGGCTTTTTGACGGTTACCCGTTTGACGAAGATTATGCCCCCGCTGCATTCCTGATCGCACAGGGTGAGAAGCTTTGGCTTGCCCCACTGTTGATCGCTCTGACCTTACCCCTTCTGGCGCTGAAGCGAGCCAAGTCTGACCCCCTCTATGCCCGGGTTCTGATCCTTTCCGGTGCGCTCGGCTTCGGCTGGTTGATCGCACAGGGATTCGGGATTGGCATCAGGGGTTTCAATTTCAATTGGTTGGAAGCCTATTTTGGCGAACTTGGTGATCGCCAATTCGGTATGGGCTATGGCGCAATGATTTGCGCTTCAAGCTTTCTGTTCCTGTTGACCCAAGGCATTGCGGCAAGAGGTGCCATCAACGGTGACGTCTTTGTTGTTAGTGCGATTGGCGGTGTGATTACCATCGTCACCGTCTTTGTTTTTTTTCCGATCGCCAAGATGCTGTTCGCTGCCTTTGTCACTGAAGATGGCGCATATTCCATTGCTGTCTTCTTTTCAAAGTTCTTTGATGCCCGGCTTTGGGGGTTGGGGTGTTTTTATGGTGCCAGATGCGGCGCGGCATGGAACTCGCTGTTTCTTGCCATCCTGGTTGGCTTCGTCACGACTGCCCTGGGTTTGTGCTTTGCACTGGTCGTGACCCGCTCGGGTTTCCGCTACAAACGCGTGCTGCGGGCTTTGACTGTTCTTCCGATCATCACCCCGCCATTTGTGATTGGCCTCGCGCTGATCCTGCTTTTTGGTCTGTCAGGCTCGGTCACACGGTTCGTCGCCGAGCTGTTCGGCACGCAGCCAACGCGCTGGCTGTACGGAATGCCAGGCATATTCATCGCACAGGCCCTTGCATTCACGCCCATTGCATTCCTCGTTCTTATCGGCGTGGTGGAAGGCGTCTCGCCATCTATGGAGGAAGCGGCCCAGACTCTCCGCGCCAGCAGATGGCAAACGTTCAGGACAGTGTCCCTGCCCCTGATGCGCCCCGGTCTTGCCAATGCATTTCTTTTGGGCTTCATCGAAAGCATGGCCGACTTCGGAAACCCGCTTGTTCTGGGTGGGAATTTCGACGTTCTATCGACCGAGATTTTCTTTGCCATCGTCGGGGCGCAATATGACCAAGGACGGGCCGCCGTTCTGGCCATGGTATTGCTGTTTTTTACTCTTTCGGCCTTTTACGCACAGCGTGTTTGGCTGGGCAAGAAAAGCTATACCACCGTAACAGGCAAAGGCGACGCAGGCGTGCACCCTTTGATGCCTACGGGTCTTTCTGTTCCAGTGCTGGTAATCGCTCTTGGCTGGGCGGTGTTCACGATCATTGTCTATGCAATGATCATCTACGGCAGTGTGGTCGAGCTTTGGGGGGTCAATAACTCCCTGACCCTAAAGCACTACGTCACGGCATTCTCTGTTCGATTTGAAGAAGAGGGCATTCGTTGGACCGGCGCCGCGTGGGACAGCTTCTGGACTACCATAACCATTGCGGCGATTGCTGCGCCTCTGACGGCAGCGGTTGGGTTGGTCACGGCTTACCTATTGACCCGGCAAAGCTTTGCGGGAAAGAACGCTTTCGAGTTTGGGACCATGCTGTCCTTTGCAATCCCCGGTACGGTGATTGGTGTCAGCTATATTCTTGCCTTCAACGTTCCGCCCATCGAGATAACCGGCACAGGCGTTATCCTTGTTATCAGCTTCATATTCCGCAACATGCCGGTTGGGGTCCGTGCGGGCATCGCCAGCATGTCGCAACTTGACCGCAGTCTCGATGAATCCTCGCTGACCCTTGGTGCAAACTCGTGGCAGACATTTCGTCGTGTCATTCTGCCGCTGCTACGTCCCGCGATACTTGCCGCGCTTGTTTACAGTTTTGTCCGCGCGATGACGGCGATCTCGGCTGTGATTTTTCTGGTCAGTGCCGAATACGACATGGCAACCAGCTATATCATCGGGCGGGTCGAGAATAACGACTATGGTCTCGCCATTGCGTATTCGACGACGCTGATCTTCGTGATGCTGGCAGCGGTCGGTTTATTGCAAATTCTCGTCGGTCGGGTCCAGATCGGTCGGCGCACACAGAACACAACGGAGACACCCTCATGACCGACAACAAAATCGGTTCCAAGGCCGCCCCGGTATTATTTGAGAAAGTGTCGAAAGTGTTCGGCAAAAACGTTGTGGCTGTTGATAACATTAACCTTCATGTCGAAGCGGGAAAACTGGTCACGCTGCTTGGTCCGTCAGGCTGTGGGAAAACAACGACGTTGCGCATGATCGCCGGGTTAGAGATGGCAAGCTCTGGCAAGATTATGATTGGCAACCGGGACGTCACCAAACTGCCCGCAACAGACCGCGACGTATCAATGGTGTTTCAATCATACGCGCTGTTTCCCCACATGAGCGTGCTGGAGAACGTGATGTACGGCCTCACATTCTCGGGCTTTGCCAAGGATGAGGCTCGCAGTCGCGCCTTGCATGGCTTGCAATTGGTAGGGCTCAAGGGGTTCGACAATCGCCTTCCCTCCGAACTCTCGGGTGGTCAGCAACAACGTGTCGCCGTCGCGCGAGCGCTGGTTCTAGAACCACAGGTTCTGCTGTTTGACGAGCCGCTATCCAACCTTGATGCCAAGCTGCGACGCCAGGTGCGCGAGGATATCCGGGCCATTCAGCAAGACCTTGGATTGACGGTTGTCTATGTCACCCACGATCAGGAAGAGGCCCTGGCCGTCTCGGACGAGATCGTTGTGATGCGGAACGCCGCGATCGCTCAGATGGGTACACCTCGCGAGCTTTATGATGCCCCGAATGACCGGTTTGTTGCCGATTTCATAGGCGAGGCAAACCTGCTCAACTGTCAGATCGTTGCAACCGACGGTGATGCTGCAACAATCGAGATCGAAGGTTACCGTCACACTCTGCCGCGTCGGGGTTTGACCAATGGGCCCGCGACCATCGCTGTACGACCCTCGCGCCTTGTGATTGGTTCTGATGACGGCATCGCCGCTACAGTGGCCAAGGCAACCTATGTTGGCGTGCGGATGGAATACACACTGACCGGCGCATTTGGTCAGGTTTTTGCGGTCCACGATGATGTTGATGCACCGCTTGCACCGGGTACCGAAATCAGGATGGGGTTTGCGGGCAAAGGGCCGGTACTTCTGCCCAACTAGATGCCGAATTTACTGATCATCACTCACCCCGAGGTCGTTATTGATCCGGATACCCCCATTACGGAATGGGGTCTGAACGCGACAGGTCGCCGGCGCGCCGCATCCTTTGCCGCCAGTGAAGCTATGGCCAATGTCAGCCATATCTGGGCCAGCGGCGAACGAAAGGCTCGTGACACTGGTGAGATTCTGGCCACGCCCTTGGGGTTGCCTCTAAGTATCCACCCGGAACTTGGCGAGAATGATCGGAGTACCACTGGTTTCCTTCCACGGGAAAAGTTCGAGGCGGCCGCGGACGCATTCTTTGCCCAGCCGGATATTAGCTTTCGCGGTTGGGAAACTGCGGCCGACGCGCAGAGGCGCATTCACCGGGCAGTCTTGGAAATCACTCGTGCCCATGGCACCGGAGACCTCGCCATCGTTACACATGGTGCGGTCGGGACATTGTTGTGGTGTGAGCTTTCCGGGATTCCGATTGACCGCCAGTACGATCAACCGTCACAAGGCCATTATTGGCAGACAAGTCTGACAACTTTGCAACCTAATTCCACTTGGTTGCCAATGGCCTAGACGTTAAGCCCCCCAAGCGTTCTCTGCGATTTCCAACAAACTTTCAAATACATCTGGTGTACCGACGATCACGCGCCCACCGTCGCGGATCATCGCGTCGGCGTCTTGATCTTCGACAACACCGCCCGCTTCTGCAACCAACAATTGCCCAGCCAGACAATCCCAGGCGTTCATGTGTTCTTCCACATAACCCAGAAGTCGCCCGGCTGCGACATAGGCCAATGACAATGCACCGCTGGCGTTTCTGTGAAACATGGAACCGCGCTCGATCAGTTCTGCAACCACCGGCACGACGTGGCGAGTTTCGATCCGGTTCGAATACCCCACAGAAACCGTCCCATCCCGAAGAGCAACCCCAGAGGCCACGTGTATCGGTGAACCGTTCAGTGTCGCGCCCTCTCCGCGTGTTGCCACAAAGGTTTCATCCATACTCGGATCCCGGATCACACCCACCGCAGTGTGCCCTTCGGTGACACCGGCCAGAACAATCGTCCATACGGGTATGCCATTGACGAAATTCGTAGTTCCATCAATTGGATCAATCACCCAGTCAAAACCGCTCTCGCCTGTGGCAGCGCCGTGTTCTTCGCCAAATATCCCATCCTGCGGCCAAGCATCCATGATCTTTTGGCGAATGAAGGCTTCGACGTTTTTGTCCGCGTCGCTCACCCAGTCCTGAGCACCTTTTTGATCGATAACCAGATTACTCCTGTCCAAGAAGTATTTCTCGGCTATCACCCCAGCTTCTTCACAGACCGCGATGGCAAAATCTCTGCGTTCCGAAAGACGATTCATGGCCTGTCCTTTTGTGTTTGTGTATCTAAGGCCAACATTGCGGTCCAAGCGGAAGGCTTGCAATGACTGAGTTGCAGCACCGTTCAATTCAATTCATGCCGCCTCGAGGTTGCCGAGCAAAATGGACGTCATATCGGCGGTTATCACCCCGTCTATGGCTACAACATCCATTCCAGTCTGATAATCAACGTTGCTTTTTGTAACTCCCGACAAATCCGCATCTGAATCCAAGAAGACCCATTGAGGTTCATGCGCAGTGGTTTTCCCAACAGCCACCTGCAAAATCGCCAGTGCATCCAGGGCATTGATGGTTCCATCTTGATTGATATCCGCTGCGATTAGGTTTTCCGCATCGGCGGGCCCCCATGTCGGATCGAGGCCAACCGAAATGCGTAACACTTGCAAAGCATCCATCGCGTCGATCTCTTTGCTCGCCGTTGAATAATGTTTGACGATGTCCAGTCTTCCGGGGAACGTGCCATCCGGAAGGTCCAAGTCAAATTGCCCCTGATCGTCAGCCGTGACACATACCGTGCCACCGCCGACCGGTGTGAACTTGATCTCTGCATCCGACAATCCGGGGTTAGCAGATTGGCTGTCCACTGTGATTGGCCCAAGCACGCCATCCGAACTGTCCGGCGTCAAACCGCCGAAATCACCGAATTCAACCGGAATGTGATCGGGGCCTTCAAACCCGGCCCCGAAAATATCGGTACTGGTCAGCGTTCCGCCCGAAGCGGACTGAACCTGCACCACCTCGCCCCGATACTCTATCCGCGCCCCTTGGGTGGTGCTGGTGAATGTCAGTTGCTGAGGGGACCGCAACAGCAAATAGTCGAACATGTCCAGACGGTCCACACCCGGTTGAAAATCCGTGATCGTGGTCAGACCGCTGCCCGACTGCATCACGAAAATGTCGGCCCCTGCCCCACCTGACATGGTCGTAGCACCTGTTCCTGCTATCAGTATGTCATCGCCATCGCCACCCATCAGGGTGGTATCCAGAATACTGCCGCTCAGCATGTCGTCTAAGGCCGTCCCCGATACTGTTCCAAACCCTTTGTCCACGACCCCAAGATCATCGACAGGAACCGAAATGACAGTGACTCCAGCGTCTTGTTGCGACGTAACTAGAATCTGCAACTCATTGCCGACGTGAGCAAGGCTCAGCGATTCGACATTCTGCAATCCACTACTCAAAGTGTCGGCGAAACTGTCCAGATAGACCAACTGGCCTTCCGGTGTCAGCGTGAACAATGTAAGCCCATCGTCGCCGCCACCCGCCACGACGAATACGCGCCCGTTGATGTTCACGACCTCAAGGTCTTGCACGGATTCAAAGCGGGTCGTGTGCGAATCCAGAATATGGTCTGTGGCGCTCAGGCTGCCGTCAGCTTTCAATTGAAGCATACTGAGCGAGTTGCTGCCTGCGCCCGCCACGATCACCCAGGGCTTGCCATAGGCATCGATCGTTTCGACGGCTGTCGGAGTCGAGATTCCAAGGGTTCCCATGGCTGAACTGTTGTCAATCTCGGTCAACTGACCGGAAATGCTGTCGATCCGATAAGTTGAGACTGTATTGCTGGCCGCATCACTTGAGATCAGGAAATGGTCTGTTCCTGCGCGCAGCGTCTGCATCGCGTCTCCAGAGCCAGCAACAAGACCAGCAAGGCTCAGCGTTCCATCTGGATTAACAAGATATGTCCCGATTTGACCCGTTTCTTCATGAGCCATTGCCAGAACATCCATGGGTCCGATCGACACTTGAACAATCGCCGAGATATCTCCTCCTCCTGCCAGAGATCCGGTTTCCGTAAGGCTGTCCAGGGTGCCATCCACGTTCAGGTCATATCCGACCAACCCGACCGCCATATTCACATCCAGTACAAGTTGTTCGGATCCCGCCAGCGTTATCGGTGTGCCACTGCGACCAACGTGAAACGTGATTGTGCCGCTGTAATATTCCGTGTCGACCAGTTGCGGTAACGCGCCCTCGACCAGCCTCCAGACCGCGACGCCGCCACCCGGTCCGGTGACGGTATAAAGATACGTGGTTCCGTTAAACGTTTTTAAAGCCGTATCGCCGATACCTGAATCGAGCGCCGCGCTCCCCGTTGCCACCACACCTTCGAATTGAAGCATCACAGCCACACCTCCATCGCCACCCCTGGCCTTGACCAAAAGATGACCTGATGCACGGACCGAAACAAAAGCGGAATTGTGGTGAAAACGAGAAGTTCGGTTTCAGATTAACTCAATTTTTCACTTTCGATCGCAACAGTAACCAGTGGGAAAGACAGATGAGCCAGCCGTTATCAGCGCGATCTGTCTTCCATTTCGGTGATCGCGGAAACCACATGTGAGGGTAAGATGACCAAAGCACCAGAGTTCAACAACCGTCCGGCGGCTGAACCTTCGGAAACGGACCGCAAGCAACACATTCGCCAGTGGATCGATGGAAAACTTGGCCGCTGGGCAGGGCGCGGCGCGGCCGGCGGGTTGATTTCAACTTTGATGGCCTTGCCCGCGTTATCACAAGCCACAATCGAAGAACTGTATGCTTTCCAGTTCGCGGAAACCATTCCAGGCGTTCGCTCGGTCAAGTTGATGAAGAATGGCGATGTTCTTCTAAAAATGGCCGATGGCCGGACAATGATCGTGGCAGCTGAAAACGTCCAGATCCTGGACAGCGGTGCCATCATGATCGCTGAGAACGCGGTTCAGGAGATTGCCCAGTTCAGCGCCGTGGAAGCAGGTGTTTCCGCGGGTGCGTCCGCAGGCGGCATCAGTGGTGCCGGCGCGGCGTTGGGCGGATTGGGCCTGGCAGGGGCGGCTGCGGCCGCAGGAGGTGGCGGCGGTGGCGGTGAAGACAGCCCCGTCGTATCCGAACCCACCCCGACTTACACAAGCCTCAACCTCGCCGAGCTGCAATCCACAGCACTGAACAACGTCAGCACCAACGCCATCGCTCCCGAAGGGACTGCGACCATCGAAGTCACAATAGGGTCACTGGTGAAAACCGTGACACCCAACCCCGATGGCAGCTGGAGCATCTCTCTGACAGCAGCCGAAGCCAGCGGGCTTCCACAGGGTGTGTCGACGGTGACCATCAGGAACCTGGATGGGTCGGGGGCCGAGCTGTCGACACAATCCGTTCAGTTTGACATCGATACGGTCCCGCCAAGCCTGTCGATCACCGGGTTTTCTGACGGGCCGGTACTCAACCTGACAGAGCAGGCCACCGATCTGACGGTCACCGGTGTAACTGATACTGAAGACGGGCAAATCGTAACGGTTTCACTGAACGGGCAAAGCTATTCCGGTACGGTTTCCGGAGGACAGTGGAGCGTAACCGTCCCGGCGGCTGACCTTAGCGCCTTGCCTGACGGCGCAATCGTAAATGTCACCGCAGACGTGACTGACGCGGCTGGAAACCCGGCCGCACAGGCCAGCGGAAGCTTTGATACGGATTTCACCGCGCCAAGTGTTTCTCTGGATCCTGTTGCGGGTGGATCAATTGACCTGATTGATGTGGCTGGTGACTTAACCTTAACGGGTTCCACCACGGCCGAGGACGGGCAAACCATCATCGTCACGTTCGACGGGCAGGTGTACACCGGCACTGCGACAGGCGGAAACTGGACTGTCACGATCCCCAATTCTGACCTCAGCGGTCTGTCCACCGGAACACCTGCTGCAATTGTTGTGGCGGTCGAGGATATCGCAGGCAACCCGGCCGTGCCGATTCTTGTTACTGTACCAGTAGACCTGACCGGCCCCTCAATTTCGATATCTCCGCTTTCCGTCGGCGCAGTTCTCAACGCCGCTGAAGCTGCGGCAAGCTTGGCTATAAGCGGGACAACCGCCAATGTCGAAGATGGCCAGCAAGTCACCATCACACTGGATGGTCAAACATATACCTCGACAGTGACGGGCGGAACATGGACTGTAACTGTCCCAGCCGGTGATCTGGCATCTTTGGCCGACGGAGGCAGCTTTCAGATCACCGCAGATGTCAGCGACGCAAACGGGCTGACAGCCCCTCAGGCTGATGTGACACTTTCGAAAGATGTCACAGGACCGACCCTCAGCATCGACACGTTCTCGACCGGCGCATTCATGAATGCTGCCGAACAAGCGGTGGACCTGACAATATCGGGCGCAACGTCGGCCGAAGATGGCCAAGTTGTGACCGTCACTTTGAGCGGTCAAATTTACACTGCTACAGCCACCGGAGGGTCTTGGAGCACAGTTGTCCCCGCTGCCGACCTTGCGGCCCTCTCTGATGCTGCCACCGTGGCGGTAACGGCGGATGTCTCCGACGCCGCAGGAAATCCGGCGTCACAGGCCAGCAACAGTTTCACGACCGATTTCACACCCCCTACCCTGGGAATAACCAGTATTTCTGACGGCACTGTCATGAACGCTGCTGAGCAAGGTACCGACCTGATTGTCTCGGGAACCTCTGACGCTCAGGATGGAACGGTCATTACTGTGGAGATCGCGCGCGCAGACGGAACTGTAGATGTAAGCGGTACAGCAACGGTAACCGGTGGTGTCTGGACCTACACCGCAACAGTTGCCGAACTTTCAGGCCTCCAGGACGCAAGTACCTATAATGTCACGGCTTCTGTTTCAGACACTGCTGGGAATGGCAACCAAATCTCGACGAGTTTCACAACCGATTTTACAGCGCCAGCAATCACGATCGACAGTTTGCCGGTTGGCTCCGTATTGGATGTAATGGAACAAGCTACAGACCTGACAATTTCAGGCACGACGACCTCGGAAGATGGTCAAATAGTCTCTGTCACGTTTGGCGGGCAAACCTATACAGGTGTTGCATCGGGTGGAACCTGGGCGATAACTGTGCCAGCCAGCGACCTGGGTGCGCTTTCCGATGGAACAAACTACACCATCACCGCAACAGTTGACGATATCGCTGGCAACAGCGCAGTAGCGGCAAGCAGTTCGGTAACAACGGACTTTCGGCCAGTTCTGATGCTGGACGATGTCGGCGTGAACAACGCAGTGGCCCTTGCTGATGCCAAGGCGTCAGGCATTACTGTCAGCGGTTCCTCTGCCGGGCTTTCAAACGGCCAGATTGTAGATGTTTTGCTGAACGGCAGTTCCGTCGGCAGCGCGACAGTAACCGCGGACGGATCCTGGACACTGGCTGTTGCGTCGTCAGATTTCGCCGCCATAGAAGCTGGGGATGCCCTGAATATATCAGCCCAGGCAACCGTTGCAGGGGGACCAGATCCCTTACCTGTATCGGATCAGGCGGTTGCTCATGAGCCAGCTGCCTACGTGCTCTCAGAGGTCGGGCGCAGTGGATCAACCGTTACATTTGCCATTTATGCAGATGCTAATCGTGACGTCTCTGGTGGCTTGGCTTTTACAGCGGAGCTTGAGTTTGACTCATCTGTCGCCACTTTCGACATCGGATCAGACACGGAACACAGCGCGTTTGATTTGTTCCTGGCAAACCCAGGCACAGGTGACATCATCAACTTCGCTGGCGCGGCGACTGTTTTTTCCGATTTGTCTCAGCCTCTTGTCACCTTCACGATGACAGTACAGGACGCTGCTCAACCCATTGAGTTAACGATAAAAACACCTGAAGGTGGACCTGTTGCAGTTCAGTTTGGCACCAATGGCAATGACATCCTAACCGCGGCAAACACGGATACAATCATTCGTGGCGGTGGTGGCGATGACAGCATTGACATCACCGAAGCCGGGCGTGACGTCGTTGTCTTTGAAGCCGACCCGAACAACAATGGCGTAGACAGCATAACCGGTTTCACAATTGGGCCCGCAGCAGATGTAACCGACGCTCTGATGTTCAGCGGACTGAATGTCGCTACGCTCCGAGGTGATGGCACGGGTTTTGAGCTTCTTACTGTCGGTGACACATTGGGCACAGACACTGGATTTGTAGGCCTCGATACCGTTCTTGCAGACCTCAATGCCGTTACACTCGAAACGGCTGTAGAGAGCCTTGCCGGAGCAATTGCAGGTGACGCGCTCTATGTGATGGCAACGGACGGAACGGACAGTGTCCTGATCAAAGTTGATTTCGTGACACCTGGCGATGCCAACGTCGAGACCCTCGCCACTTTCCATGGACTCGCCGATCTCAGCGGCTTGACAGCCGACAACATCATACACACCGACCCAACCGGTGCGACGGCCTGAGCCAGCTCAGGAACAAATTGGCGTTCATCAGAAACACGAGGCAGTTATGGCACAGAATGGCTTAACCCCGGTCACACGAGTACGACATGGTCATCGGTTCTGGAAACGTTACACGTCGTTCGAATTCGCGCGCGATATGGTCGACTGCCCGGTGGCTGAGGCAGAGATCCTACAGGCAGCGGCCAATTTTCCGATCGCGTTCCGGAAATCCAAACGGGGATTTTACCCCGTGGCAATCTTATCGATGACACCAGACAAACCGACGCCATACGTGTCAGCAAAAGGGGAATGGCGCGCAAGCTATGTTCCCTCGGCACTACGGTGTGTGCCCTTTCAATCCCGACCACCTGAGCTTCAGGACAAAACCGGAGAGGGGGAGTTTGACTTGCTTGTCAACGAAAGCCTGGAGCTGGTTACCGACAACCCTGACGATGAGCCATTCTTTGACCGAACCGGAGCGCTGGGGGCTGAACTGCGAAATGTCCAGGCGTTCTTTCGCACTCTTACAGCATCACTGGAGAACACATATCAGTTGTGCCGTACGATAGGCGTTATGGGGCTTTTTTCCCCACTCGCCTGCGCACAAATGGACGAATGCCTCGATGGTTACTTTGGTGTCAAGCTGGGTGCCTTGCGGCAAGTTCCTTCAGCGCATCTGTCATTGCTCGCCATGAACGGAGGCCTGCGCCTCATACATGCCCACCAAGTTTCCTTGACTCATTGCGCGTGGCTCTTGCCAGCTCAAATGCGCGTCGAGCAATTGGAGAAAAAGTCGTCGACCGGCGTTAGGTCGGGTGCTTCAGAATTTATGGAGGCGCTGGCAGCCGCCCAACGAAAGGAAAGCTTGCTCGACCATCGGTGGCAGGAGGGTCAGTATGCCATTTAGTAAGTATTCGCAGTATTTTGTCGCGCTCAGTCTGCTTCTGGCTTCGGTTTCCGCCTGCACGCGTCCACCCGATTTGACGCCTGTGACGATGTCCTTCGCAGCCCAAACAGCCGGTGCTGGGGCAACTAAACCATCAAAAACACTCAGTCACAGCGCCTTCGGGCAGCGGGTAAAAAAGGCGGTTGAGAACAGCCCAAACCTGGCGCAAGTCAAATCCAGAATGGGAATCGCGAAGGCCAAACAAAACGCGGCTGAAGGCGCTTTTCTCCCGGAGATTTCGCTGGGGCTAAACGCGCGATCTGAAAGGATTGCATCAGATATTGCGGATGTATCGCCGTATCTGAGGGTCTCACAATTGGTCTACGACGGCGGGGCGGCTTCAGGGGATCTGACCGCTGCGCGGGCACGTGTCTTGGAAAGCAGAGGCGATCAGATTCAAACGGCCTCATCCACTGCGCTCGCAGCTATCGAGACCTATGTACTTGTCCTCGATCAACGAAAGATTCAAAGCATCGCAGCACAGAATGTTTTGACCCATGAAGAGCTTGTTCGCCAGATAACCGACCGAACAGAAAACGGCGTCGGTTCAAGTGCCGACGTCCTGGCAGCCCGGTCACGCATGTCCGATGCGCGCACAAAGCTGGCTGATGCGTATGCGCGCACAGACCGCGCCGAAGCGCGATTCCGCGAAGTATTTGGGGATGAACCTGGCACTCTTTCTGCACCAGTTCCGGCACCTGGGCTGGAAAGAAGTGACATGCAGATCATAATGAACAGTCCTCAGGTTCGGCGGTCCGATGCAAGCCTTCTGGCCGCCAAGGCGGAATGGTCCGCAGCGCAAGCGCGCCGCAGCCCTGATGTCAGGGTCGCCGCATTCGCAAACCAGGATAACAATCGTGACGCGAATTTTGGAGTGGATCTTTCTTTCAATTACGAGTTGGACAGCACCGGCCAACGCCGCGCCGCAATAGCAGCGGCGGAATCGTTGGTCAAAGAGACAGAGTTTGCGCGCGAGCAGCTTATCCGAGAAATTACGCGAGAGTTGGGTTTTATCCGTTCGGATCAAAAAGCGGGTGCCGATCGGTTACGCGAAGCCCGGATTGCCGTAGAGGCTAACGCGGAAAGTGTCGCTGCATCCCGTGAACAATTTTCAATCGGCCGCCGTAGCCTCATTGAAATTCTGGATGCTCAGCGCGACTACGTAAATGCTCAGGAACGTTTGATCCTTGCGGAACAGAGCTACTTTCTAACCAATTATGCAGCCCTAAGCCTGACCGGAGACATACTCGACCTGCTTGGGGTTTCATTGGGCGACTGGGGCACTACACAATGAACGCATCCCACCCTGCCACCGATGCCTCGTTACTTACACCGTTTGAAGCCTGTCTGTTGAATATCTCGTCGGCACTTGAACGGCCATTGAGTCTCGCGGCGCTGCACGCGGCGCAAACTGGCGCAGATGGGGATTTGACAGTACGGGACATTCTCGCCCTCGCGCCAAAGGCGGGCATGCAGGCGGGGTATGGGGCAATGCGCCTTTCCGACTTGGATGACAATCTGACACCCACCCTGTTGCTGTTGGCAAAGGGTAAAGCCGTTGTCTTTCACGGACGGACGCAAGCTGGCGCCTTTTTGGTCTTCGACCCAGAGCTTGGCGAAGGTATCGGTGAAGTTTCCGAAGACAGGCTGGCAGCCTGTCATACCGGTTACGCAATCCTGTTCCGTCGCCATCACGACGGCGAAACATTGGACGGGCCCGGTTCACACGGCGGTCACTGGTTCTGGAACGCCCTGTCCGCCAGCCGGTGGTCATACGTTCAAGTCGCACTCGCTGCGGCGTTGGCAAACCTCCTTGGTTTGTCTACGTCCGTTTTCATCATGGTGGTCTATGACCGGGTATTGCCCAACGAAGCAACAGAGTCTCTGATCGCTTTGACCCTGGGTGTGGCGTTGGCACTGTGTTTTGACTTTGCCCTCAAGTTGCTGCGGGCGGGATTTATCGACAAGGCCGGGCAGAAAGCCGACTTGTTGATGGGCCGGCGCATTTTCGACCAGTTGCTGAACATCCAGATGAAATCGCGCACTGGGTCTACCGGTGCCATGACCAGCACCATTCGCGAGTTTGAAACTCTGCGAGAATTCTTTACATCCGCGACGCTGGTGGCCGTTGTTGACCTGCCTTTCATTGGGTTGTTCATCCTGGTGATCTATCTGGTTGGGGGACAACTGGCTTTGATCCCTGCACTGGCCGTACCGGTGGTGCTCCTGACAGGTTTGGCGGTGCAGCCAGTTTTATCAAGGATGGCGGAACGAAGCTTGTCCGATGGACAGTCCAAGCAATCAGTTCTGGTTGAGGCTGTCTCGGGACTTGAAACCATTAAAACAACGGCAGCAGGCAGAAAAATGCGCGCACGATGGGAACAGGCCATCGAACAGCAGTCAGCGCATGGTGCACGAAGCCGAACCGTCACGCAATTTGCCCTGAACCTGACCGGATTCACCCAACAGGCCGCACAAGTGCTTGTCGTATTTCTTGGTGTTTTTCTGATCACAAACGGGCAAGCCAGCATGGGTGCGCTGGTGGCTTCGGTAATGTTGACCGGCCGGGCTCTGGCCCCTCTGGGTCAACTGGCACAGACTTTGACCCGCATAAATCAGGCCAGGTGCGCCTATCGCAACCTCAACGCGCTAATGCATGCAGAAAGCGAACGCCCGGAGGGGCGCACATGGCTGACCCGCTCTGATTTCAAAGGGGCAATTGCCTTCAATAACGTGCATTTCTCGTATTCTGACCAAAGCGAAGATACCCTGCATGGTGTCTCATTCACAATCAAGCCTGGCGAGAAAGTCGCAATTCTCGGTCAAATCGGGTGCGGGAAAAGCACGATTGCGCGCCTGCTATTGGGGCTTTACACGCCGCGAGTGGGCTCGGTCATGATTGATGGATTAGACATACGTCAGATCGACCCGGGTGACTTGCGACGCAATATCGGATCCGTTCTGCAGGATGTCTGGCTTTTTTCGGGGTCTGTCAGGGACAATATCGCAAGTGGCGCAGTCCGGCCCAGAGATTGCG
The DNA here is from genome assembly GCF_056535125.1 of Ruegeria sp. O4. Classification (NCBI taxonomy): domain Bacteria; kingdom Pseudomonadati; phylum Pseudomonadota; class Alphaproteobacteria; order Rhodobacterales; family Roseobacteraceae; genus Ruegeria; species Ruegeria sp. O4. Next base: position 127,029 of record NZ_JBQERO010000008.1, on the reverse strand, counting down.
ACATCGTCGAAGCCGGCCGTATTGCCGGTGTCGAAGAATTCGTGAACAGCCATCCTTCGGGCTATGACCTTCAACTCGCTGAACGCGGTGAGGGGCTTTCCGGTGGGCAACGGCAGGCAATCGCCCTGGCACGGGCACTTGTCGGGCGACCTCCGGTTTTACTTTTTGATGAGCCAACCAGTGCGATGGACGTCAAAACCGAAGCCCAACTGGTTCAACGCCTGAGTGCGTCAACCTCCGGGTCAACCTTGGTCATTGTAACGCACAGAACCAGTCTGCTGGAGCTTGTGGACAGGGTTATCGTTCTGGAAAACGGAAAAATCGCTGTTGATGGACCCAAGAGCCTGCTGACGCAGCACATGCGCCAGAAAGGGAGGCACCTGAATGTCGCAGCATCCTGATCTGGCGAAGTTGGCGCGCGAAATGCAGGGGCGGTCCCCCGTTCGTGGTTCATTGCTCTTGCTGTTGATCCTGTCGTGTATTGTCTCGGCCGGGTTGTGGGCGCATTTGACCGAATTGGATGACGTAACGAGGGTCGATGGGCGGATCGTGCCTTCGGGAGACATACAGGTGATCGACGCCGCCGAGCCTGGCGTGCTGCGGTCGCTTCATGTGCGCGAAGGCCAGTTGGTCGACAAAGGGGCATTGTTGATGGAATTGGACGCCACACAAATCGACAGCCAACTTAGCCAGGAACAACAGCGCGCTTTCGGGCTGCAAGCCCGTGCACAACGACTGCAGGCAGAAATAGATGGTACGCAATTGAATTTCGGTGCTCAGCTGATCGAAGGTGCGCCCAGTGTCGTGCGTTCGGAAACTGCTCTGTATCAGGGTCGGCAAGCAGAGCTGGCGGCAGAAATCGCCATCTTAGAACGACAACGTGAGCAAAAGCAGCGAGAACACGAAGAAGGTCTCGTGGATCAGGTAACAGCAGACGAAACCTTAAAAGTGCTTGGTGAAGAGCGTGCGATCATAGCTCCGCTTGTTGAGCGGCAAATGGAACCGGCAACGACATTGCTGGCGTTACGGCGCAGCGAAGCCGAGTGGCGCGGCCGCAAAGTCCGTGCCGAAGCCGTGACCAGCAGGTTGCAAACCGGTTTAAATGAAATAGATGATCGGATTCAAGCTGCTCACAGCCGATTTCGAAGTGCAGCGCTTACTGAATTGGCCATTGCAACTGCGGAACTGGCGGCCTTGCAACCCGCCTTGCCTGCCCTACGCGACCGCGCTGCACGAGCGCAGGTTCGCTCTCCGGTTCGCGGGATCGTCAACCGCATCCACCGAACCACCATTGGAGGTTTGGCGCGGAGTGGCGAAGATCTTGTCGAGATTGTTCCCCTGGACGACACACTATTGGTCGAAGCTTACGTAAAGCCCGAAGATATTGCATTCTTGCGTGCTGGACAGCCCGTAAAGGTAAAGATCACGGCTTATGATTTTGCGCGATACGGGGCGCTGGATGGTGAAATCGTACGGATTGGCGCCGATACCGTCACACGATCAGAGCGGAACGATGAAGAGGTGTTCGTTGTGGAAATCCGCACGAGCAACACCATGCTCGATGGAAATGGTGTCGCAGTGGAAATCATACCCGGCATGATCGCAGAGGTTGACATTTTGTCAGGTCGAAAATCCGTATTGGAGTATCTACTGGAACCTGTCGTGAAGATAAAAGATCAAGCTTTGCGTGAGTGAGCGCAAAGACCAAAATATTCGTTCTTGCGACGCTTACTGTGTTTTCTATCTACACTGCCTGACGCAGAGGGGATCGAAAGAAATTCAGGTTCACACTCTGGCCAACAGAGCGTCGCTATTTCCAGTCGACATCCCCTAAAAAAATATACCCAGCACCGTAAATCGTTTTGATCAGGCGCGGATTCTTCGGGTCTTCACCAAGTTTCGTACGCAACCTGGAGATTCTGACATCCATAGCACGATCAAAGCTGTCGCCCGCTGCACCGCCCAAGGATTCCTGCATCTGCCCCCTGCTGATCAGCCGCTTGGGGCTTTCCAGAAACAAACGCAGAACCTCGCCTTCTGCATGGCTGAAAGGTGTTTCAGCCCCTGACCCGTCTTCCAGAACATACCGATCAAAATGCGCAATCCAGCCGTTGAATTCCGCCCTGTCCGATTGTGATGTCCGACCGCGCGGCGCGCGCAACCTGGCCCGTACCCGGGCTACGACCTCGGTAGGGTCAAACGGCTTGGTAATATAGTCATCTGCGCCAAGCTCCAGTCCTGTCACACGGTCCTGAACCTGCGCCCGGCCAGAAATTATGATCACTGCTGCACCCTGTTCTAGCGCCAAGCGATGAACAAGCGCCAGCCCATCGGTATCTGGTAAGGAAAGGTCCACAAGGCAGACATCAGGGGTTACTCGATTAAGGGATGCTTCAAACTCTCTGGCACGCGAAAAACTCTGCGTTCTGAAACCGGCATCCTCCAGCGCATCCGTCAGAATGCGCCGAATTTCGGGTTCGTCGTCGAGAATGGTCACCATTGGTTGCGACATCAGGCGGCCTCGGCTTGGATGAGAGCGGACAATTGGGCCTGTGAGAACGGTTTACGCAAAACAGGTGCCAAAGCAAGGGCCCGTTGATGCAGCGGATCTGAATTTGGCAGAGATGTCATAAGGATAAGCGGCAACCCCGGTTTCAACTGTTCAAGGATATCCAAGCCTGTACCGTGTCCTTCCAAACGGATATCGGACAAGACCAGCGAAATGTCCTTCACACTTGATATCAAGGCCAGTGCTTCATCAACTGAATTTGCTTCAATGACAGTAAAGCCCAAATCCACCAGCATGTCCCGAAACTGCCCGCGCAGGTCTTCGCTGTCTTCAACCAACAGTACCAATCCGTCCTGCGCCGGAGGAGCGGGCCGAAAAGGCAAACGCATGACAACTGAGGCCCCAGATGGCGTATTTCTTAGATTCAGATCGCCACCAGCAAGCTTGACCGTATCATAAACCATCGGCAGCCCCAGACCCGAACCGTCGCTCCCTTTTGTTGTGAAAAACGGGTTCAGCGCCTTTTCAAGCGCCTCGGGTGAAAACCCCGGCCCAGTGTCGGAAACCGTGACTTCGATCCAGATCTCACCAATGGCATGTGCACTGATTGTGATCTGGCCCGTGCTCCCGCAGGCATCCCTGGCATTCAGAACCAAATTCAAAAGCGCATCCTGAACCATACCCGGATCAAGCATCAATGTCTGTTTTGGCAAGGTGTTTACGACGGACAGGCCCACACCGCGAGGCAGCGAGGGCGTCGCCAGGATCCTCAGGTCTTCCAACAATCCCCCGATGTCAGTGGCCTGCGGTTGCGGCGTTCGGTTTCCAGTCATGTCGGCGATCCGGTTCAACAGCTGCCCGCCCCGGCGCGCCGTTTGTTGAGTTGCGGCCACAAGTTCCTGCGCGCCATCCGGCAAATCCATCTTGTCGAGGCGGGACTGCATCCCAAGGATGATAGTGAGCAGATTGGAGAAGTCATGGGCAAGCCCGCTGGTCATCTGGGCTGCCATCGCCCGGCGGCGGGTTTGTTGTAATGCAACGCGTGCCTGTGTCTCTTCGGTGATGTCCACCGACATCACGTACACACCCCCTGCCCCATCTGGCGTAAACGAAACCCGAATACGGCGGGAATCCTGATCTTCTGTGAACTCGAAAACCGACGGCTCTCCGCTATAGGCCTTAAGCAAATGGGCCTGAACCCGTTCAAAGGCGGCCGCACCCAGCGCTTCAGAAATGTGAAGCCCCAGAATATCGGACGGACGCCCGGGCATGACGGCGCTCAGGCGGCGGTTCGAGTAATCGTAACGGCCGTCGCTGTCCAAATGTGCGATATGAGCCGGCATCATCTCGGTCACCATACGAGTACGCGCTTCGATTTCGGTCAGTTCCCGCTTGGCCTCTTCCAGCGCCGCGATCGTGGCCGCAAGTTTGCGGTTGGTTGCGGACAGTTCTTCCGCGTGGCTCAGCAACTGTTCCGACAGTTCCTCTGACCGCGCCCGCAACAGGTTTTCCGCCCGCCGCGTGCCGGTGATATCCGTGTAGACCGCGACCCACCCGCCTTGGGGCAGCGGCGCGCCTTCAATTGAAACAACCTGCCCATTGGGGCGTACACGCTCCATGTAGTGGGGCTCAAACGCCAAGGCTTGCTGGACACGTAAATTGACCATTTCCTCGACACTTTCATCGTCGCCATACTCACCGCGGCTGGCAAGAAAGTGGATCGTGTCGCGAAACAGAGCGCCCCTTTGAACCAGCTCATCCGGCAAACCGAACATTTCCTGGAAGCGGCGATTGCTGAGCACCAGTTGCAACTTGTTGTCATAAATGGAAAGCGCCTGACCGATCAGGTTCAGCCCAGCGGTCGTCATCGCCTTGATACGCTTTTCCGTTATGTCCAACTTCGTTTTCTCCACGGCTCATGCCTAGCATCAGAAATCATGCACGGGTAGTGGAATTGAGGGGAGGCGTTTCGGACTCTGCCTTCGTTCAAGTGCTTTTGCCAATCCGCGAATGCGCAAAGAGAAATACGTCGACACACCTGCCCGTGACCGAGTGCCCGGTATAGTTAGAACAGATGAACGTTGACAAAAAACCGCGTTCTAAGATGTGTATCTGGGGCGGGATTTTGCACCCTCAGATGTGATCGAATGCAAGGACAATGTGTGGTCCATATTTCTCATCCGGTGGCGCAACATCTGTCGGCTTAACCGTGCGAGGTCCGTTGCAAAATCTGGATTCTCCGCGACGTTCTCGAATTCGCCCTTACCTTGGTGGTCGAACAGGATCGGGGGCAGGTCGGCAGCGAACTCGACCAGTGTGAACCGTTCATCCCGCAATATTCCCAAACACGAGTCGCTGTTACCGGTCCCCAAGTCTTGCTGCCACAGCGTCGGGTTTTCAGGTTCTGAAAAATCAAGTTCACTGAAAGAATAGTCGCGCCAATCGTCTGGGATATTACCGCGCAACAATGGCAGCAAGGACCGACCATCCATAGCGTTCGGAGCAGCCTGTCCAATCCAGTCCAGTATGGTCGGAGTGACATCCACGGACTCGGTTGGAACGGTGATCTTGCTTCCCGCTACAGCTTCGTTCCCGGGCAAACGGATCATCAGCGGTGTGTGATACGCTGCGTCGTAGACCGTCATTTTGCCCCAGCTGTGTCGATCCCCCAGCATTTCACCATGATCGGCGGTGATAACCAGCAATGTATCGTCGTATTGCCCGCTGTCCTTCAGGTACTGGACAACACGACCGATGTGGTGATCAACCTCGGTCGCCAGGCCCAGATATATAGCACGCAAGGTGCGAATGTTTTCGTCCGTAGGTTCAACGTCATCGAAACCATGAACAAACTTTTTCGCGCTAAAGGTATCCAGCTTTGGTCCGAAGAACGGGTGCAGTGCTTTTTCTGCTGCTGCGCTCGGCAAGCAGTGCGGCAGAGGGATATCCGCCGGGTCATACATGTCATTGTACGGGGCCGGTGCGACCAAGGGCGGATGCGGGCGGATATAGGTCAAATGGGCGAACCAACCGTTTCCACGATGCGGCGCGATCCCATCAAGAAAGGCATCTGTCAGAAAAGCTGTATCGCTGTCTTCCGCCCGATACAGCGCGGGATCATTCAGCCGCGGGTGTCCACCGTCGGGCGAAACGGGCTTGTAGACATCCCAGTACTTTTCGAACTGGTACCCCTTTTTCATCAGATGCGCTTGCCAAGGATATGATTCTTCAAGGCGCATTTCGACAACTTCAACAAACCCAGTCATCGACTGTTCGTAAGACTTGAGGTCAGGGTCATTGGGATCATGGACGCGCGGGTCGGCGGAGGTATCTGTGTACCCAAACAACATTGGCAAGTAACCAGCTTTGCGCATCTCCGTGGCGATGTTTGGGGTATCGTGCCGTAACGGCGTTCCGTTTCTTACCGACCGATGATTCATCGCATATTGGCCGGTCAGAATCGATGCGCGCGAGGGACCACAGGGATTGGTGACCGAAAAATGTCGGGTAAAGGTCACGGCCTCATCCATAAAAGCCCGCAAATTCGGAAGGTTCACATGGTCTGCCAAGGCCCCGGACAGGCAATCCGCTCTAAGTTGGTCGATGATGACAAACAAGACGTTCTTGGTCTGATGCATACCGACTTCTCCGATTCCGCGCCGTAATAACCAACGCGGAATGTGTATTGCTTCCCGCCACAGCGCAACCAATTTGTCGGTCAGGCAAAGACGTGCTATCCCGACAAAGTTGTTGTGCGACAACCTCTGGCATGCACCTGTTCTGCATAGCTCCAATGCGACGGTCGGCGTGACGTCAAGGCCATCCAGCGCGGCAAAAAGAAGTCCAATGGCACAAAGCCATTGCGGTCATTGAATGTTTCAATTCACATGACCTCATGACGCAACCTTCGATTATCTCAGAACACGATTCCAGCGGTACTCGTGTACGCATATCCGGAGAGCTGCTCACGCAATCGCTTCAAACCGTTGAACAAGGTTTTGCCTCTGTCCGCCCAACCGGAGACAGGCTTGTTCTCGATCTGTCCGAGGTCGAAGCTCTGGATACCGGCGGTGCCTGGCTGATCGCGGACCTTGGCAAACGCTTCACGTCGCAAGGTGCAACACTTGAATTTCAAGGGGTGAAACCGGCACATGCCACTCTGATAGATACTGTAACCCGCAGCATACCCGACGAACCCGGTGAACTTGATAAACCGCGAAGTCTGTTGGATTTGATCGCACAGATGGGTCACATCACCGTAGGTGCCTGGCGGGATACGCTTTCCATCCTCGAATTTCTGGGTCTGACACTGCATCGGCTGTTTCGTACCATTGTCATGCCATGGCGACTGCGCAAGGCAGCGCTGGTCACACACATGGAAGAGACCGGGTTCAAAGCACTGCCAATCGTGGCCCTTATGGGATTTCTGATCGGTGTCGTACTGGCCTTTCAGGGCGCAACCCAGTTGAAGCAATTTGGAGCTGAGATATTCGTTGTCGAGCTGATCTCGATCTCGGTTCTGCGTGAACTGGGCATATTGCTGACTGCTATAATCGTTGCCGGGCGCTCGGGTTCTGCATTCACCGCATCTATCGGTTCGATGAAAGTGCAGGAAGAAATCGACGCAATGCGAACGCTGGGTCTGGACCCGATCGAAGTTTTGGTCATTCCCCGCGTTTTGGCCTTGTTGATCATGCTGCCCATACTGGGATTTGTCGCCGATATCGCGGGTCTGTTTGGTGGCGCATTGATGAGCTGGATCGACCTGGGGGTAAGCCCCGGCATGTTTCTTACTCGCTTGAAGGAAAACACCGACGTCTGGCAATTGGCGGTCGGTCTTATCAAAGCTCCGTTCTTTGCGCTCGTTATTGGCGTTATTGCCTGCTGGCAGGCAATGCAGGTCAAAGGGTCCGCCCAAAGTGTCGGTCAACGTACGACAGCATCAGTTGTTCAATCCATTTTCATGGTGATCGCAATCGACGCTTTGTTTTCGATCTTCTTCTCAGAGATCGGAATATGACATGACCGGGGATACACCACAGCCATCAGTCGCCACAACTACAGACCGTGAGGCTGTCATTCGTGTAAGCGGGCTCCGAACTCAGTTCGGTACCCAGGTGGTACACGAAAACCTGAATCTTGATGTCTGGAAGGGAGAAGTTCTGGGAATCGTTGGCGGGTCGGGCACCGGTAAATCCGTATTACTCAGAACTATCGTAGGGCTGAACAAACCCGCCGCCGGAGAAATCGAGGTGCTGGGCGTCGATGTTCTGAATGGCCCAGAGGATGACCGCCGCAGGATCGAACGCCGCTGGGGTGTTGCCTTTCAGGACGGGGCACTGTTTTCGTCACTGACCGTGCTGCAAAACGTGATGGCTCCGTTGCGGGAACACACAGGTCTCAGCGAAAAACTAATGGAGTCTCTGGGTGCGTTGAAGATCAGCCTCGTGGGACTGCCACAGCTGAGTTGCGGCAAGTTTCCGTCAGAACTGTCGGGTGGCATGCGCAAGCGCGCTGCGCTGGCTCGGGCGCTGGCCCTTGACCCCGAGATCGTTTTTCTGGACGAACCAACCGCAGGATTGGACCCGATCGGCGCAGCGGCGTATGATGAACTGATCGGCGAATTACAGCAGGCACTTGGGTTGACCGTTTTCATGGTCACCCATGATCTGGACAGTCTTTACGCGATCTGCGACCGCGTTGCAGTGCTTGCAGAAAAGCGCGTACTGGTTGAAGGTCCGATTGAGGACATGACCAAGGTCGACCATCCTTGGGTACAGGAATACTTCACAGGCCCCCGCGCCCGCGCGGCGCAACAGAAGGGGCAAAACAGGTAAAGGCAATGGAAACCCGGGCGAACTACATCCTGATCGGCGCGTTTACTCTTGCAGGGTTGCTGGGCGCATTCGGCTTTTTCCTGTGGCTCGCCAAGTTTGAGATCACGCGCCAATACGCTTATTACGATGTACTATTTGACAATGTCGCAGGTCTGTCGGCAGCCAGCGGCGTGAACTTCAACGGCCTGCCGGTCGGGCAGGTCGTTTCCTTGCAACTGGATGATAATGATCCGTCAAAGGTTCGCGTGCGGATCGAAGTGGACGCAGACATTCCGATAACCAATGATACAATCGCACAGCTTCAGTCACTTGGTGTGACTGGTGTTGGTTATGTCGAACTGACAGGGGGATCCGCTAACGCCGAACGATTGCCACAAAAGAGCATTATCAAGAGCAAACGAAGCACAATTCAATCCCTGTTCGAAGGCGCGCCAAAAGTTCTGGATGAAGCCGTAACGCTTTTGGAAAACCTGAACAAAGTCGTCGATGACAAAAACAGGGAAGCTGTGAGCGGTATTCTGGATAATCTTGCTTCGGCCACAGGTAAACTGGACAATACACTGACAAGTTTTGAATCCGTGGCAAATGACATCGGCAGCGCTGCGCAGGATATTGGCGCGTTTTCAAAGCGGCTGGACCCGCTGATCGAAACTGCGCAAACAACGCTCAAGACCGGCTCTGAAACACTGGAAGCTGTCAAAACAGCATCCGAGTCCGCCAAGACAGCGCTGGACGAAGCTAAAACAACCCTTCAGACGGCGGACCGCATTTTGCAGCAGGACGTGAAGCCTTTCATCGAGCGAGGCTCGCAACTGGCTGAACGATTGACCGTTTTGTCTGATGAAGGCAGCGTTACCCTTGGAATTGTGAACGAAACCGTGATGAACGCCAATTCGACGCTTGGTTCGATTACTACGACGATGGAGTCCGCCAAGGGGGCGCTGGCTTCGGCAGAATCCGCTTTTGACTCTGCAAATCGTGTCATGGAGGAAGACGTGGCACCTGTTGCGGAAGATGTCCGGAAGGCGGCCAATCAGGTGACTGAAACCGTCGCGGGCATAACGGAAAAGATCGACCAGATCTCGGACGACGTCCTGAGCGCGTCAAATTCCGCGTCCGAATTGCTGGGAACCATCGACGGCATTGTTCAGAGCAACCGCCGACAAGTGTCAGACTTCCTGCGGGTCGGGTTGCCTCAGTTTGTTCGTTTCATCGAAGAATCCCAGCGTCTTGTTATCAGTCTGGATCGCCTCGTAGACAAAGTTGAACGCGATCCGGCACGTTTCCTTCTGGGCACCCAAGCATCGGAGTTCCGTCAATGATCAAGCCTGCACTTGCAATGTTGATGGTCGCGTTGTTTGGCGGCTGCGCTGGTCTGGGCACGTTGCAACAAGCGGCGAAACCGAATGATTTGTATCTGCTGACCCCAAAAAGCACGTTTTCCTCGGCGCTGCCCAGGATTGAAAAGCAGATCGTCGTTCAGGAACCCACGGCAACTGCCGCTGTAAACACGGACCAGATTGCCATTCAGCCCACCTCGTTGCAGGTTCAATATTTGCCCCGCGCCCGCTGGGTGGATCGCGCGCCCTTGATCGTTCAAACCTTGTTGGTTGAAAGCTTTGAGAACTCGGGCAAAGTCGCAGCTGTTGGACGCTCAACCGTTGGCCTGCGGGCCGATTATGTAATAGCCCCGGACCTTCGAGAGTTTCAGGGGGTCGTGATCGAAAATACCGAGAACGGAGCCAAAATTCGCGTCGAAGTTCGTATTAACATCAAGGTGATCGACGAATACGAAGATAAAATCGTTGCATCCAGCTCGTTCCAAGAAAACGTCGTGGCGGCAAGCGATCAGACGCCGGATCTGATCAATGCATTTGACCTGGCGTTGGGGCGCGCGATGAGAGATTCTGTTGAATGGAGCATTCGCAAGATCAATACCCACGTGGCAAACAACCCGCGATCCATTCCCAGATAACGAAAGTTGCATAAGACGGCGGAAAAAGCGGGCAACTACGGCCGCGCTTTCACATTACCAATCATCGCGCTACCTAATGTGGTTTTCAGAATTGTGCGGCCGAAGCTCGGTTCCAATCATCTGCAAATTCTTCGGGAATGTCGTCCTTTAACAAGGCACCGTCCTCCAGATAAATATAAAGCTCGGCATAGGTACGCTCATGCTCGTCCGCAGTTCGGCGCAGGATATCACGGGGATGTAACTCGGACGCTTTTTCCTTGCCCATCGCGCCCAAAAGCTCGCGGAAACTTTCCAGTGTGGCATCGTGATAGCGATGAACACGCCGGCGTTTCTGCGGCACATTCACAGCGCGCCCGCGGATGGGATCTTGTGTAGCCACCCCTGACGGACAACGGTTTGTGTTGCAATGCAATGCCTGGATGCAACCCACCGCAAACATCATCGCGCGCGCCGAGTTGCACATGTCGGCACCAAGCGCCAACTTCTCGACCATGTCATAACCGGTCGCCACTTTTCCGGAACAGATGATCCGGATCTTGTCACGCACTCCGACACCACGCAAACAGTTGCTGACAAAGATCAAGGCTTCGTTCAGGGGCATACCCAACCGGTTGGTGAATTCCACCGGGGCTGCGCCCGTGCCCCCTTCTGCCCCGTCAATTGTGATGAAATCCGGCAAGATACCCGTTTCAAGCATTGCTTTACAGATCGCCATGAATTCGGACGGCCTGCCGATGCACAGCTTGAACCCGACAGGTTTGCCACCTGACATTTCTCGCAGGTGCTGGACAAAATGCATCAAACCTGTGGGCCCATCGAAGGCACTATGGGTGGGCGGAGAAATCACATCCTGATGTTCGGGCACTCCCCGTATCTCGGCAATCTCGGCATCGACTTTGGCTGCAGGCAGAACACCGCCATGGGCGGGCTTTGCACCTTGTGACAGCTTGATCTCAATAGCCTTGACCACGTCCCTTCCTGCCTTTTCGGCAAACTTGTCCTTGTCAAATCCACCAGCAGGGGTCCGGCACCCGAAGTAACCCGTCCCGATCTGCCAGATGATGTCCCCGCCTTCGGCCAGATGATGCGGTGACAGCCCACCCTCTCCGGTGTTATGCGCGAACCCCCCATCCTTGGCTCCTCCGTTCAGCGCGCGGATGGCATTGGCACTGAGCGCGCCAAAGCTCATGGCAGACACATTAAGGCGTGAGGCGCTGTAAGGTTGCGTACATTGCGGACCCCCCAGCATTATGCGTTCTTCACTTTTGTCTACATGTTTGGGGGCTAGTGAGTGGTTGGCGCGATGATACCCGGTTTCGGTAATGTCGTATTGCGTGCCGAACGCCTGTGTGTCCACCTGCCCCTTGGCCCGAGAATAAACCAGCCCTCGGACAATCCTGTTGAAAGGCCGTCCGCTTTCGTTGGTTTCCACAAAATATTGGCGAATTTCCGGGCTTACAAATTCCAGCATGTACCGGAAATGCCCAAGAACCGGATAATTGTTCAGGACGTTATGTTTGGTCGTCAGAACATCATAAAGACCGATGATCGCGTACGGCACCAAAATGATCAGAAGCCAAAGCGCAGGCGACCAGAAGAACCCAAGGATCAGAACCAACGGCAGACAGACACAGCTCAGAAAAAAGAAAATTCTGCGTACAATCATGTTCCAAACTCCTTGTGTTTCTATTGGGCTGATGAGCCATGCTGACAGAACTCAACGTGAAACAGATTGAAATTTTATTTCAAGTGCCCGCGGAAAAATGTCTGCTGAGGGACGTAAACGTGAAATCATGTTACGAACCGCCCAACTGTTGAACCCAATGCAACCACCAGATAAATCACGCTTAACGGACGACAAAGGGCCGATCCTTGGCAAACACACAATCCCACCTCTGGCATGACCGAAAAAGCGTGATGTTTCTATCCGTCTTCGCAGGCGGTGCGCTTGGGTCGTTGTTGCGTGAGGCGTTTGCACTAGAGATCCCAGGCCTAAGCTTTCTCACCTCGACTTTTGGCATCAACGTAGTCGCCTGTTTTGTTCTGGGCTGGCTATATTCCGTGCGCCATAAGGTGCACGCGCATGTTCTGCATCTTGGCGCCGTTGGGTTTTGCGGTGGATTGTCGACCTTTTCGTCTTTTGTTGCAGATCTTGAACGAATAGCCGACGGCGGCCTATGGGTAACGTCCCTGGCAATCGGGCTGGAAGTTTCATTTGGCCTTGCTGCCGCGCTGTTTGGTGAAAGACTTGGACGGCATTTTCATTCCGAAAAGACGCCGTCATGAGCGAAGTGTATCTTCATTCCATGTTCGCGTTGGGCGGAGGTCTGGGGGCCGTGATGCGCCATTGGCTGGCGCTGAAGATTCGGCACGACTTGCCACTAGCAACCTTGCTCGTAAATGTGTTGGGTAGCTTTCTGCTGGGGATCTGGGTTGGGTTTTTAGGAGGTCCAGTAGACATTCCCGAGGACCAAAAACGCCTTGTTTTCGGATTTTGCGGTGGTTTTACAACCTTCTCCAGCTTTGCCTACCAATCGCTCGAACTTCACCGCGAGCGCACATTGCTTTTGGCAGCAGGTAATATTCTGATCAGCCTTGCTCTGTGCTGGTTTTCTTTCTGGCTTGGCCTGTTGCTAACGAGCTAAAGTGCATCAAGCTGGGCAACAAGTTTGAACGCTGACCTGCTTTTCTTTCCGGCCAATGTTGGGTCCCAAGCCACACCAATAGTTCGACAAATAAAGAGTTTGAAAAGACTTATCGCAGTAAGCTGAACTGCATCGAGTGTTCTGGTGTGTGAGCAATGGCCTGTGTCCCTGATCCGGATATGGGCCATTTCTTTCTTGGATCAGACCCCATACCGGGCAAGAAACATGTCCACGGCTTGTGTCGCTACTTCAGCGATTTCTTCATTGCTGAATGAATTCTGAATTCCAAATGCAGCCCGGGTCCAGATCCGTACTTTGCAAAGCTCGGAAAACTGCTCAGCCGCTATTTGGACATTTTCAACTGCTAACTCACCTTTAGCCACGGCTATTTCAAGGTATTCTGCCATTTGACGCTGGCCGTTTTGCGGCCCCGCTTCGTAAAATGCGCGGCCAAGTTCCGGAAACCGGTCTCGTTCGGCAACACAAATGCGGAAAACCTGCTGCGCGAAATCTGAAACCAGAAACGCCGTCAACTGTGTGGCCGCGATCATCAAAACTTCTCGTGCGGGTTTGGTCTCGTCGATCATCGCGACGACCCGTTCGGCCATAAGACAGCATTCCGTTTGTGCAACTTCCATGAACAAAAGGCGCTTGTCCGGAAAATAGCTGTACAAGGTTGCTTTTGACACTCCAGCCGCGCGGGCAATGTCATCCACGCTTGCGCCCTCGAATCCGTCCGCCATGAAAACCTCTCGGGCCCCGCGCAAAACCTGATCAAACTTTCGGCCTGTGCGCAGGATGGTGGCGGTCTGGGTCATGTCATCTCCTCGATCAATACCTGTCACAGTTTATAAACCGTTCGGTTCAGGTACAAGGATTCTCGTATTCCCTTTAACTCTGACCTCGCCCAATTTGGGGTGTTGAGCTCTTGCGACGGTTCTAAACCGTGCTAGGACTTGGCCCATGGCCGATATCTTTTTGCGTACACTTCCCTTTTTTGCAATCATCGGCCTTGGCTTTTGGGCTGGGCGCACACGGTTCTTTACGGCCGAAGCAACCGCATACCTGACCAAGTTCGTCTTCTTCTTCGCGCTGTCGGCAATGCTTTTTCGATTTGCGGCGACCCTACCCTTTGCAGAGATTTTCAACGCAAGACTGATCTTCGGTTATCTCATTGGAACCGCTGCTGTTTATGGCATAGCAACTTGCGTTGCGTGGATACGCGGCCTGGACGTGCCTACTTCGGCGGTTGAGGCACAATGCGCTGCTATTGGGAACGTTGGCTTTCTTGGCCTGCCGATGCTCGCGCTGCTGTTCACCGAAGCCGCTATTGGTCCGGTCATGCTGGTCCTGACCGTAGATCTGGTGGTATTCTCGTCTCTGATCGTGATCCTGATCAACGGTGGTCGCGACGGAAGGCTGACCCCAGCCACATTCAAACTGATTGGAATGGGTCTGCTCAAGAACCCGATGATTGTCTCGATCTCTGCCGGGCTCGTCTGGTCATCCCTGCAAATCCCGGTTCCCGATCCGCTGAACAACTTTCTGACCATCCTCGGTGGTGCCGCAACCCCCGGAGCGCTTTTTGCAATCGGTGCGTCCCTTGCTGGCAAATCCGCGGAAAGATTTCAGATCGCAGCCTGGTTGAGTTTCTGCAAACTAGTGCTCCACCCGCTTTTCGTAGCAATCGCCCTGATCTGGCTGATCCCGATCGAAACATTCCCGGCAAGCGTTGCAATTGCAGCAGCAGCTCTGCCCGTAGCAGGAAATGTCTATATGCTGGCCGCGCATTACGGCATTGCCCCACAGCGCGCCTCGGCTGCTATTTTACTGTCGACGCTCGTCAGCATTGTCACCATACCACTTGTTATTGCGGCTCTAGGTACCCCCTGACCTTCACCCTTTCAAAAATACTCACTCCAAAGGCACTCGGACTTTACGCCGGGTCCGTGGATCGTTAGCCATGTTGCGACTCTAGAATAAGGACGATGCCTAATGGAAACCCTTTCGGAAAATGCCTGTTTCGGCGGAGTGCAAGGCGTGTATCGCCATGCTTCGTCGACATGCCAATGCGACATGACGTTTGGCCTTTTTCTTCCGGCCGAGGCGAAAGATGGCCCGGTTCCGATCTTGTGGTATCTGTCTGGTCTGACCTGCACCCATGAAAACGCGATGACAAAAGCCGGCGCACAAGCTTGGGCTGCGGAACAAGGCATTGCAGTGGTATTTCCCGACACTTCGCCACGCGGTAAAAGTGTTGCGGATCATGACGACTACGATTTGGGTCAGGGCGCTGGGTTCTACGTGAACGCCACGCAGGAGCCCTGGGCACCGCATTTCCGGATGTGGGACTACATTGCCGACGAATTGCCTACCCTGCTGTTCGAAAGCTTTGCCATCGATTGCGAACGTCAGGCCATTACGGGTCATTCCATGGGCGGGCATGGTGCATTGACGTTGGCCATGAACCTTCCAGGACGGTACCGCTCGGTTTCGGCCTTCGCACCCATCGCGAACCCGACGGGCGCTGACTGGGGGCGCAAACAGCTGGGCGCGTATCTGGGGGATGATGAATCCCTTTGGGCCAAACACGATGCTTCCCTGTTGATGAAAGAAACCGGTTTCGACGGCCCCATCCTGATCGATACGGGCACCAATGATCAGTTCATGGACCTGCTGCGCCCAGAAGCGCTTGCCCAAGCCATCGCTGAGCGTCGCCAGCAAGCAACCTTCCGCCTCCAGCCGGGGTATGACCATTCGTATTTCTTCGTATCTACCTTCATGGAAGATCACATCGTTTTCCACGCCGAAGCGCTGTACGGAGACTGAGATATGAGCAAATACGACTATGATCTGGTCATCATCGGGTCCGGGCCTTCGGGGCGTTCTGCGGCCATTCAGGCTGGCAAGCTCAAGCGACGGGTTCTGGTGATTGACCGAAAAGACCGTTTTGGTGGGGTGTCCGTTCACACCGGAACTATCCCATCCAAGACATTGCGCGAAACGGTTCTGAACCTGTCGGGCTGGCGCGAGCGCAGCTTTTATGGCCGTTCCTATCGGGTCAAGGACCAGATCCGCGCCGAAGATCTGAAAGCCCGCCTGCACATGACCCTCGATCACGAGGTCGATGTGTTGGAACATCAGTTCAACCGGAACCACGTCGATACTCTGGACGGTTTAGCCAAGTTCGTCGGGCCACATGAAGTGGAAGTCGCCACCGATGCCGGAGAGACCACACGTGTAACGGCCGCCAAGTTTTTGATTGCGACAGGAACCAAGACCTACCGCCCCGATTATGTTCCGTTTAACGGCAAGACCGTGGTCGATGGCGACGAGTTTCTGGAAATGGCGGAAATCCCGCGTTCACTGGTTGTTATCGGTGCCGGGGTCATTGGGGTCGAATACGCCACGATGTTCTCGGCACTGGACGTTCGGGTGACGCTGATCGAGCCGCGGGATACGTTTCTGGACTTCATCGATAGCCGCTTGATTCATGATTTCACCCATCAGATCCGCGAAAACGGTGTTGATCTGAGGTTGGGATCGGCTGTCGAAAAGATTGAAGATGCGGGCGAGCATGTGGAAGTGACCCTTGAAAACGGGCGCCACGTGCGGGCGGAAATGCTGCTGTTTGCAGCCGGGCGCATGGGCGCAACATCGAAACTCAATCTGGATTCAGTTGGACTGGAAACCGATCACCGCAATCGGATCAAGGTAGACCGCAAGACATATCAGACCGCGGTTCCGCATATCTATGCGACCGGGGATGTGATCGGTCACCCTTCGCTGGCCTCGACTTCATTACAGCAAGGGCGTGTGGCTGCCTGCCATGCGCTCGAGACACCTACACTGCCGGAAAGCCCGTGGTACCCCTATGGCATCTACTCGGTTCCCGAAATTTCCACCTGCGGCATGTCCGAGGAAGAACTTCAGGAGCGTGGCATTCCCTATGAGGTTGGCGTGGCCCGATTCCGCGAAACCTCGCGCGGGCATATCATGGGTCTGGAACACGGTATGCTGAAGATGCTGTTTTCGCTTAAAACCCGCCGTGTCTTGGGCGTGCAGATTGTGGGCGAAGGTGCGACCGAACTGATCCACATCGCTCAGGCGGTGCTGAACCTGAAGGGCACTGTCGATTACTTCGTTCAAAACACGTTCAACTATCCAACTCTGGCCGAGGCTTACAAGATCGCCGGGCTGGATGCTTTCAACCGGATGCCAATCCCGGACGAATTCAAGGTGCGGAAGAAACCTGCTCAACCAGAGAAAAAAGAGGCCAAAAAGGCGTGACAACGCTGTATGTCGATGGCGATGCCTGCCCTGTAAAGGCCGAGGCCGAACGGGTTGCAACACGACACAAGGTGCCTATGGCACTGGTGTCGAATGGCGGTCTTCGACCGTCAGCAAACCCGCTTGTACAGGTCATCGTGGTTTCGGAAGGTGCTGATGAAGCGGACAAATGGATTGCAGAACGTTGCGGCGCAGGGGATGTAGTTGTGACCTCCGATATCCCTCTGGCCGCAAAATGCGTCGAAGCGGGTGCCCGAGTTTTGCGCCCCAACGGCGAGGCCTTTACGGCAGCCAACATTGGCCAGCAATTGGCGATACGTGATTTGATGGCTGACCTGCGGGCCGCCAATCCATTGGGGGCCGGAGGCGGCGGCCGACCGTTCAGCAAAGCAGATCGTTCGAGGTTTCTGGATGCGTTAGAGCGGGAACTTCGCGCAGCGACCCGAGGGTAAGTGCAGTCACCGGCAAGCTAAAATGCCAGACGGCAACCAGAAACGCCCGTTTACAAGCCCGCCGAAAGAACGCAGGCTGCGAAAGACTTCTGATCAGGCTATTCGCAAACGGAGACCGAATTATGAAAGTACAGGGTGCTCATTACCGGTCGATTTGGTGGGACAAATCGGCAGGTGAGGTTCGGATTATCGACCAGCGTTGGCTGCCCCATGACTTTCGGGTGGTTGCCCTGAAAACGCTGGATGAATTTGCGACAGCGATCCGCGACATGTGGGTCAGGGGTGCGCCACTGATTGGTGCAACAGCCGCGTTTGGAATTGCCGAACAGATGTCCCGTGACAGCTCTAACGCTTCGTTCGACGCCGCGTATGACGTATTGCACGCGACCCGCCCAACGGCAATAAACCTGCGTTGGGCCTTGGACAGATGCCGCGACTCGCTGATGCCACTTGCCCCAAGTGATCGTGCTGAACGGGCCTGGGCACTCGCACAGGAG
Source organism: Ruegeria sp. O4 (assembly GCF_056535125.1). Lineage (NCBI taxonomy): Bacteria > Pseudomonadati > Pseudomonadota > Alphaproteobacteria > Rhodobacterales > Roseobacteraceae > Ruegeria > Ruegeria sp. O4. The sequence goes on along the minus strand of NZ_JBQERO010000008.1, from coordinate 108,824 downwards.
GTTGCAGACGAAGATGTTGAGATCAATGCCTCGATAGGTCGCCATGGGCTGCAACTGATCAAAGAAATTGCAGCCCGAAAGCCCGCAGGTGAACCGGTGCGGCTATTGACGCATTGCAATGCCGGTTGGCTGGCAACGGTGGATTGGGGAACGGCGACAAGCCCGATGTATCACGCGCATGACGCGGGCATTCCGCTTCATGTCTGGGTGGATGAGACCCGACCACGAAATCAGGGGGCGCTGACATCCTGGGAACTTGGCGAACACGGCATTCCCCATCGTTACATCGTGGACAATGCAGGCGGTCACCTGATGCAACATGGTTTGGTTGACGCCGTCATCACCGGTACAGACCGGACCACGGCACAAGGCGACGTCTGCAATAAAATCGGCACCTACCTGAAGGCCTTGGCGGCGCGGGACAACGGGGTTCCGTTTTATGTCGCCCTGCCCTCGCCCACGATTGACTGGACGGTTCGGGATGGAGTGTCGGAAATCCCAATCGAAGAACGCGATAAAAAAGAAGTGACCCATGTCATGGGCGTGGATGGACAGGGGGATATTGCCGATGTTCGCGTCACCCCGAACGGGACGAAAGGTGGCAATCCTGCCTTTGATGTCACACCCAACCGGCTGGTGACGGGGCTTATCACCGAACGCGGCGTCTGTGCCGCCTCGGCCGAAGGCCTTGCAGGATTGTTTCCGGATCGAGTCGGCTAGATTAACACCCCACACGGCGTTACCGCTGGCACGCGCACGTAGGTCGAGCGCGAAACGTCACGTCAGGCGGGGACTGCCAGACGGTTCTCTCGGATAGGTAGATGAACGATGGCGCTGAAGGCCCCTATTGCCACACCGATCCACCAGACCAGGGCATAGTCACCATACTGGTCATACATACGCCCCCCCAGCCAGACGCCCAGGAAGCTGCCAACCTGATGGCTGAAGAAGATTATGCCATAGAGTGTTCCCATGTAACGCAAACCATAGAGGTGCGCGACAAGACCCGACGTGAGCGGAACGGTGGCCAACCAAAGCGATCCCATCACCAGCGAGAATGTAATGACGGACAGCGGCGTTATCGGGAAAACGATGAACAATGCCGCAGCAAGTGTCCGACCGGCATAGACCGAGGCCAGCAGGTATTTCTTAGGGAAATGATTACCTGCCCAACCCGCCAATAGAGTCCCGGCGATATTGGCCAAACCAATCAGTGAAATCGATACCGCGCCAAGTGCGGACGTGGATGTGATGCCGATGGAATACAGCACGCTGCCGGGTTCGATCGGGCCGCACATTTCGGTTACGAATGCCGGAAAATGAGCGGTGATAAATCCAAGCTGGTAACCGCAGCTGAAAAACCCAATAAATATCAAAGCATAAGAAGGATCTCGGAACGCCTTCCCCAGAATTTCTCCCATGCTTTCTTGCAACTCTGCCTTTGAAGCTGGTTGAGGCGCCCGCATGAAAGGCAAGGTCAATACAAGCGCAAGAATGGCAGCGGCAAACACGACGAAGACTTGTTGCCAGGGCAAGAATGACAGCAACCACTCAGCCGTCGGCGCGCCCAGAACCTGCCCGAAACTGCCCGCAGCAGTAACGATGGCCAGCGACATGGACCGGTTTTCATCAGAGGACGCGCGACCGACCACAGCCAAAACCACACCGAACCCGGTGCCAGCAATGCCAAACCCAACCAGCCACGCATAAACCTGATGCTCGAGCGGTGTGACGGACCAAGCCGACAGAACCAGACCAGCAGCATAGGTCAAGGCGCCGAGGATAATGGCCTTTCGGTCTCCTACTTTCTCAGCGATAGCTGCAAAGATCGGTTGACCGATGCCCCAAGCCAGATTCTGGATTGCAATCGCCAATGAGAAATCCGTGCGCAGCCAGCCAAATTCACTGGCGATCGGAATCTGAAACACGCCGAAAGACGCGCGCACGGCAAAGCTGACCGTGATGATGATGCATCCAACGATCAGGATCGGGTTCAACATGCGGGTGGATTGCGGCATAGAGACCTCGGGTAGCTTGGTCCGACGGACCGTACTGGATTTACGGGTTGCGTCAATTCAACAGATTTGCGGTCACGGATAAGCAAATTTGATACGTCAGGGAAAAGGCTTCTTTTCAACGGGCTGGGTCATGGGTAAGGCTCTGGGTCATGACGGATCTGATTTCGCACTACGAAGCCCGCGTCGAGGATGGAACTCTGACGCGTGACGACGCTCAAGAAGCCGTGTTGCCCCAGTTTGAGCGCATCCGTGCGGCACTGGCCGAGCCGGTTAAACGAGGTTTTTTCCGCAAGGCTCCGCCTCCGCCTAAAGGCCTATACCTGTGGGGTGGCGTCGGACGTGGAAAATCGATGCTGATGGACATGTTCGTCGACACGCTGGGTGAAGTCCCCGCACGGCGCGTTCACTTTCATGCCTTCATGCAGGAAATCCATGCCGGAATGCACAAGGCCCGGAAAGAGAACGTTGAAGATGCGCTGGCACCCGTGGCAAAGGAGGTGGTGAAATCCGTCCGCCTGCTGGCCTTCGACGAGATGCAGATCACTGACATTACGGATGCGATGATCGTCGGCCGTTTGTTTGACCTGCTGCATGAAGGTGGCGTTGTTGTCGTGACCACGTCGAACAGGCATCCGGACGCGCTGTATAAGGATGGGTTGAACCGGCAATTGTTCCTGCCTTTTATTGCCCATATCAAAGACCAGTTGCAGGTATGGGAACTGGTATCGCCCACGGATTACCGTCAGAACAGATTAGAGGGGGCTCCGGTCTATTTTACACCCATCGGACCAGAAGCGCGGCAGAAATTACGGGATGTCTGGAAAGATCTTGCAGGCGGACCTGCCGATCCGTTGATATTGCAGGTCAAAGGCCGCGCTGTCGAACTGCCCGCATTTCGCAACGGGGTTGCACGGGCTTCGTTTTATGACCTGTGTGGCCGGATGCTGGGACCGGCGGACTATCTGGCTATCGCAGAAGCAATTAAAGTGTTGGTGCTTGAGGATATCCCCCGTTTGTCGAGAAATAACTTCAATGAAGCCAAGCGCTTTGTCATCCTGATAGATGCGCTCTACGAGGCAAAAGTTCGGTTGATCTGCTCGGCTGCGGCGGAACCCGAGATGTTGTATGTCGAAGGAGAAGGCACCTTTGAGTTTGAGCGTACTGCGTCGCGCCTGCGGGAAATGCAGGACCAGAACTGGGGGAAGTAGGGGCTCTGCCCCCGTCGCGCTGCGCGCGCCTCCCCCGGAGTATTTGCGAAAAGATGAAGCTTAACCGTTTTCGCGCAGGATGTTTCCGGCAAGATAAAGGGAGCCGCAGATCAGGACACGCGCCTGTGGGTCTTTGTCCGTGATTGTCTTCAACGCTTCCGAAACACTTGCAGCGACTGAAGAAGGCAGGCCAACTTTGGTGGCAGCGGCGGCGGTTTCTTCGGCGCTGAGCGTGGCCGCCTCGCCCGGTATGGAGACGGCGGTCAGGCTTGCAACCTGTCTTGACAGTGGCGCGAGATACCCAGTCACGTCTTTCGTGTTGAGCATACCGCAGATTATGTGCGTAGGGCGTTGCGGCATCTTTGCCAGCACATCGGCAAGCGCGATGCCTGCGGCCGCGTTATGCCCTCCATCCAGCCACAGTTCGACCTGGGGGGCTTGCTCGGTCAGCGGACCGGTTTTGAGACGTTGCATACGCGCGGGCCAATCGGCATTGGACACGGCAGCCTCGTAGGCAGTGTCACCCATTGAAAGATGACGCAGAACCGCCAAGGCAGCACCGGCATTCTGGAACTGATGTGCACCCAGCAGGTTGGGGAGCGGCAGATCACGCAACCCGGTTTCGTCCTGATAGATCAAGCGCCCGTTTTCTTCATGAACGTGCCAATGCTGGCCATGTACAAGTAGCGGTGCGCCCAACCGGGCGGCTGTGTACTCGATCACCTCCAGTGCCTCGTCTTCCTGCGGGCCGACGATGCATGGCACACCGGGTTTGATAATGCCCGCCTTTTCGGCGGCAATCTTTCCCAGGGTGTCGCCCAGATACTGTTCATGATCGATTGAAACAGGCGTAATGACTGTCACCGCCGGTTCATCAATCACATTTGTTGCATCCAGCCGTCCGCCCAAACCGACCTCGAGCAGAGTGTAATCCGCTTTGCAGCGAGAGAAGGCCAGCAAGGCAGCGCAGGTTGTGATCTCGAAATACGTGATGTTTTCGCCGCCGTTCGCCGCGTAGCACTCATCCAGAACCGCGGTCAGGCCGGGTTCCGAAATCAGTTCGCCCGCCAACCGGATACGTTCGTGAAATCGCGCTAGATGGGGCGAAGTGTAGGCATGAACGGAACGCCCTGCCCCTTCCAAGCCCGCCCGGATCATGGCCTGGGTCGAGCCTTTGCCATTGGTCCCGGCAATATGGATAACCGGTGGCAGCTTGAGCTGCGGATTGTCCAAGGCGGCCAGCAATCGCCAGACGCGATCCAAGGTCAAATCAATGATCTTGGGGTGTAGCGCCATCATCCGGTCGAGGATGGCGTCAGATGTCTTGGTGTTCATTTTTTCCCGGTCTCTTCGGCCTGCGCGACCTTGGCCGTTTCATCCGGTGCCGGTGCTGGCAGGTCACCTTTGATCGCCGGCGGTTGGTTCATCAGCATCCGGGTGATGGTGATCAGTTCGTCACGCATCTCGGTACGTTTGGTGACACGGTCCAGCATCCCGTGATCCAGCAGGTACTCGGCCCGCTGGAAGCCGTCGGGCAGCTTTTCGCGAATCGTCTGCTCGATAACTCGGGGACCGGCAAAGCAGATCAGCGCGTTCGGTTCAGAGATGTGGACATCGCCCAACATCGCATATGACGCCGTCACACCACCGGTGGTGGGATGGGTCAGCACAACGATATAGGGCAGATTTGCTTCTTTCAGCATTTCGACGGCCACGGTTGTGCGCGGCATTTGCATCAGGCTGAGAATGCCTTCCTGCATCCGCGCTCCACCCGCTGCCGAGAACAGGATCAGTGGGCGCTTTAGCTTAACCGCTTCTTGAGCGGCCGCGATGATCGCGTTGCCCACATACATGCCCATTGATCCGCCCATGAAGGAGAAATCCTGCGCTGCTGCAACGATTGGCGTGCGTCCGATTTCGCCTTTGGCAACCAGCATCGCCTCTTTTTCGCCGGTCTTTTTCTGCGCCGCTCGCATACGCTCGGGGTATTTCTTCTGGTCGCGGAAATGCAAGGGATCTTCTTTTGGCGCTGGCACTGCAACCTCAGTGAAAATACCGCCATCGAACAGGTGATTGAACCGCTCGCGTGGGGTAATCGCCATGTGATGGTCACATTGGGTACAGACGTTCTGATTTTCCGCAAGTTCACGATGAAACAGCATCGTTCCGCACTCGTCACATTTTTGCCAGAGGTTTTCGGGCACTTCACGGCGAGAGAAGATCGAGTTGATCCGGGGGCGGACGTAGTTTGTGATCCAGTTCATGTCGGAACCTTGGCTTGTGCGGTGTTGACGTCAAATAAGACGCCACGGAAAGAAATGCAATCAACGCCTGAGCGCAAGCCGCGCCGCCAGCCAGCATACGAACATCACAGCCAAATCCACCACCAGCCAGGGACGAAGCTGTTCGGCGTCAGATGCATCGAACGGAAGCGAGAAAAGCGCCAGCCCGCTCAGGTTGTCCGGCAAGGAAACGAACAATAGTGCGATGATGTTATTGAAGAAATGCAAGGCGATAGCTGGCCCCAATGTCCCTGATCGCGCTGTGAGATCGGATGCAAGCATCCCAAACATTAAGGCCCACAGCACAAACAGAATTGCATTTTCTCCTGCCAGTTCCGGTGTGTAATGGCCAGCAGCAAACACAACAGACGGAACCCCCATCCAAATGACGGGCGATTGAAACCTGGCGGCAAGGGCTTGCTGAATGTACCCTCGAAACAGAACTTCTTCGGCGCTGGTCTGAATCAGGACAACCAATACCGAGACCGGAAGCAACAAGAGCCATGTTAAAAATGGCAGATTCTTTGACAGAGATCCCCCCAAACCGTAGGGCGGTAGCAAGACACCGACAGCGCCCAAGATGAGCAGGGCTTTCAGAACTTTCAGAAATTGGGCCGCAACCAGACCCCGCTGGCCGAAAATTGATCCTAAGGATCGGTGCTGAAGCTGACGTGCGGCAACCGCCACGCCAAGAATGATGAACCCGAAACTGGCCAGTAACAGTAGCAGCGCTATAGGTGTGTTGCCTCGCAAAAGTTCCTGTGCCCATTCCTCCGAACCCAACCCCGCGATCGCGGTGAAAAACACCAAGTTCGAAACGCTGACCAACACGGCGATCAATGCCAACCCCAGCAAAAGACGCCAGATTTCGGGTTTGGCGCGGGCTGTTTCGACCAGGCGCGCATGAGCCGAATACGCGCTAGGCATTCTTACCAATACCTTCCTGCGCCGTTTCATCCGTCACGGGTGGAAACATGTCTTCGGCGTTCTGGGCCACGCTGATTCTGTTCGAAAGCGTGGTCAGATACCCTGCAACTGTTTGAAGCAACTGCATAGCGACCGAAGCGTCACTTTCAACAACGGCACGCAGTTCTTCAGCGCCAATGCGCAAGAAGCTGCTATCTTCCGTCGCGACCAGATCCAGTTGCCTTGGTTCCCCGGTAATGATGGACAGGTCTCCGATGAGCCGACCGGGTTCTATAATCGAAATTGTGCGTTTCGTTCCATCCTCATTGGACCAATCCAGTTTGGCTTGTCCTGAAATGCACAAATAGGCCGCATCCGGCGCTTGACCGCGGGAAAAGATGACTTGTTCGGCGCTGGCTTCGTACCATTGCGCCGAAAACGCCAGCAGCCTCTGGTTTCTGCCATCCAGGCCTGAAAACAGCTGCGTTGCAGACAGAATCTCGAGTTTACGGCTCAGATCGTCCGAAGTTCTGTCCTCATGCGCTGGTCTGCTCCGCGAGACGCCGTCGATCCGTCCATCCTTGATTTCCACAAACAAGTCATAGGCTTCGGGATGCGCAAAATGATCCTCCATGAATATCATGATGGAATCGGGCAGCAGCTCTCTCAGTTTCAAGCGCGTGCGCAACCGGCTTTCCGAGTCGTGGCTGGCCAGCGCCTTGTCCAGGATCAGAACGTCGGGGCGTTTGATGCCTGCGCGTGAAAAAGCGGCACGCTCCTGAAACACGGTTGGAAGGTTGTTGCCGCCCAACCCGGACGGCAGGTCATAGATAATGGCCGCTGCCCGACGGCGCAGACCGGCTTCGTTCATGGCCTCGGCAACGATGTCTTCGATATCTTCGGCATGGGCACCCGCCATCAACGATATCCGGCCGTAGATTGCGTTTTCCATCACGGTCAGGCGCGGCACATAGATGTCAGGCGCCACAGACATGAACAAACCGTCCATTGCACCGCGCAACCGCTCGGCTTGGGTCTTGCGGATAGCAAGGATTTTTTCCTTGTATTCCTCTGGGAAATCCGGGCCGATCTGTTCTGCTGTCAGAAGGAAAGGCACTGTCAGTAGCAAGGCACGCTCCTGATCGCTCAGCGCAGCATTCCCTTTGGCTTTGCGCCGGTCCTGAATATCGAGCAGCCGATGATACATGTCCTTGGACATGCCAAGCCGCAGAAACAGGGGATGGTCGGCCCCGTCCCGCCCAAATGTCTTGCCAAGAGTATCCATGACAGCATTCGATATGCTGATCGCGTCATCTGCCAAATCATGGGTGCTGAGCAATTGCACGAACCGCGCGTCTCCGGCCAGAATGTCTGGAGATATGTCACGCGACGGTGCCGCGAACAACAAGTTGCCCCCAAGCGGGACGGCCGGGTTGAACTGGTTTGGATCGAACCGATAGACATACCGGTCCAGTCCTTGTGCCTTCAGCCGTTCGGCGATGGATTCTCTCAGCCTGACTATTTCCTGTGCCAGTATCGGGTGTATCTCTGGATCAAACTGGGTGCGCAGAGTGCGCCGGAACATGAACTCGTCAATCCCCATGGCTTCCACCAGCTGGAACCACCAGTCACGTATTCCATCGATATCGTCCAGACCGGCCAGTCCCGGATCGATCCACTCATCTTCCAGCGAATCCGGTGGGTTACCCGCCCGAACAGACTCGATCTGACGACGGGACGGGGTTCTTATGGCATCTGCCTCGTGCTGCGGATGGGTGCGCAACGGCATCATGAGGTTATCGCCCAAAGTCCCATCAAACAGATAGGGGCGTGAATAGGCATACCCGATCCGGGCCGCGATAACTGATTGGTGCAATTCGTCCAGCTTGTGGCCAGCTATGACCACATCCCCCTGAACAGGTAGCACCTCGCGGGTCAGCAACTGGCCCAACGCACTACGTTCCGACGCATGGGCGGATTGAATCGCCACACGCGCGCCCCGCGGGATGGTCAGATCAATGTCTTCCAGAATGGTTTTGCCGTCGCCATCGCGAACGGTCACATTGCGCAATTCGATATCACCGGTCAGATGTGGGATGGTTTCCGGCTCGCCGACGAACAGCTCTTCGGGGATCATGTTGTCCGGGGCAAATCTTTCGGTGACCACCTCCCACCGCAGGGACATGTCCTGTACCTGGTTGTAGTAGGTCAGAAGGTCTTTCCAGGGCCCGCTTAGGTCTTTGTACGCGCCCAACGCGGCAACCAATGCACCTACTGTCACCTCGCCCGTGATCGCCAGGTATCCGCCCACCGAATAAAACAGGAATGGCGTCATCTGAGTGATCAAATTGTTCAGGAACTTCATAAAGAATTTCTTGTTGTAGATCTTGAACCGGATCTCGAACAAGGTCCCCAACCTGTGACTGAACTGGGCCAGACGATAGCGCCAGCCGCCATTCGTGCGCAGGTCACTGATGCCCGCCGCGCTTTCCCCGATTTCCGAGCTCAGACGCCGAACCTCCTGAATACGATCCTTGTTCAGCAAGTTGATCTGACGTTGTAGCTTGGGAATTAACCAGGCTTGGAGCGGAATCAGCGCGATGCTTGCCAAACCGAACCAGATGCTTTGCATGAACAGAAAGGTGACGATTGTCATCATCTGGCCAAACTGAAACACCGGTTGCGCGATCGCATCCCCCATAAGGCCGCCCATCGGCTCGGCCTCGGATGTGATCATCGAGACCAGCTCTCCTTGGCTGGTGGTCGCGAAATAGGACTTTGGGAACCGCATCGTGCGTTGAATCAGGGTATAGCGCAGACGGCGCAGCATGCGTTCGGACAAGATGCCTTTCATCGTATTGATGCGCATCTTCATCAACCCGCTGGCAATTACAGTAGCCAGAAATGCAAAGCATAATATCATCAGGTACTGAACCTGAGACACTGTGATGCCCCAGATTGTCACCGTATCGCCTGGCGCACCGATGGCATCGTTGATTATTTGTTTAGGCAGCTCCAGCGACGCATACAGAAACGGGAAAGACAGGACCGTTAACAGCAGCAGGACAAGTTGCTGTTTTTTTGAATGCTTCCAAATAAAAGAAAATAATGTGGGCTCCATAGCCTGGCCTTATCGATAGCTGAACTGATGTTTGGCTGTTCAGGGGTAACCCATTTTTAGGAAACAGACGGTAAGCATTGACCCGACGTATTGCAAGAATTGACGGGGTCAGGCTCCTAATCCGGCACCTATCTTTTTTACGCTTAGCCACCAACCGGAAAACGTAGCGCTCAAGTAGTGTTTTTGTGATTGCGGGTTTATTCCTACTCATTTCTTTGACTAAAGAAGGACATTATCGGACGAAGAGACCATGCGCAGGATTCTGGATCGCTATATTCATCGCCGGACGCTCGGCCGCTGGCGCCGGGCCGTGCAGCAGGCGCCAGATTCAGCGCAGGCCGAGTTGCGGATGAAACGCGATCAGGCGCGCAGTCTGCGTGGACAACTGGATCGCCTGATCCAACTGGCGGATGCGCGCTTGCTCCGCCCGAAAATAGGATCAACTCAGTTTCACCGGCCTGTCGGCACCGACTGGAGCTGGCGACCCGACCTGTGGCGCGCGCCGTTGTTGCAATCCGGCATGGCCTCTGTTCCCCGTAAAACGGTAATGGACGATCAGGTCAGCTTATTTCACGACTGCCCGTTGACCGAAATCGCTGTGCGGCAAATCCGCAACCGGGGGGCAAGTGATCTGGCCCCGTTCAGTCTGGAGGTCGAGGTCTTTGGCTTCGAGGGGTCGTTCCTGTCGGTATCAATCGATTTGCCGCGTGAGGTCGCCCGCGACTTGACACGCGAGCATCTGATCCGGTTGGAAACTCTGATTGACTGCGAGAAACCGTCTGGCGCGTTTGCACGTCTCAATGTTCAGCACGGGCCCAACATGGAGCAGGTTTTGCGGCAGCTAGACCCTTCTGAAACCGTGAACGCAGTTGATTTCGACCTGGCTCACCTGCCCCTGAATGAACGTCGGATCGAAAAGATCTGGCTGGATCTTATTTTTGAGAAACCGCAGATGAACCGTATGAGTGTGCGAGACCTTACGTTTTGCCGCTTCCATCGCGCGGACTTGTGAGACGATCAAAGATGACACAACCATCCCTGACTTTCATTCAGTTCGAAAACGGTATTTGGCACGGCCATGTTGAGGCCGAACGGCAACCAGAGTTGGAGGTTCGATATCTGGGCAAAGCTCTGGAGAGTGTTGAGCTTTCACCAACAGACAACGGATGGAATCTGTATGTGCAGGTACCCGTCACAGCCCTGTCCGAAGGCGTGCACAGCTTCGTCATAGTCGACGCAGGCAGTGTCGATAAAATTGGGAGTTTCTCCATAATAGCAGGAGAGCCCGCCGCCGATGATCTCAGGGCGGAAGTGGACCTTTTGCGCGCGGAGCTGGATATGCTGAAACGCGCGTTCCGACGGGTAAGCCGCGGAGACGGCTGAAACGCTTGCGAAATCGGATCATCCATTCGGTTATGCGCACTCTGCGCGGCGCCTTCGGATTGCGCTGCTGGATGATGAAATGAAATCTCGCGAGACAGAAAGAAAAGGGCCGCGTTGTACGCGACCCATTGGTTTGGTTATTGGGACGGCCCGTGCGGGGTGAACGCTGACAAGCCTTTGAGGATGTCTATGGCATATGCCAGTTGATAATCCTCTTTCCTCAGCTCAGCGGTTGCTTCGGCCCTTGCACGATCTTCCTCGATCTGGCGGATTTCATCCTCGCTCAGGCTGTCATTGTTCAGACTGCCGCGCAGGTCAGCTTCGGACCGGGTACGCCCGTTGCTCTCTTCTTCTTCTTCTGCAGGTGCAGGGCGAGGCTGTTCAACAATGATGTCCGGGCTGACGCCAAGGGCCTGGATTGATCGTCCTGATGGCGTGTAATAGCGCGATGTGGTCAGGCGCATAGCGCCGTCGCCGCGCAGCGGCATGACCGTCTGCACGGATCCTTTGCCAAAGCTCTTGGTGCCCACAACGATAGCGCGGCGATGATCCTGCAATGCACCGGCCACAATCTCGGATGCCGAGGCCGAGCCGCCATTGATCAGCACCACAATTGGCTTGCCTTCAGCCAGATCCCCGGGGGTGGCGTTGAACCGCTCACCCTCATTCGGGTCGCGGCCGCGCGTGGAAACAATTTCGCCTTCGTTCAGGAACGCGTCCGAGACTTTGATCGCCTGAGTCAAAAGGCCGCCTGGGTTGTTGCGCAGGTCCAGAACAAAACCGTTCACCTTGTCGATGCCACCCGCTTCGGCAATCTGTTCCTGCAATCCTTCCTGCAGGTTCGGGAAGGTCTGGTCGTTGAACGTGGTTACACGCAGCACGACACTGGTGCCTTCGGTCCGTGCGCGCACAGCGGTCAACTTGATTGTATCACGGATAATAGTGACATCGAACGGATCAGGCTCACCCTCGCGTACGACGGTGATGATAATTTCAGATCCGACCGGGCCGCGCATCAGGTCAACCGCTTTGTCCAGCGTCAGGCCCAGAATACTTTCACCGTCCACATGGGTAATGAAATCCCCGGCTTCGATTCCGGCTGCGTCGGCGGGGGTATCGTCAATAGGTGAGACGACTTTGACAAAGCCTTCTTCCTGCGTAACTTCGATACCCAACCCACCAAACTCACCCCGGGTCTGCACGCGCATCTGTTCAGCGTCGTCAGGAGAAAGATAACTCGAATGCGGATCAAGCGAAGTCAACATGCCATCAATGGCCGCCTCGATCAGTTCTTCGGGCTCAACCTCTTCGACATACTGGGCGCGGATACGTTCGAAAATGTCGCCGAACAAATCCAGCTGTTCATAGACGCTTGCCTTGTTCTCGGCCTCCTGCGCCAGCAGGGGTCCTGCAATCTGAGTTGTTGCAAGAATACCTGCCACAGTTCCAGCCAGACCGGCCACCACAAATTTCTTCATACGCGTTTATCCATCCTTGTCGGTCCGAAACCACGATTCCGGGTCCACGGGGCGATTGTCTTCTCTTACCTCTATATAGAGCGTTTCTGAGCGGTCAGTTCCAGTGCCATCACTGCTTGTTGACAAAATTGCGCCGATTTCCGGCATTTCACCGGGCATCAGACCAACTGGTGTGCCCTCTGGGATCACCTGACCGGTCCGGCCATAGACCTCCTGCAAACCGGAAAATACGAACAAAAGTCCCGATTGAGGTTCAAGTATTATCAGGTTCCCCAGGTCCAGCAGCGGCCCGCGATAGCGAATTGTCGCAGCGGTTGGCGATGTGACCAAGGCGCGCGGGCGTGTCCCCACGATCAGGCCGGGGCGCGTGACACCAGCGGCGTCCGTTTCACCCGCCTTGTGCAGCAAGATGCCCTGTACCGGCATTGATATCCGGCCTTTCCTGTCCAAGACGCTGGCATTGCTGTCGAGGATCTCTCCCTCCGAGATCTCGGACAGACCACTTGCAAAACCATCCAGTGTTTCGGTCGACGAGATCAGAATGGCCGTACGTACCGGGTCTTCCACGAAACGGCGGGGCAAATCCGTGCGGTCGGCGATTGCCTCGCTCAGACGGGTGCGGGCCGCCTGAACGCCCGTCAGACCCTCTGTCAAAGTTTCCGAGGCCTTTTGCTGCAAGACACGCAATGTCTGCACTTCATTTAGGTCCTGCGCCAGTTCCTGCGCGCTGGCGTTCAGGCCGGGGGTGACCTCGGACAGCATAATACCCGCGCGGGCAGCCCCCAACGGGCCGGCGGGATGTAACATCAAAACGGGTGGTTCAGTCGTTTCAATGGTTTGCAGAACACCGAGCAATCGCCGGATTTCCTTTTCGCGCGTCCGCAAGTCGGCACTCAGTTGCGCCTCGCGGGTAGCCGCTTGGCGCAATCCCACCCGCATCGCACCCAACCCGGCCTCATAGGCATGGATCGTCTCCGTAAGAGCATTGACCCGGTCCCGGGCACTTTCGGCTTCGGATAACGCGATGGACGCCTGTTCGAGCATCTGCGCTGCATCCAAAGCAGCCTTGGAAGCGTCTGGCTGGGCCAGCGCCGGCAAGGCCAAAAACAGACACACTGCCAGAGCAGCCGGTTTCATGACAGCAGGCTTTCCCCGGTCATTTCCATGGGTTTAGGCAAACCCATCAGTTCAAGCAGGGTCGGGGCGAGATCGGACAAACGTCCTTGGCGCAATACAGCACCTTCTGGCCCGCCAACCAGCGCTATGGGAACAGGATTAAGCGTATGGGCCGTATGCGGACCACCGGTCACAGGATCAACCATGACTTCGCAATTGCCGTGATCGGCCGTGATAATCATCGCCCCCTTGACCTTTTCAAGAGCCGTAATGACTTGAGCCAACCCATGATCGACGGCTTCACATGCTTTGATTGCGGCATTCAGATCACCTGTATGACCAACCATATCGGGGTTGGCATAATTTGTAACAATCAGGTCATACCCGCCTTCGATGGCTTCGATAAACTTCGCCGTAACCTCTGCGGATGACATTTCGGGCTGTAGATCGTAGGTTGCCACTTTCGGCGAGCTCGGCATAAAGCGGTCCTCACCTCGTTCGGGCGTCTCCTTACCGCCATTCAAAAAGAACGTAACATGCGGGTACTTCTCGGTTTCCGCCAGTCGAAACTGACGGAGCCCTTGCTTGGCGACCCACTCGCCCAACGTATTTACAAGCGCGCGCTTTGGAAAAACCGTGGTCATGTAAGCATTATGCCCGTCAGAGTACTCGACCATGCCCAGCAGTGCTGAAAGCTTCGGGCGCGGTCCTGTCGCGAACTCGGAAAATCCGGGCTCTCCGATGGCGCGCAGGATTTCACGTGCACGGTCAGCGCGGAAGTTCAGGCAAAAGAAACCGTCGCCATCGTGAATACCGTCATATCCCGTCAATACGGTTGGTGTGACAAACTCGTCAGATTCGGACTGGTTATAGGCGTGATCAACCGCGCCATGGGCGCTGCTGGCTGTTCGGCCCTGCCCGTTGACCATTGCACCATATGCTTCACTGACACGCTCCCAGCGATTGTCGCGATCCATGGCAAAGTACCGCCCGCTCACGGTGACGATGCGTACGTTTTCGGGCAGGCGTTCTTCCAGCTCAGCGATGTAAGTCAGAGCTGACCTTGGCGCGACATCACGCCCGTCCGTCACTGCGTGCAGTGCAACCGGGACACCGGCATCCGTTATGGCAGTGGCTGCGGCAAGGATATGGTTCAGATGACCATGCACGCCTCCATCCGAGATCAACCCCATCAGATGCGCAGTACCGCCAACGGACTTAACACTGGCGATGAAAGCTTGCAGAGCTTCGTTTTCAAAGAATGTCCCGTCTTCAATGGAAAGGTCGATCTGGCCCAGATCCATGGCGACCACACGCCCTGCACCGATATTGGTGTGCCCGACCTCTGAGTTGCCCATCTGCCCGCTAGGCAGACCCACATCGGGGCCGTGGGTGATCAGGGTTGAATGCGGGCACTCAGACATGATCGCGTCAAACGTCGGCGTGTTTGCCAGATAGGGTGCGTTGGCTTTTGTGTCCTCGGACAGGCCCCAACCATCAAGAATGCACAGGACTACAGGTTTGGGGGTGGCCATTGATGTACTCCATTTGCTGCTCTTGGGTCACCTTCTATCCTTTGGACTTCGACGGGTGAACCGCCTTTTGCAATGATGTACAATTATAACCAACACAGAGGTGTTAGTCCTTCAGATAGCTTTGGAAAGGGCGCACCTTGCGATTGCGGTATTTGACTGTCAGATCCAGTGGTGCATCGTTTTCATCATAAACGCCCAGAACAACACCCCTGCCCCGGCTTTTGGTGCGCATTTCAATCAATTGCTGCTCGGACCGGGTCGTGCGCTGTGACGCCCGCCGCGTCCAGGCGAACAGGTGCTCGTACATTTCGGCGATTACACCGGCATGTTCGGCGCTGTCACCCAGATCGTTCAACTCATCAGGGTCATTCTCCAAATCGAACAGGATTGGCCGGTACCCACCTTCACAATGGATCAGTTTCCATTTCTTGCTTGCGACCATGAACATCACCGCATCGCGGACGGACATGTCCAAAACATTTGCGATTGGCGAAGCCGAGTAGTCATATTCGCAGATCACCACATCGCGTTGCAACGTGTCCACCTCCCCATAAAGGATGGGCAGCAGGGAGTGACCTTCCAGAATATGCGTCGCCACTTCCCCACCAGCCGCATCGACAAAGGTCGGTGCAAGGTCGATGGATTCTACAAGCGCATCGCTGACTGTGCCACGTGTCGCGTCCGCCTCGGGCGACGGGTCATAAATGATCAACGGCACTCTGGTTGAGGCGTCGTGGAAAAAGGTCTTTTCCCCCATCCAGTGATCGCCCAGAAAATCACCGTGGTCTGATGTCAACACGATCATCGTGTTTTCCATCCGCCCGGCTCTCTCCAACCAATCCAACAGGCGGCCCATCTGGTCATCGGCTTGCTTGATCAGCCCCATATAGGCTGGGATAACCGCCTCACGCACATCCTGCCGCGAAAAGGTCTGGCCGATCTTTGTGTCCATGAAGGCTTTGAGCACGGGATGCGCATTCTGACGTTCCGCCTCGGATCGCACCACAGGCAACACATGTTCCGGCCCATACATCGAGGCGTATGGGTCCGGTACGATGTACGGCCAATGCGGCTTGATAAAGCTCAGATGGCAGCACCACGGGCCATCATGCGTTTCCATGAACTCGATCCCGCGCCCGGTCAGATAGGGCGTTTCGCTGTCTTCCTCGGCAATATTCGCGGCTTCGGGTGAATTCTTCAGAAACCAGCCAGACAGAACGTTGCCATCCGCATCCAGTCCGGAATTGGCAAAGTCATGCCAGGGATTGTCACTCTCATACCCCTTTGCTTTCAGGAACTTGTTGTATTCCTTTGCCCCGTCCGGGTCATAATACCCATCCGGACCTTCGGGCAGCATACCGTCATCCCTTTCATATACGTCAAACCCACATTCGGCGACGCGCGCACCTATCAAGCTGTCAGGTTCCAGACCAAGCCGCGCCATCCCTTCGGCGTCTGCACGCATATGGGTTTTGCCGACCAGCCAGCAATCCATCCCCGCCTTACGCAGGTGATCACCCATCGTTATCTCGCCGACTTTCAACGGAATTCCGTTCCACGACGCGCCGTGAGAATGCACATAGCGCCCTGTGTAGGTGGACATGCGAGAGCTGCCGCAGATCGGTGATTGGATATAGGCGCGGTTGAAGCGCACGCCTTTGGCAGCCAGACGATCGATATTTGGAGTATGCAGATGTGGATGGCCGTAGCAGCTCAGATAATCCCAGCGCAGCTGGTCGAACATGATGAACAGGATGTTTTTTGCCTTGGCCAAGTTGACGCCCTTCCCCAAAAGTCACGAGGGCCTAGTTAGCCCCTTCTGTCCGCAGAACGAAGCAAAACCTGCGTCAGGCCTGACGGTCCATTTGTTCCAGCATCTTCTTGGCGCGTTTACATTGCAGCTTGTCGCGCAGTGGGCTGTCGGGGTCGATGTCTTTTTGGCAGACAACGCATTTGTCAGCGCCCGAGATCGCGTTTAGACCACCGCAGCTGCCTTTGATGGTCTTTCCCATCAGCATGACACCCAATGACATGCCCACCATGACGAGAGCGAGAAGAATGAAGGCCAGAATAAAGGTACTCATCTCAGCTCCAACAGTCAGTTCAATCCCAGCGCGTCTTTGAACGCCGCACTATGGGCAGTGATATAGGCATCTTCGCCGCCTGTCACATCCCGCGAGATGAAATACACGGCAAGTTTATGCTCCTCCGCCAAAGCAAGACCCTTTTCCTGACCCAAAGCCAGCATGGCTGTTGCCCAGGCATCGGCCATCATCGCGTTTTCGGCCAGCACGGTAACCGAGGTGGTGCGATGCGTGATCGGGTGGCCTGTTGTCGGATCGATGATATGCGAATAGCGCACTCCATCCTGTTCAAAGAAATTCCTGTAATCGCCCGAGCTGGCCATGCCCCGATCATCCAGTGAAACAACCAGTTGGATGGTTTGCGAACCCGTTTCAGGTTTCTCGATACCAATGAGCCACGCTTCGCCCTCGTCATTCTTACCTTTGGCCACAAGATCGCCGCCAATTTCGACCAGATAGTTTTCGATGCCAGCGGCCTGCAAGGTTTCCGCAACAGCGTCAATTCCATAGCCTTTTGCAATCGCGGACAGGTTAATGCCCACACTGGCGTTTGACTTGGCAAGCGTACCAGCATGTGTATCGAGCTTCAGCAAGCGGCCCTGACCTACACCGTTCAGCGCTGCGTTGATATCGGCATCAGATGGCACCGGGTCCTCGGGTTTGCGTGGGCCAAAACCCCAAAGTTCGATCAAAGGGCCGAGGGTTACGTCGAAAATGCCACCGGATTTCGCGTGCACTTCGTTCGCCGCCGAAAGAACCAGCGCAAATTCGTCGGAAACAGGCATTGGATCTGTGCTGGACGACGCGGAAAAAACGGAAACTTCCGAGTTCGGATCCCAATTGGACATCTTGGCATTCACAGCTGCCAACTTATCACTGACGGCCGCAGCCAGTGCGTCTTCGTCAAGGTCTTCGCCAATTGCGGTGATATTGTAGGTCGTGCCCATTGTCTCACCGGACAGACGGACCACTTCGGGTTCCTTGTCAAAAAGACAGCCTGAAAGAAGGGTGAAAAAGGCCAGTATGGGCAAAAGACGCATTGGGCGTTCTCCGGGACATTCTGTGCCCGGCATATGACAGCGGTCCCCGCCAGAGTCAAATTGGCATTACAGTTTCAGCGGAAGGAAACCCAACAGTAAAAGACCAGTTCCGGCCGGAATACCAAACAACCACGCGCGTTTGCGCCACCCGGGCTGCTGTTGCTTCCACGCCATACGAAAGTTGTGACCGCACACAACAGCCGCAAAGAAGATCAGCGCTGCAACCGGGGGCGTAAGATAGAGTTCATTCAAAGGCTTAAGCTCCCTTTGCTGACCTGCGTTCGGCCAACTCGTGCAATTGTACCCTATACAGGTCGTTTAGCTGCGCTAAGGTGAAAGGGAAAGACTTTGCAAGAACCAAAAGGAGATTGCCCATGGCTCCAACCTCTTACCAGTCGCCGTCGCGCGGTGACAAGGCTGACAAGACAACCTACAGCCAATCAGCGGAATCAAACCTGTCGCATTCGCAGACGACCGTGGCCAAGTTGCTTGAGGGTAAAGGGGATGCGGTGTTTTCGGTGCGGCCTAATGATACCATCCATTCGGTGGTGAACACGCTCAAGGAAAAGCGGATTGGCGCTGTTCTGGTGACAGATCAGAACGGGGCATTGCAAGGGATCTTGTCGGAACGCGACATCGTGCGTCGCATGGCCGATACGCCCGGACAGACCCTGCCACAGTCGGTCGAAGACCTGATGACCAGGGATGTAAAGGCCTGTACGCCCGAGGATACGCTGAATGACGTGCTGAAAACCATGACCGAAGGGCGTTTCCGTCATATGCCGGTTCTGCGTGATGGCAATTTGTGCGGTGTCATCACTATCGGTGACGTGGTGCATTTCCGTCTGAGGGAATTGGAGTATGAAGCGCTTCGTATGAAGCAGATGATCGTTGGCTAGGTTCAACCGATTGAAAAAAACCTAACACTGCCGCCGTCTATTTCAGCGGCGGTCAATCTGCCCGAGGCAAAGGCACCGGTATCAATCGACACAACTCGGTTTCTAACCCGGGGTTGGCTTACAATTGTATGACCGTGCACAACCCATTGCGCGTCACTGCGGGCAAGCCGTGGAAACATCGGATGCCCCCATAGACAGATTTGGCGATCCTGGGATTGAATGGATAGCCGCGGATCAAGTGCCGCGTGGACAAAGGTGACGTTGCCGCTGGTCCAGGTCAGCGGCAGATTTGCAAGCCAGTCCAGCAAGCTGTCGCCCATCTTGTGCCGCAGACGCTCTGCCAGTTCAGGCAGATGCTTTCCACTATCCAACTCGTCGGGACATACGAGGCCGAAAGATGCCAGAGTTTCCGCTCCGCCGTTATGAAACCAAAGCCTGGCGTAACGTTCCGGGTCGTTTACAAATTGCAGCAGCATCTCTTCGTGATTGCCAAGCAAGCATTGCACCCGCCCGTCTGACGCTTCACTCAGGTGATGCAAATGCCGCAGTACCTGCGCGCTGTATGCCCCCCGGTCGATGTAATCGCCCAGAAAGACCAGTGGGCTTTGATCGTCGAGTCGTGGCAAAACCGCCTGAAGCAAATCAAGACGACCGTGAATGTCGCCGACGGCCGTCACCTTTTCTGCGGGTGCCACGTCGCATGGCATCGCATTGGTGCTTTTCTTCACCGCGGATTGGAACCGCCGTCTGATCCAGTCTTTCATCATGGCATTTGATCCCTACCCGCCCGGCGTAGTGGTCGCAATCAGCAACTGTTTGAGTAGGCAAAGTGTTGACCACGAGCCTTAGATTGTCCGATATGGCCCCCAGGATGTTCGCAAGCAGTTGATCTGATGATAGGATCAACGCCATTCGATCAGCGAAGAATTTGCAGTGAGTTCTGAGGGTTTTATGAAACGAGTATTGATTACAGGTTCTGCCGGGTTCATCGGGTTCCACCTGGCCAAGTTGCTTTTGGCAGAAGGATTTCAAGTACACGGCTACGACGGGATGACCGACTACTATGATGTAACCCTGAAACAACGCCGACATCAGATACTGCTTCAAACCCCGGGATTTACAGCTACCGAAGACCGTTTGGAAAACTTTGACCGGCTTGCGCAGGTCGCAGAGAACTTTCAGCCCGATATCATCGTACATCTGGCCGCGCAGGCAGGCGTGCGGCACAGCCTTGAATTTCCCCGCAGCTATATCGAGTCGAACGTTGTGGGCACGTTCAATGTGATGGAAATCGCGCGTCAGCACAAAGTGGAACACCTTTTGATGGCGTCGACCTCATCAATCTACGGTGCAAACGAGGACATGCCGTTCATCGAAACAGAAAAAGCCGACACCCAACTGACGATCTACTCCGCCACTAAGAAGGCGAATGAGGCGATGGGGCATTCCTATGCCCATCTGTGGGATTTGCCGACCACCATGTTTCGATTTTTTACCGTTTACGGCACTTGGGGGCGCCCCGATCTGGCCTATTTCAAATTCGTCGCTGCGATACTGGATGGCAGACCAATCGACATCTACAATCATGGCGACATGTATCGCGACTTCACGCATGTAGAAGACCTTGTGCGTGGGATCAGGTTGCTGATCGATGTTCCGCCGGTCCGCCCAACCAGCCGCGCGGATATCGAAGATGGTGACAGCTTGTCGCCCGTTGCACCGTACCGCATCGTCAACATTGGCAACGGAGACAAGGTGCGTCTGATGGATTTCATAGAAGCCATCGAAGAGGCTGTTGGCCAGAAAGCGGTCAAAAACTTTATGCCAATGCAGATGGGCGATGTTCATGCCACCTGGGCTGACAATCAGCTGTTGCAGCGGCTGACGAATTATCGCCCGCAGACCGACCTGAAGGACGGTATCGCACAGTTCGTCGCCTGGTATCGGGACTATTACGGAAAATAGGTCGATCTGGCGCCGGAATGAAAAAACCGGCGCACTCAGCGCCGGTTACTTTAGTTACCCGCCAAAATCGTCGAGCATGATGTCTTCGCGATCCACGCCCAGATCCAGCAGCATGTTGATAACCGACTGGTTCATGATTGGCGGCCCACACATGTAGTATTCACAATCCTCGGGTGCCGGGTGGTTCTTGAGGTACTCTTCGAACAGAACGTTGTGGATGAAGCCGGTATAGCCTTTCCATTCATCCTCGGGTTGGGCATCCGACAGAGCGACATGCCATTCAAAATTGTCGAACTCTTCCGCCAGTTGGTCGAAATCCTCGACAAAGAACATCTCTTTCTTGGACCGCGCACCGTACCAGAAACTGATCTTGCGGTCGCGGTTCTCAAGGCGTTTGAGCTGGTCAAAGATGTGGCTGCGCATCGGTGCCATACCGGCGCCACCACCGATGAAGACCATTTCCTTCTTGGTTTCACGTGCGAAAAACTCGCCAAATGGACCCGAGATTGTGACTTTGTCGCCCGGCTTCAGGTTGAAGATGTAGGACGACATCTGTCCCGCCGGAATTCCTTCTGAGCCCGGAGGCGGTGAAGCAACCCGGACGTTAAGCATGATCATGCCCTTTTCATCCGGATAGTTGGCCATCGAATAGGCGCGCTCGATAGGTTCGTTCACAACTGACTCGTATTGCCACAGATTGAAGCGATCCCAATCCTCGCGATATTCTTCCTGCACGTCGAAATCAGTGTATTTCAACTGATGAGCGGGCGCTTCGATCTGGATGTAGCCCCCGGCGCGGAAATTCACGTCCTCACCTTCGGGCAGGTCTAGGGTAAGGGCCTTGATAAAGGTCGCGACATTATCGTTCGAGCGAACGGTGCATTCCCATTTCTTGACGCCGAAGACCTCTTCTGGAACTTCGATTTCCATGTCCTGCTTGACCGCCACCTGACAGGACAGACGGTCGCCACAGGAGGCTTCGCGCTTTGTTATATGGCTTTCTTCGGTCGGCAGGATCGAACCACCACCCGAATGCACTTTCACGCGACACTGGGCACAGGTACCACCACCACCGCAGGCTGACGGAACAAACAGTTTTTCGGCCGCCAATGTTTGCAGCAGTTTGCCACCCGCCGGAACCGAGATAGTCTTTTCACCATTGATGGTAATGTTGACGTTGCCGGTCGACACCAGCTTGGAACGTGCAGCCATAATGATGGCCACCAGCGCCAGAACGATCAGGGTGAATAGGACAACGCCGAGCGAAAAGGTTTCCATTCTCACGCCCCCCTTACAGTTTCACGCCCGAGAAGGACATAAAGGCCATCGCCATCAGTCCGGCGGTGATAAAGGTGATGCCCAGCCCCTGAAGCCCGTCCGGCACATCCGAGTATTTCAGCTTTTCGCGCACGCCTGCCATCGCAGTGATTGCCAGCGCCCAGCCGAAACCGGATGAGATGCCATAGGTGGTCGCCTCGGCAAAATTATAGTCGCGTTCGACCATGAACAGCGAACCACCCAGAATGGCACAGTTCACAGTGATCAAAGGCAGGAAGATCCCCAGCGCGTTGTAGAGCGGCGGGAAATACTTATCGAGAATCATTTCGAGGATCTGAACCATCGCTGCGATCACGCCGATATAGGAAATCAGCCCGAGAAAGGTCAGATCCACATCCGGGAACCCGGCCCATGCCAATGCGCCCGGTTTCAGCAGGAAGGACAACAACAGGTTGTTGGCGGGCACGGTGATGGCCTGCACCACCATGACTGATATTCCCAGCCCGATGGCAGTCGAAATCTTTTTCGACACGGCGATGAAGGTACACATGCCAAGGAAAAAGCTGAGCGCAAGGTTTTCGATAAAGACGGCCTTCACGGCCAGAGAGATAAGCCCTTCCATCAGTGCGCCTCTACCTGCTGGATTTTGTATTCACGTTCTTCAACCTGGTTCGGCTTCCACGTGCGGAAAGCCCAGATCAGCAGGCCGATCACGAAGAACGCCGAAGGTGGCAGCAGCAACAGGCCGTTGGGCACGTACCAACCGCCATTGTTGACCGTTTGCAGGATTGTCACGCCGAACAGGCTGCCCGATCCAAACAACTCCCGGATGATGCCCACCAGCATCAGGATCAGGCCATAACCCATGCCGTTACCCAAACCGTCGATGAACGAGGCCACCGGGGGGTTCTTCATGGCGAATGCTTCGGCACGGCCCATTACGATGCAGTTGGTGATGATCAGGCCGACAAACACCGACAGCGTCTTGGAAATCTGAAAGGCATAAGCCTTGAGTATCTGATCCACCAGAATCACGAGCGAGGCGATGATCACCATCTGCACGATGATCCGGATCGAGCCCGGGATCTGGTTGCGCAGCATCGAGATGAACATCGACGAAAACGCCGTCACCGACGTCACCGCTATGGCCATGACAAAGGCCACTTGCAGTGATGAGGTTACAGCCAGTGCCGAACAGATTCCCAGCACCTGCAAGGTGATCGGGTTGTTGTCGACAAGGGGGTCGACCAGCAGCTCTTTCTTGGTCTGCGACATCAGATCTCTCCTGCTTGCAACTTGGCCAGGAACGGCGCGTAACCCGCATCGCCCATCCAGAATTTCACAAGGTTGTCGACCCCGCGCGATGTCAGGGTCGCGCCCGCCAGCGCATCTACGAAAAACTCGGGCCCGGCCGCTGGTTGTGACTTGGCGACGGTGATCTGCAAGGCGCCCGCGTCATCATGCAGTTTCTTGCCGTTCCACAACGCCTTCCAACGCGGGTTGTCCACCTCGGCACCCAGACCAGGCGTTTCACCATGCTGATAGAATTGCAGGCCGAAAATGTCGTTGCCGTTCTTTTCCAGCGCGATGAAGCCATAAAGCGTGGACCACAACCCATAGCCATGCAGCGGCAGGATCACCTTGTCCAACGCTCCGCTGTCGTCGCGCAGCAGATAGATGACCCGATACTTTGCCTTGCGACCAATGCCTGCGGGGTCATCGTCAAGGGCAACACTTAATTCCGGATCACCGGCAGCGGCCAGATCGTCAAAGGTGGCTGGGTCGAACTGATCGTCCGCAAATTCGCCCGTCGCCAGATCCAGAACATGCGGCTCGAACGCGGCAAAGGCCTGGCTGACATCAATGCCGGGTTCATACACCCCCGCCACCTGCAGAATGTTGACCTGCTTGTCCTTCAGCTTGTTGGCCTCCTGCACCGGGCGCAGGCTGACTGCCGCGGCCGACACGATCATCGAGGCAACGAGACAAACCGCAACAGCGATGAAGATCGTTTTGCCAACCGAATCCGGCGAGGCCGCCAGAAACCGGGCAATCGCGCCCTTGCGTTCAGGGGATTGCGTATCAGACATGGCGACGCGCCCTCCGTTTGATGTTGGCCTGAACGACAAAATAGTCGATCAGCGGTGCAAAGACGTTGCCGAACAGAATGGCCAGCATCATACCTTCGGGGAAGGCTGGGTTGATCACACGAATTAACACAACCATGACACCAATCAGTGCACCATAGATATAGCGCCCGACATTGGTGTGGCTTGCCGAGACCGGCTCGGTCACCATGAAAGCCAGACCAAAGGCGTAACCGCCCAACACGACATGCCAGTACCATGGCATTGCGAACATCGGGTTCGTCTCGGACCCGATCAGGTTCAACAGCCAGGTGAACGCAATTGTGCCCGCCAGACATCCCAAAATCAGCCGATAGTTGGCAATCTTGGTGATCAGCAGGAAGGCCAGACCGATCAGGCAGGCCAGAGTCGAGGTTTCCCCGATACTGCCCTGAATGGTGCCGTAAAACGCGCTCCACCAGGTGATACCGTCAGCGGCCAGTGCCTGGTAGCCTTCGGCAGCCGACACAGCCAGAGCCGTCGCCCCGGAAAACCCGTCAACCGGGGTCCAGACTGCATCGCCCGACATCTGCGCGGGATAGGCGAAATACAAAAACGCCCGCCCCACCAAGGCAGGGTTGAGGAAGTTCTTACCAGTGCCGCCGAATACCTCTTTGCCGATGACAACACCAAAGATAATACCCAGGGCAACCTGCCACAGAGGCGTGGTTGCAGGCATGATCAGGGCGTAAAGCATCGAAGTGACAAGAAAGCCTTCATTCACCTCATGCCCGCGGACGGTTGCGAAAATGACTTCGAAAATACCGCCTGCCACCAACGTGACAATATAGATCGGCAGGAAGTACATAAGCCCGTGCATGACATTGGCAAAAATACTGTCCGGATTCAACGAGATGCCAAGAACCTGAAGAATTGCAATCCGCCAACCAGTTGCAGACTCTGGGCCAAGCGCGGCAATGGCCGAATTTGCCTGATAACCGGTGTTCCACATTCCCCACAGGATGCAAGGAATAGTGGCAATCACGACATATGTCATGATGCGCTTCATATCCACGTAAGACCGCGCATGAGGAGCAACGGTGGTTACGGTTTTCGGAGTGTAGATGAAGCTTTCCACCATCTCGTAGATCGGAAAAAGCTTCTCGTACTTGCCGCCCTTGGTAAAGTTCGGCTCGATCCGGTCAAAGAAGTTACGCAATCCCATTCGGATCAGCCCTCCTTTTCAATCTTTTTCAGGCAGTCGCGCAGCGCCAGCCCGTATTCATATTTCGCCGGACAGGCAAAGCCCACAAGGCCCAGATCCTCTTCGTCCAGCTCAAGCGCTCCCAGTGCCTGAGCCGTATCCGTATCCATCACCAGCAACGCCCGAAGCAATTGTGTGGGCAGGTAATCCTGCGGCATCAGCTCTTCGAACACGCCTGTCGGCACCATCGCGCGGCGGCCACCGTTCAGGTTGGACGTGAAAGCATAGAGTTTTCTGGAAAAGGCCGAGCCCAATACTGGCTGGACGGAATACTTGGAAGGCATTGGCCGGATCCAACCCATCGGAATCTGATCGTGATCCTCTCGGATGATACAGATTTGACGGGCAAACCGGCCCAGATATGCGGTCGGTCCGTCGGCATGTTGACCCGACAGGATCGAACCCGAGATAATGCGGGGCGTTCCGTCCACACTTACCTCACCTCGTGTCAAGTCGTCCGTGGACGCGCCCATCACGGTGCGGATCAAACGCGGCTGACGCGCACCGGGCCCGGTCAAGGCGATCACAACACTCGGATCCAGACGCCCGGTCTGCATCAGGCGGCCAATCGCGATGGTGTCCTGATAACCGATAGTCCAGACTTGCTTTTCCCCCGCAATCGGTTCGAGGAAGTGAATATGCGTTCCTGCCAGGCCCGATGGATGTGGACCGGAAAACGCCACGGCCTCGACACCGGCAACATCCGCGCCGGGGATCGTGTCGCCTTGTTTCTGGCAAAGATAGGTTTTGCCCTCTGTCAGCTTGCTGATTGCTACCAACCCAGCGGCAAAGGCCTCGGGTGCCTCGGCAATGATCGTGGCGGCATCAGCCGCCAATGGGTCACTGTCCATGGCTGTCACGAAAATCGCGTTCGGTTTGGCACCGGGTTCCGGCATTTTCGAATAAGGCCGCGTGCGGAATGAAGTCCATAGACCCGCGGTGCACAGTTTTGCAGTCACGCCTTCGGCGCTATGCGCATCGCCCACGCTCGAAAAATCCAAGCCCGTGTCATTGGTGTCGGACACTTCGATGACGACGCTCTGCAACACCCTGCGGGCACCCCGGTTGATGGCAACAATCTTGCCAGTCACCGGTGCGACCATCATCGCGTCAGGCGCATCTTTGTGACAAAAGAGCGGCGTACCCCGCTCGACACTATCACCTTCCTGCACCAGCATCTTTGGCTTCAGGCCAATGTAGTCCCCACCCAGAACACCAACGGTCGAGTATTCCGGACCCGGATGAATGGTTTGGTCGGGAGCGCCTTCCACTGGCAGGTCCAACCCTTTTTTAAGTTTGAAAGTTTGCATACCGCTACGTTCTTCCAAGCCTCTTTCCTGCGCCAGCCCTGCCGACACCCTTTAGGGGTCATGCAATAACGCGGTTTTTTCCGGTGCCCATCGCAAAAGCGTCGAAACGGGTCCAAATTCCGCAGGCGTATTTCTGATCACGGACCCTTTACGCGCGGATGCCCGCAAACGCAAACCTGTTACCGCCGAAAGTTAAGATCAAACTGCAAAATCTTGGAGTTTTCCCTCAAGATGGCCAAAAATTCGGGTCAAAATTGCGTGTCGCGCCCGCTGAACTTCCAGTGTAAGCAACCGGAATGAAAAAAGACACAGACTTCGAAATCTTTCTGATTGCCACCCCGGGCCTTGAAGCCCCCCTCTGTGCCGAGGCGCAGTCCAACGGGTTCGCTCAGGTCAAGACGATTCCAGGGGGTGTCATTTGCCGTGGTTCGTGGTCCGAGGTCTGGCGCGCCAACCTGACCTTACGCGGTGCAAACAAGGTTCTGGTTCGTCTGGGCAGTTTTCCTGCCGTGCATTTAGCCCAATTGGACAAACGTGCGCGCAAATTCCCGTGGGGCGAGTTCCTGCGCTCCGGTGTTCCGGTCAAAGTCGAGGCCACCAGCCGCAAATCCAGAATATATCATGCCGGTGCCGCACGGCAGAGAGTTGAACAAGCGATATCCGAAACTCTGGGCGCTCCGATATCTTCCGACGCCGATGTCAGGATCTTGCTGAGAATCGAAAAGGACATCTGTACATTTTCCGTCGACAGTTCTGGAGAGCTTTTGCACAAGCGTGGTCATAAAGAAGCAATTGCCAAAGCGCCAATTCGCGAAACGATGGCAGCCATGTTTCTGCGTGACTGCGGATTTAGCGGCAATGAACCGGTGTTGGACCCGATGTGCGGTTCGGGTACTTTCGTGATCGAAGCCGCCGAGATTGCCCTGGGGCTGCGCCCTGGTCGGTCCCGCAGTTTTGCGTTTGAAAACCTTGCGGGCTTCGACCCTGACCGCTGGCAAGACATGCGCAGCGAGTCAGAGGTCGCTGAGTGTTTTCTCACCTTCTGTGGCTCTGACCGCAACGCCGGAGCTATCGAAGCCGCAACAGCCAACGCCCATAGAGCGCAGGTTAACGCCAACACGCGTTTTCAACAGCTTTCCGTCAGTGACATCAAACCCCCTGCGGGACCCGCCGGGCTGGTCATTGTGAACCCTCCCTACGGGGCGCGAATTGGAGATGAAAAGCGTCTGCGCTCTGTCTACGGAGCCTTGGGTAAATCTTTGATGAGCCGGTTTCAAGGATGGCGTGTCGGGATTGTGACCAGCGCTCCGGCTTTGGCTCGGGCGACCCGCCTGCCTTTGCTGGCGCCCGGTCCGGTCGTGGACCACGGAGGCACCAAGATCCGTCTGTACAAAACGGATCCGCTGCCATGAGAGTCTCGTGACCTGTTTAGCCCGTCCGTTACCGATCCAAAGACGGAAGATTAGGATGATCGCTTCTCAAAATCCTCTTGCGCATCGGCAAAGCCGCGTATAGATCACCCGCCACGGTCGGAGTGTAGCTCAGCCTGGTAGAGCACTGTCTTCGGGAGGCAGGGGCCGGAGGTTCGAATCCTCTCACTCCGACCAGTAAAACAAGGTGCCCAAAGGTGCCTTTGTTGTTTGCCGCTGATCGGCCGCAACGATATCCAAAATGTTTCGTGTGCCGGATGTGCTCAGTTCGTTTGCAAGCGCCAGCTACCTACCACGCAGACGTACCTCATATCTTCCAGTCATTGATCCCTGCGGCCTTCTTAACCTCCTCTGGGCTTACGTGACTCATGCGCTTTTTCCAATGCCAAAGTCGTTCCTGTGATGTACGTGCCTGGGTTTAAGTTATCCCCGGCGATTTTGAGATCACCGACGCGATACATCAACTTGGCAACCTCGACAAAAAGACTTGAGGCCACATTGTTAACGCTGTTTTGGCCAGTATCGCCTGCCAAAACAGGCCGGACGGCGTTGTTATCTGCCTCTAGGTTCGAAAACCGCGAGTTTACGTCGCCAAAATCCACAAGCCGCCCGCTGACGGATGCTGTGTCGGCTGGCTGGGAGTAAATTCCCCATCCGTCTCAGGGCATACCCTATCTCCAATGGGTTAAGCCCAGCAAAAGCAGGGTTTTTGGATCATTTGTTGATTTCGGCCAAGTTATCTTCCCGTGGAGGAAGTCAGTGGTCGTCTTCAGATGTTTGCCACGCCTTTCGGCAATAGGACAAGTTCTCGATTCCTATAGAATGACACGTTATGGTCGTTAATGGCCTTTGCGTGCGCCATGGCTCGACCTCTCGCGTAAGAATTAACGTTTTCAGCCTTCACTATTTCAAATTCACACATTTCCAGTAGTGCAACCAAGCCTGAGAGGTTGGGCGCAAAGACGTTGGTGAAATCACCGCCCAATTCCCCACGGGGGTAGATTTGCATGATCGGCTCCTTATTGACTTTTGGAGCTATTTCTTGAAGCGAAGCCGGGTTTTTGAGGCTATCTGTTAGAAAGTAATCGTCAATAGACGCTGTTTCAAAGAAGGCAGAACCCTCATCACGCAAGACTGAGCGCACGTTGTCAATCGCCTTTGAGCCCAATCCAAACAAATCACCCATTACAGCCCGCCCGGTTTGCGTTCCGCTGCTGCCAATTGGCCAATTGCGCGCGATAAGCAGCTTGTTCCAGTCCAACCCGTTCAACATTTGCGATCTGCGCGGGATCCCTGCGGTTTTCTTAACCTCCTCTGGACTTATGGACTGATAAGGAAAGCCCGATTCACCAATGGAAAAGATGCGCACTTTTAAGGGTGTCAGAGGTGTGCGATTGGATCGAAGACAAGAAATCCGGCAGCGAGTGAACAAGGGGCCAGTTGGGGACGCTGAAGCAAACTAGAAACTTAAATTTTCAAAACTTCAATTCATCAAAATGGTGCGGGTGGAGGGACTTGAACCCCCACGCCTTGCGGCGCCAGAACCTAAATCTGGTGCGTCTACCAATTTCGCCACACCCGCAACTCAGCGCCGCAGCGCTGGATTGAAGCGGTCAATAACAAAGCTTGCTTCCGAGCGCGAGGGGTAAAATACATGTATCGCCAAGTTTGTAGATCCTCTGATGAGATATGGGGCAACCACGCTATCTTATGAAGATGTATAGCCCCAAGAGGCTTGTCAGTGGAAAGTTGATGGGAACATCAGTGGCCGTGAAACCCGATATCCTGCGGGACAATGTCCACGCTATTTAGGAAGAGCTCTTCATTCGTGCCGAAGTTAAAATTTGACCCAGCTAGCCTGCGAAATATCGCTCTTACGTTGACCAAAGTCCTAGAAAAAGCCGACAGCTTGTTGTCAGATCACCACTGGCGAACATGGAAATCCTACTTCATTGCCCTTGCGCGTTCATAGTTGAACCCATGGGAGGAGGCGCGGGATTACTCGCCACGACACCCCAGAAAACGCATCTGCGACCCTTTCCAACTCAGAGAGCAACTTCAGGTTTCTGAAACAACAAGGATAACTTATCCGACTAAAGTGCCCTTCAGGGCCACACAGATTTTTGAATGTCCCGCACCGTCAGGTTCAGGCAATTGTGTTCCGCCGGTCTCCGCTCGGTTTCATACAGTAGGTGCGGAATGGCTCTTGCGTCATATGCATTCCCGCGCAGGTTGAGGCATTCTCAAGAGAAATCCACCACAAAGCTGCCACATTTCAAACGCCAAAAAATCTTATTCACGTCAAAATAAGACCGCCTTGAAGGGTCTTGTTGTTTAGCAGGAGTTAATGAGTCTTTTTTGCCACTTTGGCGCCGGTACGAGTTTCCTGCTCAACTCCAGTACAAGGTTTACTGCTGTGACCGATCTGAATCCCTCCGCTACTGCCGAGCAAGAGGCTGTCTTCTTTGCTCGCGAAAGCTTTCTTGGCGAACTCAAGATCCTGAACCGGGACCACCCGAACACGGGCTTTGGGATATCGCTCCGAACCCATTCCGGAGACCACTACCTGCTGGCCAATGCGCGTATGCCATTGCCCGCGGTCAAATCCGAAGGTTTCCCGACCGGACGCCGCGTTGCGTGCCTTGAAAACGGCGATCGCTTCAGCTCGATCGAAGTGCTGGCTGACGCCAAGGCTTACGAAACCATCAGCCCGCGCGCCGAGGCTGACATTCTGGGCAACGCTTTGGACCTGATCGCACGTATCGACACGCTGACAGGAATTCCAACGGGCCGTCCTTCGCATGAACCCCGCATCGCAGCTACGGGAACCGGAGGTTAAGCATGGCGCGCAATGATCACCTGTTGTCTGTAGGCAACGAAGCTCTGGCGCCAATGACTTCGGCAATGTCATCACTGACGGCGCAGATTGATCAATTGACTGAGGTGGCTGATGCGCGCTCCTCGGCACGTCTGGCAACACTCAAGACCCGGATGGAAAACTTCACCGCCAGCATCACCATGGTCGGTCAGGTAAAAGCGGGCAAATCATCGATTGTAAACATTCTTGCGGGGCGCCCATCTTTGCTTCCGTCGGATGTGAACCCGTGGACGTCGGTCGTCACAACCCTGAACATCAACACGCGTCCACCGGGCGATACCAAGGCCAAGTTCACCTTCTTTGAGCAGGAAGAATGGGACAATCTGATGGTCGGGGGTGGCCGGTTGGGCGAATTGGCCAACCGTGCCGGTGCAGATGACGAGATGGAGGACATTCGCCGTCAGATCGGCGAGATGAAAGCAAAGTCGGAAGAGCGTCTTGGAAAGCACTTCGATCTGATACTTGGCCAAAGCCACCAATACGATCACTTCGATGAAGAACTGATCCAAAGGTATGTCTGCCTGGGCGATGAGGACGACCCGGATATCAATCCAAAAACAGGCCGGTTCGCAGATGTGACCAAGTCGGCCGAGTTGTACATGGATATCCCTCAGTACCCGATTGCGCTGAAGCTTTGTGATACGCCGGGTGTCAACGATACCTTCATGGTGCGTGAACAGATTACCCTGCGCAGCCTGCGCGGGTCCGAAGTCTGTGTTGTGGTGCTTGCCGCAAGCCAGGCCCTGACCACCATGGACATGGCCTTGATGCGGATCATCGCCCAATTTGAGAACCGCCAGATTGTCCTGTTTGTGAACCGGATTGACGAGTTGTCAGACCCGGTCAATCAAGTCCCCGAAATCCGCGACCGGATTCTGGACACTCTGAAACAGAACAACATCGACGCAAAGACAAGTGTCGTGTTCGGCAGTGCCTTGTGGGCCGAGGCAGCACTGACCGGGAACCCCGAGATTCTGAACGAGGAATCCCGCGAAGCACTCAATACATTTTACCTCGCTGCCGGGTTCGGTGATCAGGCCCCCTCGCTGGATAAAATCTGGGCATTGTCCGGTTTGCCTGACCTGCTGCTGGCGATAAACGAGCGTATTGCAGAAGGTGCCGGAGCGCGGCTGATGGATCGGGTTCGCCATCGCGCCCGCAACATCGCCAGCCAGATTCGTGCCACCGCCGTGGCAAAGACTCTGTCAGAGGGTGAAGGCGTTGCGCGTGATCTTGACGGTGTTTCTCCGGAAGATGCAATTGCGAAAGTTTCTGCTGAATATGAAAAGAAAGCAGCCGAACTGACCAATGCATTACGTGACAAAGTATTGGAGCGCCTGAACTCAGCCGAGGCGAATTTTGTGAAGCGCGCCACGGATTCTCTGATCGCGCACCTTGAAAAGAATGGCGAGCAAGGCACTTGGCAATACGACCCTGCTGGATTGAGGACTTTGCAAAAAGCCGCTTATTTCAGTTTTGCCCGCGCAATGCGTAAGGATGCTGGCGCGCTCTACTCAACTGCGGCTGCAGATGTCGAAGCGTTGTATCACAAAATTCTTGGCAACCACCTGGGCGAATTCAGCATCGAAGCACCTATCGTGCCGCGCGTTCCACCACCATTGGGGATTGGCCGGACGATCGCTCTGGACCTGCAAAGTACCTGGTGGCGACGCTGGTGGCAAAAGCGCAAAGGCTTTGAAGCATACGCTGCCGATTACACACGCCTGATCGCGTCCGAGGCGAATTCGATCACCAAGGATATCGAGGAAAACCAGATTGCGGCCGTGTTGGAAAACGTCCGCGCTATTCTGGCGGATTTCATGCGGGAACAGAAGGAAACGTTGCTGAGCATCTCATCATCAGCAGACAAAAACTCCGGCCAGACCTCGGCAGCGATGGCGGGCCTGCAACCTCAGAAATCGCGAGACGAGATTCTGGGTGACATCCTGAAAGACCTAAGCAACGAAGCGGCATAAGTAGAAAAATGGCAAAAGATTCACAAACACGCTTTGTTTCACCGAAAGCATGGGAACGTATCGAGCAGTGGTCCCGCCGCAAACCGGTTTTCGCTTTGATGGGTGAATTCAGCGCTGGCAAATCCACACTGATGAACTTTTTACTGCGAACGCAAACCTTGCCAACGCAGGTTACTGCAACCCAGTTACCACCGGTCTGGTTTAGCTGGGGCAGTGAAAAACCATATATCAAGCGACATGACGGAAGCGTTGAGCCAATCGAACTGGATCAGCTTGAGACTGTTGGCGTCAACGACGCGCAGTTCATTCGTATCTTCCTTGAGGCAGACATTTTGGAAGCCGTCGATCTGATCGACACCCCCGGCATCTCGGACCCCAAAATCTCGACAGATGTCTGGCAGCGCGCAGTCGGGCAGGCAAACGGCGTCATTTGGTGCACCCATGCGACGCAAGCCTGGCGCGAAACCGAACGTGCAACGTGGGTTTCGCTGCCGGACCGCTTGCAACACAACTCGCTGCTGTTGGTGACGCGGGCGGATGCACTAAACCTTAAAGACCGTCAAAAGGTTCTGCGACGTGTCAATCGCGAAGCCGGACATCTGTTCAACCGGTCCATTTTGTTTTCCGCCCGGGATGCGATCAATGCCCGCGACAAGACTGGCGACGCCGAAATGTGGTCGCGCAGCGGTGGCGGCAAGATGATCGACAGTTTTCTGGAAATCACAGAACAGATCATGGACAATCGCGCCGATCAGCTGGCGCGGTACCAGATCGACAAAAGCCAGTCCGGCGCATTCAAGGTTCAACCACTGCGCCCCGCCCGCAAACCAGACGACCGAGAGGCACTGGCGGACGGCATCGAAGCTACTCCTTTGCGGCTGGTCAATCCGCTGGAAAACGAACAGCAACCAGAAGCCGACGATCATAATGTCGTAACAAGCTTCCCCATCCGGCCAGCCCGTGTAGAGCGACGCGTTGACGAAGGCGAACGGGTTCGGATCAACCCGGAAGACGCTGAACGGCTGCGGGCAGAAATGGTATCAGACACCGAGCAGATGCCTGAGGAAACCGATACCAGCGACGAGTTGCGTGCCTTCTTCAAGGACACCTCAAGCGATCCTCTTGAGTTGAAGAATGTCGCCGGTCTGGAAGAAGACGTGGACGAGTTCGACCTGTCCGGTGAATTCGGTGCTGCCGATAATGCTGACGACCTGCTGGGTGACGCTCCTGATGCTGAAACGGGCGACAAGCCCGTTGATGACGTGCTGACCTCGTTGAACACGACTCTGCGTGAAGCCGCGGCCGAAGCGGACGAAGTCGAAGTTTTCACGCCGGAAGTTGAATCGCGTGATGATCGGGGTATCGAAGTCTCGGTATCCTCCATTGCGGCTCTGATGGCCGCTCAGCCCGAGAACAACGCCGAGGATTACGAACCTGAGCCTGAGACAAACGGCTTGATAGAAGTCGTAGCCTCAGTCGAGGAAGACGCCCGCGATATCCGCCACGATGCGCACATCGATCTTCCAGAATCCGCAGCCGGGTCGCCGCTTAGCGCGTCGGATATGTGGCGGGAAATTACAATCAAGGAGGACCTGCCAAAGGACGCAGTCGGGCTTCAGAATGTATTCAAAGCCTTTCTTGCCGAATTTGACCAGATCGCAGTTGAATATAGTGCGAAACAGTCCAGACACCCCCCGCAAGCCATTCCAAAAACGAAAGAAAACAGCAATGCAGAATGGCATGTTTTATAAGGATGCCTTAATCAAGGCGCTGAAAAGAAGGACGATAAAGAGTTAAATGTCCATTCAGGATGCATTGAACACCGCGATTGAAACGATACCCGACTGCATTGCAGCCGGGTATATCGACATGGAGACCGGCATGCTTTTGGGCAGCAGTGTCTCTGATTCTGATTGCGCTGAATCGCTGGAGACTTTGGCAATAGCAGTGGCCAATCTGTTTCAGGGGCGGGGTGTCGCTGCATTTGAAGCGCTCTTGCACGAGGCCGGAAACACTGATGAGGAAAACGCCGGGTTTGGGGAAATCGCGGTATTTTCA
Source organism: Ruegeria sp. O4 (assembly GCF_056535125.1). Classification (NCBI taxonomy): domain Bacteria; kingdom Pseudomonadati; phylum Pseudomonadota; class Alphaproteobacteria; order Rhodobacterales; family Roseobacteraceae; genus Ruegeria; species Ruegeria sp. O4. The sequence goes on along the minus strand of NZ_JBQERO010000008.1, from coordinate 73,529 downwards.
AAAGACCGGTTGAACATCTTTTTGCGGACCAAGGAATATCCTGATCATGTGGTCTGCTATATCTGCCGCAACAGCACGAATGTAGGGCTGGCGCTCACGAAATCGCATCTCAGTCTCAAGCCGGTTGCGGCCGCAGTCTGAACGGGACCAGAGGGGGTCACGGTATGATGGACACAGACATTCTCGACATGCTCGAAGATATCGGGCGGTCTTCGGTTGCCCGCCTGTCTCCGACGGTGATTGTCCCCGGTGAAACTGCTACAGCCCGTCGGGCGGCTGTGTTGCGTTTCATTCGCGGAACGATATTGCCCAGACGACTGGAGCTGACCGCGGCCAACGGAAGCTGCCTGAAAATCGAAGTAAACAGCTCCCGGATCACGGATGTGTTTCAGGTGCCGTCCGGGCAGATCCCCGATTTCGAAACGGAATCACGTACCGCGCTGGTCGACAAACTGGCCCAACTGATTTCTGACATTTCAGCCGCCCCTGCCCCACTGGAACTGATGTCTGGAAAGCCAGCCTCGACGCTGGAGGCTGATGATGTTGGTATTACGCTGAGTGAGATCGAGAACGCCTGCGCCGGAATTGAGCTTTCCTCTGAGCCCATTGTGTCTGTCGTTCCGGACGTTGAAAAACCTTCAGACAACAGCCCTGCCCCGGCAGCAGGGTCGGGCAATTCGTTGGCGCAACAGTTTTTTGACGGGGCTGCACGCTTTGCCACAGGTCGTGTTCTTGTGGACAGTATGGAAAACACTGCACTGGTTTGCGAAGGAACCTGTAAACCTTCCGAGGGAATGCACGCCAATAAAGAGATTTTGACACGTTTTGTTTCAGATCTTGCTGGTTGGAACAACGACACCCGGGACGAATTCGAAGGCCCACATCTGATCGTCATGCGGCCATCGGGTGGTAAGGGTGCGGGCATGGCTGTTCTGAGCGACAACGAACAGATTGCTGTGGCCATTCATGATGCCCGCAAACTTGGTGCGGTAATCAATCTTTGGAAATCTTTGGAGGAGGCTGAGGAATGACCGCCCCCAAAGCATTCAAATTTTCGACTAATTCAATGCGTTGTTTTTTTGTAGTCAGGGTAAAGAGTAATGAGTGAAACACATCGCCGCGAGCTTATTCGCATCGCAGAAGACATGAATGGGACAAGCAATGATGAAACGCGTCAGTTCATATCGCGCATCATTGGTGATCTGGGGAAACTGAAACCGTCAGTTGCCTTCGTCGGGCAAATCAAAGCAGGAAAGTCGCGCTTGATCAACGGCTTCACCGGTCAGGCAGAATACCTGCCGTCGGACGTGAACCCGTGGACGACCGTGATCACCGACATGCATTTCGGGCACCCGAACGGTCGAACCGAAGGGGCCGAGTTCCATTTCTTCGACAACTACCAGTGGCAATCACTGATCGCTGAAGGCGAAGAATTGCGCAACATGTTCCCGGATGACGAGGACAGCTACAAGCGCGAGATGATCGAAGAGCAGGTCGAAGCCATGAAGACCCGGGCGCGTCGGCGACTGGGGGACAGTTATGAACAGCTGTTGGGTCAACACCACGATCTGGATCAACTGACATCCGATGATCTGGCGCGTTACGTGTGCGCCGGGGACGACCCTGCGGAAGATGGAACAATTGACCCCGGCAGTGATCGGGGACTTTACAGCGACATCACGCGCAAGGCCGAGGTCTATTTCGACATCGGACATTTCCCATTCCCTCTGACCGTCACTGATACGCCCGGAGTAAATGACCCCCTGCTGATCCGTGAGGAGATTTCGCGTCAGTATCTCAAGGAATCCGATTTCTTTGTGGTGGTTCTGTCAGCGCATCAGGCGTTGTCGCGTGCGGACCTGAAACTGTTCAGGCTGATGCAGGCATTGGAACTTGGACAGATCGTTGTCTTCATCAACCGAGTCGATGAATTGGGCGGCGGGGCCGATGATGCGGCAAAGGTGCGTCTGGATGTTGTAGACGGGCTCGAAAAAGCGTTGGGTACTTCGAATATCGATGTCCTGATGGGCAGCGCACAATGGGCGCACTATGCGCTGACCGGCGATGAAACCGGTGTGAACCACGATCATATTTTGGCGTGGTTGCGGGCGCACCCGGAACAGATGCAACAATACCTGAACGGTGTGGCCGAGATCAAACAAGGACCGGGCCCCATCAGCCGCGAGGCTGTACTACGGTTTGCCGCGATGATTGCGTCAGGCTTGCCGGACTTGCGCCGCCATGTCACTCAGGCGTTGGCGGACGGGCCGATAAACGAACAGCTTCGGATGGCGTGGCAGCATCTCGACAGCTTCGCGCGTGGCGATTTGGAGCGGTCCCAGGTACATCTTCGTGCCCTGAAAGATGAAGGCAGCGCGGGTGCACACACCGCTGAGGACAGCGACAAGACGCTGAGCGATCTGCGCAAACTGATTGCGGATAAATCGCAAGACATTGTCAAGGACATGGACGAAGTTCTTTCAAACCTGCGTGGGGTCATGGACGACACGGTCTCTGAATCCGTCTTTGTTGTGGTGCGCGGACCTGAAGGACAATCCCCATTGCTTGCCAAAGGCGGCGCTACCGAGTTGAATTTCACCCCTTTACGCGAACACATGCGCGAGCTGGTTCAAGGCGCATCGCAAGTGGTGCGGCAACGCATGTTGAGCGAGCTTTACGCGATCGACATGCAATGCAACGCCGCTTTGCGGGCACTGCCAGGGTGGCAGGAACCAGTCGATAATCGCATGAACACAAGTGCAGTGCGTTGGTTCCGCCCGGACACCACCGCCCTGACCCGTGGCATTACGGTTGAGCTGCGTGTAAACTGGTTGTCGCGCCTGATATCGCGCAACAGTGTTGTGACGCGGGCCGAGCGCATGATCGTGCAGGAATTCGAACTGATTGGCGATGACCTGATCGACACAACGCGTGAAAACCTTCTGGACCGGTTGAAAACTGTTCTGGATCATTACTTGGCCCTGTTGGCAGGCCATCTTGAGCACCGTTCCGGAGCGGGTGAGTTGAATGCTCAGGCGGAAGCACAAGCTGCGTTCGAACGGGCGCGCCGTATTGCTGACGAGTTGGATGGTGTCTTTGGAACAAGCAACGTGGACGAACGACAAGCAGAGGCTGCGGAATGATTGAGTTTCCCGGAACCGAACAGGAAGTGCGCCAGCTGGAGCGTTTTCTGACAACGACAGAAAAACTGTCGTCGGACCCGAAATTGGAAGATATGCGCGCACGGGCCCTGGCCCACGCCGAGCGCCTGTCCAACGCGGTCAACATCGGTTTCGCCGGAGAGTTCGGGGCGGGCAAGTCAAGCCTTGCGAACATGCTGGCAGGGGCGGATATCCTTCCAACCGGTCCGCAGCACCTGAAGCTGCCACTTGTCATCGTTGCCTACGCGGATACGCCAGAGACGACAGTCGGCTGGTGGAACAAGGAGCCAAAGACATATTCTGGCATAGCACTGGAAAAGGCCGCTGCGGATGAGCCTGACTTTATTTCGGTTGGATTGAACACACCTGCTCTCAAAGAGATATCACTGTTCGATCTTCCCGGCTCTGGCGCATTGGATGATACATACAAACAGACACTGGACCTGCTGAAATTCGTCGACTGTGCCATCTGGTGTACCAACGGCACAAGCGCATGGCGTGAAACAGAACGGCATTTGTGGGCGCAGGTGCCGCCCGAGCTAAGAGCCAACAGCCTGCTGGCAGTTACACATGCTGATTTGCCCCCGGTGCAGGCAGCTCTGGATCGGGTACTGGCTCGATTGAACAAAGAAAAAGAAGGACTGTTTCGCGCTGTGGTCCCAATTGGCACGCCCGTCGCGGTGCGCGCCATGGCACAAGAGCCGGAACCAGATTTTGATCTTTGGGAAAACTGTGGCGGCCAAGAACTCGCGGAAAAGGTCCTTGATGCGGCGTCTGACCGGCGGCGCAGTGACCTTGACGCTGCCCGGAAGGATCTGAAGCACGAGTTTCTGCCATTCCTGGAAACATTGAATGGGCCAGAGCCGGAACCTTCCGTCAACGATGCTGCGTCAATGCAGTCAACGCTCGGGTCTGCCCTTCCGCCACTGAACAACCCCATTCTTGAAGACTGGTTGGCTGCCATTGCCAGCATTTATGAAGATCTGCGTGACACCACTGCCATTGAACCCGCAGCTTTTTTGCAAAGCTGCCAGGAAATCGTCGAAGATTTCGCGGAACGGCTGGACCAAGGTGGCGAGATCGATCCGGATGCTGACTGGATTCCGGCCGAATTCGAAAAAGCGACTGACTTGTTGTTGTTGCTTCAGTTTGAAAGCGGAGATGCGCCTTTGAAAGACGCAATCAGCATACTTGTACAGCTTGGTGACAACCTTGCATGGGCTGGCAGTACCGTCGCCGCGGCACAATCCAAAACCGGTACCTAGCACTTTCCATCAGGATTGAAGCGCTGTTCAGCGATTCGAAGGGCCGAAGAATCGGCCCTTTATTGTTTCGAATTCGTAGACCAAGAGACCGATTTGGGGTCGTCAGTTTTCATTTATTCCACCCCGTTAATCAATATATTGTGCTATTGCTTCGCACTAGCACCGTATATGCCATATTCGAAAAAACGATCCTTAGTGAAGCCATCAGGCGGCCCCATTAAAGTCAAATTTGAAACGTCTAACCGTTCTCAAGTGTCCTGCGGTTGTTTTTGGTTGTGAGTTCGTGGGCTGCCGGCCCTGTTTAATTAAGCCGCAAAATGAGTAGAACGGGCGGATTAAAATGAGCCACAACCAGGCTGTCGGTGCAACGCACGACGAACCAAAAATTGAAGGACTGCAACCGGGCGCAAAGCTGTTGCGCGGGCAGTATGAGATCCTCCGATATCTCAGCAACGGCGGATTTGGGATCACCTATTTAGCACGCGACAGCCTGGAGCGTGATGTCGTGATCAAGGAATGTTTCCCCGGTGCGTTGTGCCGTCGCAACGGGGACTTGGTTGAGCCGAACGACCCGTCCTACAAGGATGATTTGCGCGCCATTATCGACCTGTTTATTCAGGAAGCCCGCAATCATGCGCGTCTGGTGCATCCGAACATCGTCGACGTTCATCAGGTGTTCGAAGACAACGATACCGCCTATATCGCTATGGATCTGATCCGAGGTTGCGACCTGCTGGACTATGTTGAGAATCCGGAAAACGACGGTGGTCCTGACTTTATCGTGCAAGTCACGGAAAAGATGCTGTCCGCGGTGTCGTTCATCCACCAAAGCGGGATGCTGCACCGTGACATTTCACCCGATAACATCCTGATTGACGAAAACGGAAACCCGGTCCTGATCGACTTCGGTGCCGCGCGTGAGCAAGCCGCAAACAAGTCGGCCGCATTGTTGACCCTGCGCGTCATAAAAGACGGATATTCGCCGCACGAGTTTTACGTCCGTGGTGCCGAACAAGGGCCCAGCAGTGACCTCTATGTCTTGGCCGCGACTCTGTATCACGCAATCAGTGGTGAACGCCCGGTAGACGGCCAGAGCCGCCTGAATGCATTCAACAACGGGCAAGACGACCCTTATACCCCATTGGCAGGCCGCTTTGACGGATACCCCAACGGATTCCTCGAAGCAATCGACAAGGCAATGGAAGTACACGCAACGGACCGGTTGCAGACAGCCCTAGATTGGCTGCGCATGTTCCGCGGCCCTGGCGTGATGTTTGATACATTCGCCTATCGCCCGGTTTCCGTGATTGTCGGCATGGATCGCAAGGACAAGGAAGAAGAAAAGGCGCGGATCAAGGCCGAAAGTGAAAATGCCGAAGCGGTTGTGACGGCTCTGCTTGCCGGGAACTCGGACATTGTTCGGGAAAACGAAAAAAAGAATGAACCCGAGATGGCCAAGATTTCTGCAAAAGCGGAAACACCGGTCGCAGTTGATACCGTGGTTCAGAGCGGATCCGGTGGCAGCGGCAAGATGATCGCTGGTGCAGCAGTGCTTGTGGCAGCGTTGGCCGCAGGCGGTTTCTTCGTGATGTCCGGCGACAAAGGTGAAGAACAAGCCGAGGTTACGACGACGCTGCCTGAAGCAACCACACAAACTGCCGAAGCAGAACCGCCCGCGGTGGAAGAACCCTTGGCCGAAACACCTGAACCCGACGTCACGGTCGCTTCAGAGCAACAACCTGAACCAGATGAGCCTGTCGAGCAGGCGCAAGTTGAACCTGCGGAACCAACCGCTTCAGAAACAGCGTCCGAAGCTACCGAGACTGCCGGTGCCCAGGAACAACCTGCAGAACAAGAGGTTGCGGCCGTTGTGGACGAACCCAAAACCGATGCCGCTTCCGGCACTCCGGTCGAACAACAGGTATCTTTCCACCATTGGGATGTTGAAATCCCCTTCCAGACGTCCCGCCGCCGGACCGCAACAGGTGCAACTATTGCGGTTACCGGTGTGGACGCCAATCAGGACATGAACGTTATCGGCGAATGGGTGGAACCCGGAGTTGTGATCTTTACTCTGAACGGCAACCCGGTTCGTCAGGACATCTCTTTCGCGGCGCAAGTCCTGGACAAGCTAAGCGTCGACCCAGACGGCTTTACACGGGTTGCAGCCCGCTACCGGCCGCTTGGAAAGACCCGCGCGCAGAATGGCCTGCTGGCACTGCCTGTTCTGCGCTCGGTCGGATTGGAGAACGGTTACTCGTTCACAGTCAGCAGCTCGGGAGGTGAAGGGTGGCAAACAAAAGTAAGCTCGGTTCCAGCCGAGGCGACAGGCAGCTTGCAAAAAGGCGATGTTCTGTTGAGCGAAAGCCAGACCAACATGACATTGAATACGTCCGAAAGCCTTGATGGCATGCTGGCTGCGCTGGTTTCCGACAGTCAGCCAGAGGCAAAGCTGACCGTATTGCGCAACGGTGCTGAGGTAGCTGCGACCATGCAGTTAGCGCAGGAGTGATCTGACCGGTTCAATTTTGATCTGCCAGTGTGTGTTTACTGAGGGTGGCTTTAAGTTTGCCGCCCGGCGGGAACCGGCCCGCCGCAGAGAGTACCAGTTTCCATGTTTTCAATTGAGTGTCTCTGCGTTGTTCCACGCAGGGTTAGGTAGCAGCCCCATGGCACAAAAGGTCCGTGCCAACAATTCGAAGGTGTCGACACCATGTTCAAATACAAAAGCCCTCTGAGCCGGCTTCTCGAAGGTGCCGGCAAATCCAAAGAAGATGATGTTGCTGAAAACGCTCATGCAGCTGACAGCGCGGCACCTGAAACCGAAAAGCAGGAGCCTATCGCAGACTTCAACGCGCTGCGTGCCGCACTGGCCGGTGGAAACATGACGTCTGAATCCTATGAGGAAACAGACGAGCTTATCCCTGAAGAGAAAATGCCGGAATTCGACGAAGTTGCGGCGGAGAACACGGAAGAGCCGGTTGAAGTGTCCATCTTCGTTGAAGATGCAACTGACGAGGACGACCAAGATACCAAGAACTTGATGGCCGACCCCGACGATGACGAGGATATCTCGGACGATCAAATCATCACTTTGCATGTAGCAGACGAGCTTGCCGAAACACCGGATGAAGTTGCGCCGCCTCTGGATGTAGCTGAAATGAGCGCGCCGGAAACGGTGGAAGCTGAGGTTGCAGCCCCGTCCGTGCAAGAACCGGCAGTGGTGGAAGAGGGTGCCGTACAGGCTCAACCCACGCCTGCCGCCCCAGCCGAGGACCGTCGCTCGCGGGTCAAAACAACGTTCCTTGGGTTTGAGCGTGCGGACACGCATGTTCAGGAATTGATCGAAACATCAGAACCCGTCTCAAAAACCGAAGCCGCTCAGGAAACATTCCCGGTTGGTTGGCTGGTGGTGACGGCAGGTCCCGGACGGGGCGCAAGCATCACCCTGAACGAAGGCCTGATGCAAATCGGCCGAAACGATGACCAGGCGATCCAATTGGATTTCGGCGACACGGGCATTTCACGTTCGAACCACGCCGTTATTGCTTATGACCCGGAAGATCGGAAATGCTATCTGGGGCATGGCGGTAAGGCCAACCTTGTTCGCCTGAATGGTAAACCCGTTCTGAGCACAATCGCACTCTCCAGCGGTGATCTGATCCGCATCAGTGAAACATCAATCCGATTTATGGCCTTCTGCGATGAAGGTTTTGATTGGCGGGATTCCTGATAGATGCTGGCGACTCCGGCATATGATGTTGCGCTGATCCTGAACCAGGGTCAGCGGGAAACGCAGGAAGACGCGATTGCTGCGCGCATGTTCGACGCATCGGACGCGGGCTATATCGCGATTGCTGACGGTATGGGTGGCCACGAGGCGGGCGAAGTGGCTTCGGAAATGGTGATTGCCGCTTGGCGGAACGCGCTGGATACCGAGCTAGAGGCCGATACCTTGAATGAAGGCGCCGCAATTGACGCGCTGCCATTGGCAGCCATGCAAGCCAATGCAGCGATATCCGACCATAACGAGGCACAGGGCCAGGGTTTCAACATGGGCTCCACCTTGTTGGGTGTCCTCTTTCTGGGTCAGCGTGTGTTCAGGATTTCGATCGGAGACAGCCCCCTTTACCTGTTCCGCGAAGGCAAGTTGACACAGGTGAACGAAGACCACTCGATGGCCCCCGTGATCGACGCAAAACTGGCCGCTGGTGAGCTTTCGGAAGCTGAAGCACGGGGATTGGACAGGAACCAACTGACGTCGGTGATCATGGGGGGTGCTATTCCAAAAGTGGATTGCCCTGAAGACCCGCTGATCGTGTCTCCGGCTGATATTCTGATCCTTGGCAGCGACGGGCTTCAATATCTTAGCGACGCTGAGATTCAGGATGTTCTGCGCCTGCATCAGCAGGAGCTAGCACAGGAAATCGCCGAAGCCTTGCAATTGGCAGTGCAGGCCAAGGGCGATCCCGATCAGGACAATCTGTCGATCGCAGTCGCAAAACTTACGAGAAAATAACCAGGCAAAGCAACAGGACCCATGAGAAAACACCTATTCATATCAAGCCTTGCCCTAGCCGCCGCCACAGGCGCGGCGTCAGCGCAAGAGGCATGTTCAAACTACGAGATTCAGCGTGGCGATAGTCTGCGGGAATTGGCAATCCGAGTTTACGCAACCGAAGATTATCGGCCAATCTACGATGCGAACAGGGATGTTATCGGCACAAATCCCAATATCATTCGTGTCGGCGATGTTTTGAAATTGCCTTGCCTGGAAGATGTCGGGCGCGCGCCCGAGTTGCCCGACACCGAAGCAGGACGCCTCGCGGCTGAAATGGCCTCAGAACTGGTAAAAGCGGCAGAAGAACGCGCGGAGAAAGCCGTGGCCGAAGCGGAAGCCCGTGTCGCGGCAGCGGAAGCTGAGGCAAAGAAGGCAAGTGAAGATGCAGTCGTCGCTGCACGGGCCGCTGCCAAAGAAGAGATTGAGGCAGCCCGCTCGGAAGCCGCCGCACTGATCAGAAATGCTAACGCTGAAACGCGCCCGGAAATTCGTGATCGTCAGTTGCTGTTGATTACCGGTGGGAACTACGCTCCGTTTACGGACGAAGCGTTGCCCAACCGGGGGCTTTACACGCATCTGGTTGAGACAGCGATGCTGCGTGCCGCTCCGGAACAAGCGTATAAAATTCAGTTTGTGAACGATTGGTCGTCGCATCTGGATCTCTTGATGCCAACACTTGCATTTGACGGCACCTTCCCCTGGTCACGCCCAAATTGCGAAGATGCAGCAGCGTTGTCGGAAAGTGACCGCAATCGTTGTGAGACCTACAATTTCTCAAACCCGTTCTATGAAGTCGTGGATACATTCTTTGCGCGCGATGGATCGGGGTACGAGCAGACGCTGACCTATGCCGACTTTGCCGGGACAACAATTTGCCGCCCGGAAGGCTGGTCGCTTTCACATATGGACGCGGTAAGTCTTTACGAACCCGTCATCAAGCTGATGCGGCCAACATCGCCTGATGATTGCTTTCATGCTGTGATGGACGGAACTGCCGATATCGTGGCAATCGAAGCGCATCTGGCAGAGGAAGCCATCGCTCGGCTTGGCTATAAACACCGGATTATCGAAAACCCCAACCTGGCGGCGATCAAGTCGCTTAATGTCATGACCCATAAAGATAATCCTGATGGGGAAGCGATCTTAGAGACGCTGAATCAGGGTCTGGCAATCATGCAGCAGTCAGGCGAATGGCGCGATATCGTGTCGACCGCCCTGCGTCACCAAATGGAAAATGGATAAGGCCCCGTCTGGCCTGACAAACAAAAGTCTGGAGGAAGTGGAAATGTTTAACGAGAAAATTAAGGAACTGGCGCTGTCGGCAACTGCCATCACAGCTCTGAGCGCGGGAGCCGCCGCTGCACAGGAAGCGTGCACGAACTATACAGTGCAAGATGGTGACACATTGGCAACCATCGCCATCGCCGCCTATGGCACTTCGAACTACCAGCCGATCTTCAACGCGAACAGGAACGCGATCACAAACCCGGGGGCTCTTAATCCTGGGCTGGTGCTGGCCCTGCCCTGTGAAGACGGTAGCCTGCCGAACGGCCAAAGCGCGCAGGAAATCATCGCTGCTGAAGAACAGCGCGCGGCCAGCGTAAAGCGGTCGAATGTCTATGCGCCGCCGATCAAAATGGTGGCTGGTAACGGCTGGGAACCGTTCACAACCGAAACACTGAATGGCGGGGGCATCATGACTCGTCTGGCAACGACCAGCCTTCAGCGGGCAGGAAACAGCCGTGAGTATTCAGTCAGCTTTGTCGACGACTGGAGTTCGCATCTGGATACACTGTTGCCGCTTGGTGCCTTTGATATTTCAATTGCATGGACCGTTCCTGATTGTACCAACCGTACATACGAATGGTCCCCTGAAACCGAAGCTCGCTGCACTCAATTTGTAGCTTCGGTCCCGGTTTACGATATCGTCGGCGGCTTCTTCACACTGCCGGAAAGCGAATACGCAAGCGCGACCAGCTTCAAGGACCTGGAAGGCTCGACCATTTGCCGTATGGCAGGCTGGAGCATGGTTGTTCTGGAAGAGCAGGGACTGAACCGCGAGAACACGACTGTGGTTCAGCCCAGCTCGGCCCGTGATTGCCTTGACGCTGTATTGACCGGAACCGCAGATGTTGCGGCATTCGAAGTTGATCTGTTCGCATCGACAATGAAAGACATGGGTTTGACTTCGGCTGACATCGTTGAGAACCCCTATGTGTCCACACTGTCGTCGATGAGCTTCCTTGCGCATCGCACCAACCCGTTCGCGCGCGAATACATCGCTATGATGAACAAGGGTCTGATCGAAATGCGTCAATCCGGTGAATGGTACGCGATCATCTCGGATACGCTGCGTGAGCAAAACGCAAAGTTGAACGCAGCTTCGAACTGATCCCTCGGTTCAGCTGAAACTTTGGGGCCGGTTCTTGAACCGGCCCCCTTTTGCTGAATTATCGGCGCGATTCAATCGGATGCCAAAATTCGGCCATTTATCTGCTTCAGAAATACCTCATACGCGCAGCATCTTGAGAACAAAGTGCAATCATCCTTCAAGTGACACGTCCGAGCGAGCAAGAGTGACATATGATACAGGGTGCCTTGAATATCCGAAGTGGATCTCTGACACGGGCGTCGTGGCCGGGTTTGGAAATTGCTGTTATCTTGCCCTGTTACAATGAAGCCGTTGCCATTGGTGAAACAGTCAAGCAGTTCCGCGCCGCCCTGCCGGAGGCGGTAATTTACGTATTCGACAACAATTCCACGGACGGCTCGGCGAGAGTGGCGCAAGAAGCTGGCGCGCTGGTCTACTCTGAAACATATCAGGGCAAAGGTAACGTTGTCCGCAGGATGTTTGCTGACGTGGTTGCGGATGTCTACGTCATGGCAGACGGGGATGCGACCTACGACAGTATGGCAGCACCTGAAATGATCAATCTGCTGGTCTCGCAAAACCTTGATATGGTCAATGGCGCACGGGTGAACAACGACATTCAAGCCTATCGACGGGGTCATAAGTTTGGAAACGCCTTGTTCAGCGGGCTGGTGAAATTCTTCTTTAACAGCAAAATCAACGACCTGCTGTCCGGTTATCGTGTTTTCAGCAGACGCTTTGTCAAAAGCTTTCCGGCGGTTTCCAACGGGTTCGAGATTGAAACTGAACTTACAGTGCACGCGATGCAGATGCGCATGCCGATTGGAGAAGTTGAGACAAAATACGTCTCACGGCTTCCGGATTCGAACTCAAAACTGGCCACCTATTCAGATGGGTGGCGAATTCTCAAGATGATTGGCCTTTTGATCAAAGACGAAAAGCCAATCGCGTTCTTCTTGTCTTTGGCATTGTTGATATTCTTACCTTCGCTTCTCGTATTCGCATCGGTTTTCCGCGAGTTTTTGGAAACAGGGTTGGTTGACCGAATTCCGTCTTTGGTTGTCGCAGTATCCGGTTTTGTCGGAACCATGCTGTCAATCGTGTGCGCGCTGATCCTTGAGTCTCTGGCGCTTGCCCGGCGAGAGGCGCGTCGCCTGTCTTATCTGCGACACAAAGGTGTTGCGATGTACGGAACGAACAGAACAAAGGCGCCGATTGCCAACCCAGAACCCCGGCGCGTTGGCTAAAACCCAGTCTCCAGGCTTCCTCTTTGCGTAAACACAAGATTGTGTTCGTGTTCAACCAGGGTTGAACTGTTTGGCCGTCCAGAAAATCCTGAGAACCAAAATGCAAATGACCAGCACCCCAAATGCTGGTCATTCTCTGAGTGAGTGATAAGGCCCTGAGGCATCACCAGTGAAATTCTCTGTTATCCAAGGTTTAAAGCAGTCAGCGCTGCCGTGCTATTAGGGGAATCCCGTAAGTGCAAACAAATTCATTGTAAAGCATTGTAAATGCTTAATACTTTTCTCTACCCTACTTTCTTTTACATTGCCCGCGATACAAAAAAGGGACCGCACAATTGTGCCGGTCCCTTTCTGCTTTTTGAACAGGCAAAGGATCACCTGTTTTGCCGTTAGCGATTAGCCGATGATTGTGTTCAACGTTGTGCTGGGCCGCATAACCGCCGCCGTTTTGGCTGGGTCCGTGTGATAGTAGCCGCCCAAATCCGCAGCTTGACCTTGAGCTGCGGCCAACTCTGACAGGATCTGCACTTCGTTGGCGGCCAGCTCCTTGGCCAGTGACGCAAACTCGGCAGCCAGTTCCGCATCTTTGGATTGGGTGGCTAAAGCCTCTGCCCAATAGCGTGCAAACCAATAGTGGCTGTCGCGGTTGTCCGGCTGACCAACTTTTCGGCTGGGTGAGCGGTTGTTGTCCAGAATACCCTGCGTCGCTGCTTCGGCCGCTGTACCCAGAATGCCCGCTTTTTCGTTGCCTTTGGTATCAGCAAGGAAGTTCAGCGATTCACCCAACGCACAGAACTCACCCATCGAGTCCCAGCGCAGATGGTTTTCCTCGACCAACTGCTGCACGTGTTTGGGCGCCGAACCACCGGCACCGGTTTCGAACAATCCGCCACCGTTCATCAGTTTGACGATGGAGAGCATCTTGGCCGAAGTACCAAGCTCCAGGATCGGGAACAGGTCAGTCAGATAGTCCCGCAGCACGTTGCCTGTGATGGCAATCGAGTCGTTACCAGCGGTGATCGTCTCCAACGACTGACGGGTCGCTTCACGCGGGGCCATGATCAGAAACTTGTCGGCCACGCCAGCAGCCTCAAGCGCCGGTTTGACATATTTGATAAGCTCCGCGTCATGGGCCCGGTTTGCGTCCAACCAGAAAATCGCCTCGGAGCCGGTCAGACGCTGACGGTCCATGGCCAGCTGAATCCAGTTCTCGATCGGCGCTTTTTTGACAGTGCAGGCGCGCCAGATATCGCCGGCCTCGACACTGTGGCTGTGCAACGTTTCGCCATTGGCCAGAACGATGCGGATCGTACCATCGGCCGGCGCCTCGAAAGTTGTCGGGTGCGAACCGTATTCCTCGGCTTTCTGAGCCATCAGGCCCACATTCGCCACGGCTCCGGCCGTGGACGGGTTCAACGCGCCGTTGGCCTTGAAGAACTTGATGGCCTCATCATAGACGGTCGCGTAGCACCGATCTGGGATCACACAGTTGGTGTCACCTTTGGCACCCGTCTGGTCCCAGCCCTTGCCCCCGGCACGGATCACTGCAGGCATTGAGGCATCAATGATTACATCCGATGGGACATGCAGGTTCGTGATCCCGCGGTCCGAATCCACCATATACATGGACGGCCGGTCCGCCTTGAGCGCGTCGATGGCAGCCATGATGTCGGCGTGACCCTGTACGCGCTCCAGCAATGCACCCAGGCCTGAATTTGGGTTCACACCCAACGCATCCAGTTCCGCGCCGAATTTTTCAAACACGGGGGCCAGCCACGCTTTGACCGCATAGCCAAAGATGATCGGGTCTGAAACCTTCATCATCGTGGCTTTCATATGCAGCGAGAACATGGTCCCGTCTTTTTTGGTATCCTCAATGGCATCTGCAAGGAACGCAGACAGTGCCTTGACCGACATGAAAGTCGCGTCGGCTATGGTTCCTTCTTCCAGCGACCAGCCGTCTTTCAGAACGGTGACGTCACCATCCTTGCCCACAAATTCAATTTTAGCATCGCCTGCTTGTGCTGCGGTAATGGTGGCCGAAATCTCGTTTGCATAGAAATCATTGGCCGGCATGGACGACACTTTGGTCTTGCTGTCCGACGCCCAATCGCCCATCGAATGCGGGTTGTTCTGAGCATAGTTTTTCACGGCACGCGCCGCACGGCGGTCACTGTTCCCTTCACGCAGAACCGGGTTAACAGCGGAACCTTTGATCGTGTCATAACGGGCGCGGATCGCCTTTTCCTCATCCGTTGCAGGCTCTGCCGGGTAAGTCGGAATGTCGTAACCCTGCGATTGCAGTTCTTCGATGGCCGCAACCAACTGAGGAACCGAGGCAGAGATATTTGGCAGCTTGATGACATTGGCATCAGGTGTCTTCACCAACTCGCCCAAATCAGCCAGATCGTCACTTACACGCTGATCGTCGGTAAGGTTCTCGGGGAATGCTGCCAAAATGCGTCCCGCAAGGGAAATATCTTTGGTGCCAACGCGAACGCCCGCAGCAGATGCGAACTTGCGAATGATGGGCAGGAACGAGGCGCTGGCCAGTTCTGGCGCTTCGTCTACAATGGTATACAATATGTCGAAGTTCGATTTATCTGCCATATTCTTTTACCTTTTTTAAGCCTTTCGGGGCGTGCGATCCAAGAGTTGCAACCACAATTGCGTGGCGTGAGAGGGGCTAAACCACGATACAGCCCCTGGGTGACTCTGTTTTGACAGGGCTTCCCTTAAATCACGTTTGACTTGGAATCAATCGCATCTGCCCGCGCGTTTTGCCACGGGTCAGATAAAGTGTCGTGTAACTCTTGGGACGGGTAAGACTGCCCGTGGGCTGGAAGGTCGTGACTAACGATACCGTTGCCCGGTCTCTGGATCAAAAAACATCACACGATCTGGCTGTATGGCGATGCCGACCCGATCCCCGGTTCTGCTTCGTTGATCGTCCCGTTCCTCAATGATCAGCTTATCACCATTTGGCGTCCGTAGATATGAATAGGAAACACCGCCCAAGGCTTCGGTCAGGTCCACGGTGCAAGTATCGGCCGAACGGTCAATCTGAATATGTTCGGGCCGCATGCCCAATGTCACCTTGGTCCGGCCGGAGGGGATAGTCGCAGAAACGGGCAACGGCTTGCCTAGCGCGGGATGGGAGACATGGCCATCCCCATAGTCACATTCCAGAAAGTTCATTGCAGGCGAACCGATGAAGCCTGCGACAAACCGGTTGTCGGGATCACGGTACAATTCCATCGGAGCCCCAACTTGTTCAATGCGACCATCCCGCAGCACGACGATCTTGTCGGCCATGGTCATGGCTTCGACCTGATCATGGGTCACGTAAATCATTGTCGCGCCGATTTCCTGATGAAGGCGCGCGATCTCAACACGCATTTCCACGCGCAACTCGGCGTCCAGATTGGACAAGGGTTCGTCAAACAGGAAAACGTCGGGGCCGCGAACGATGGCACGGCCAATCGCAACCCGCTGCCGTTGACCACCCGACAGAGCCTTGGGTTTGCGTTTGAGATACTGGTCAAGCTTCAGAATGTTCGAGGCTTCCTGCACTTTTCTGGTGATCTCGGCCTTTGGGACACCGTTCATGCGAAGCCCAAAGCCCATATTCTCCGCCACGGTCATATGCGGATAAAGCGCATAGGTCTGGAACACCATCGCCACACCACGTTTGGCCGGATCCATATGGGTTACGTCCCGCGCCCCAATGTGAATCTCGCCTTCCGACGTTTCTTCCAAACCCGCGATCATCCGAAGCAATGTGGATTTGCCACATCCCGAAGGGCCAACGAAAACACAGAACTCACCATCTTCGATCTGCAAGTCGATGCCGTGAATGACTTGCGTCTGGCCGTACCGCTTGATTGCCTGATTCAGGGTTACACCTGTCATGTCGCTTGCTTCCTGTCATTGCCGAGGTCTGGTCGCGTTTCAGGGAAACGCCATGCCTGTGCCTCGGTGCTGATTTGTTCAGCCACCCGCCGCACACGAGGCACCCATGCCTCGAGTTGTTCAAAATCCATTCGTTGAGTCGAGCCGGTTACCGAGATTGCGCCTAGGACCCGACCGCTTGTTGTCAGAATGGGGCAGGCAACGCAGATAATTCCGGGTTCATGTTCTTCGTCATCAACGGCAAAACCCTTGCTGCGAATTCGATCAAGATCGGTGCGCAGATCATTGTCCGACGTCAGGGTCTTGTCGGTAAAGCGGTGAAAACTCTGCTGCGAAATTGCCCGGTTAAGGTCACTTTCATTCAGAAATGCAAGCATCGCCTTGCCGACGCCCGTGCAGTAGGCCGGGCCCACCTTACCCGCCTGAGAATACATCTCGATCGGTTGCGCTGCGTTGCGTTTATCAACGTATAGAACCTGACCTGCATCGAGCTGCGCCAAATGCACGGTCTCGCCGGTTTCCTGGCTTAGAATATCGAGAAACGGACGTGCGATAGGGGCCAGTGAGCTTTGGGTCCAAGCTGCATGCGCAAGCCTTACCAAACGCATACCCGGAGCGTAGGTTTGGCGCTCGGGGTCGTAACATAGCATTCCCTGATTGGTTAATGATTGCAAAAACCGATACAGTGTTGCTTTCGGGAAATCGCTGTCGTCCAGCAATTCCGAAAATCGCACAGGGCGCTGAAATGCGGCGACCTGATCCAGCACGTCACATGCTTTGCCAATAGTTCCGTCACCTGACACGAGCGTCCGTTCTCCTCCGCTTGCCCATCGCAGTTCGCACGAGGGTCTTGACAAGACTAACCGAGTCGATGTGTAGTTTTCAATATATAAAACTAGGTTTCATTATTTGAAACTTGCGTGGAGACAACAGGGAGGAAACCATGTATTCCACTTTCAAGCGCACAACCGCTGCGCTGGCACTTGGCGTTGCTATGGCGGCACCGGCGGCTGCTGACCTGACCGGAGAGCTTCGGATATTCCTGGACACGTCTAACCCGGCCCCGCGCGCAACGATGGAAGCGATGATCGAACGGTTTGCAGCGCAGCACCCCGGCCTAGAGATCGAAACCACGGTTATCGACCGCGAAGCGTATAAGACCCAGATCCGCAACTTTCTGACGGCTGACACACCTGACGTGGCCACTTGGTACGCCGCCAACCGTATGAAGCCGTATGTCGAGGCTGGCCTGTTTGAAGACGTATCAGACCTGTGGGCCGAGCCCGAAATTGCCGAGAACCTGGCATCAACCAAAGGCGCGATGACCATCGATGGCAAACAATGGGGCGTCCCCTACACTTACTACCAGTGGGGCGTTTACTATCGTAAAGATATCTTTGACGAATTAGGCCTCAGCGAACCGACCACTTGGGAAGAAGAGCTGGCAAATTGCCAGAAGATCGTCGATTCAGGCCGTGCTTGCTATACCATTGGCACCAAATTTCTTTGGACCGCTGGCGGTTGGTTTGACTACCTGAACATGCGCACCAACGGGTTCGACTTCCACAATCAACTGGCCAACGGCGAAATCAGCTGGGAAGATGACCGGGTCAAGCAGACCTTTGCAAACTGGAAGCAGTTGATCGACATGGGGGCTTTCATTGACAACCATCAGACCTACAGCTGGCAGGAGGCTTTGCCGTTCATGGTCAATGGAGAAGCCGCAGCGTATCTGATGGGAAATTTTGCAGTCGCACCTTTGCGTGAAGCAGGGCTGACAGATGATCAGCTGGATTTCTACCAATTCGTGTCAATCAACCCTGATGTCGAATTGGCTGAAGACGCGCCGACCGATACGTTCCACATCCCGGCGAACGCCTCGAACAAAGAAGCCGCACGAGAGTTCCTGCGCTTTGTTGTCTCGTCGGATGAACAGACCGAGATCAACAACGGATCGAACCTCGGTCAGTTGCCGGTGAACGCGCAATCCTCAGTAGACGATGACAAATTCCTGCAGCAGGGCTTTTCGATGCTCTCGACCAACAGCCCCGGCGGAGTGGCTCAGTTCTGGGACCGCGACGCACCGGCTGAAATGGCCAAAGTGTCAATGGAAGGTTTCCAGGAATTCATGGTTAAACCAGACAATGCTGACCGTATTCTGGCCAAGCTGGAACGCGCGCGAGAGCGTATCTACGACAACTAATCAGGCTTGGGCCGGGCTCGGGCCCGGCCTACCTCGCCACAGAATGTAAGGTGGTTTCAACCCGCCTTACCCAAACAAACCCAGGACACCCATGACCACTGCCGCTAACGCCCCTGATCAGGAGAACTGGTTCCACAGAAACCAACAACGCATTGCCCCGTGGCTATTCATTGCTCCGGGCCTGCTGTTCTTCATGGTCTATGTGATCATTCCGGTCTTCCAGTCCTTCAACCTGTCACTGTACGAGTGGGATGGGTTGGGTGCCGCCGAATATGTCGGCATGCGTAACTATGAAGATTTGTATTGGGAATGGGTTGACCGGGACGCATTCTATATCTCGCTCAAGAACAACCTGATCTGGCTGATCCTGTATCTTCTGGCCATTCCGGCGGGCCTTTTCATCGCTTTGTTTCTGAACCAGACGGTCTGGGGTATCCGCCTTTACAAATCGCTGTTTTTCTTTCCATTTGTCATCTCTCAGGTTGTTGTTGGCCTTGTATTCACGTGGTTTTATGACCCGACATTTGGTCTTCTGAATGAGTTTCTCGGCTTATTTGGAATAGGCCCCTTGAATGTGTTGGGCGACGAACGTTTGGTCACCTACGGCATCATCGTCGCGGGCCTTTGGCCGCAAACCGCCTATTGCATGATCCTCTACCTCACCGGTCTGAATGCCGTCGACCCCGAACAGATCGAAGCCGGACGCCTGGACGGTGCCAAAGGCTTGAGAATGCTGTGGCACATCATTCTGCCACAGTTGCGCCCGGCCACTTTCATAGCATTCGTCGTGACAATCATCGGGGCGCTCCGCAGTTTCGACCTGATTTCGATCATGACACAGGGCGGGCCATTCGGATCATCCCGAGTGCTGGCCTATTACATGTTCGAGGTCGCACTGTCTGAGTACGGTTTCCGCATGGGGTATGGCGCGGCTATCGCTGTGGTACTGTTCCTGATCATGCTCGGCTTCATCGCTTATTTCCTCTGGTCGATGTATCGCGAAGAACGGGGGCACTGAGATGTTTCCCAAACCCATCGAAAAACAATCTCGCGCCGCGCAGATCACCTATCAGGCGATGCTGCCACTTGCCTTGTTGCTGTGGCTGGGCCCCCTACTCGCGGTGGCTCTGTTTTCGGTCAAACCAGCGGCGGATTTCACCAACGCCAACTATTGGGGCCTGCCTTCCAGTTTCGAGGGCGCCGTCAACTACGGGCTGGTATTCTTCAACTCTGACATGCCGCGATATTTGCTGAACTCTTTCATGATCACCATTCCTACGGTAATCGGTGCCGTTGCTCTCAGTTCCATGACCGGCTTTGCACTAGGCATCTACAAATTCAAATCGAACCTATGGATTTTCTTTATGTTCGTAGCCGGCAATTTCGTGCCATTCCAGATCCTGATGGTGCCTGTGCGCGACCTGACACTGGATTTAGGCCTCTACAACACAAAAACCGGCCTCGTCTTGTTCCACATCGCCTTCCAGACCGGCTTTTGCACATTGTTCATGCGCAACTTTATCCGGGCCCTGCCCTTTGAATTAATCGAGGCCGCGCGAGTCGAGGGTATCAGCGAATGGCGCATCTTCTGGTACGTGGTGCTGCCGTTGATGAAACCCGCAATAGCCGCACTCAGCGTGCTGATCTTTACCTTCATCTGGAACGATTACTTTTGGGCGGTCGTCCTGACACAGGGCGCGGAAAGCCAACCTGTCACGGCAGGCATCACCAGTTTCAACGCCCAGTTCCGCGCCGCCTACCAATTAATGAGCGCGGGCTCGATCGTAGCAGCGCTGCCGCCGGTTGCCATGTTCTTCCTGATGCAAAAGCACTTTATCGCGGGCCTGACCCTCGGAGCTGTAAAATGACAAAGATAACTTTTATCGGAGCAGGTTCCACGATCTTTATGCAGAACATCGTGGGGGATGTTCTGTTAACGCCTGCTCTGGCGGACAGTCATTTTGCGCTGATGGATATCGACCCCGTACGCTTGACGGAAAGCGAATCTGTAGCCCGCGCCATGGTCCGTTCGGTCCGGTCAAACGCGACAGTATCCACACATGCGGATCGACGCGCGGCACTTGATGGTGCCGATTTCGTTATCACTGCCTTTCAGATTGGCGGGTACCAGCCTTGTACCGTCACTGATTTTGAGATCCCCAAACAATACGGGCTGCGCCAGACCATCGCCGATACGCTGGGCGTGGGTGGCATCATGCGGGGGCTGCGCACTGTGCCGGTCTTGTGGGACGTAGCGCATGACATGATGCAGCTATGCCCTGATGCGACACTACTACAATACGTCAATCCGATGGCCATCAACACCTGGGCACTGGCCGAGAGATACCCGTCATTGAAGCAGGTCGGCCTGTGCCACTCGGTTCAGAACACGGTGGCGGAACTGGCACATGATTTGGACCTGTCAAAAGACGACATTCGCTACAAGGTCGCGGGCGTCAATCACGTCGCCTTCTTCCTGCGGCTTGAGCATCAGGGCCATGATTTATACCCCGCCCTTCGGCAAGGTTATGTCAGCGGCAGGATCCCCAAGGCACCGCTGCTGATGCCGCGCTGCCCCAACAAGGTGCGCTACGAAGTGATGGATCACCTTGGCTTTTTCTGCACCGAAAGTTCTGAGCATTTGGCAGAATACGTGCCATGGTTCATCAAAGACGGGCGGGCGGACCTGATCGAGAAATTCTCAATCCCACTCGATGAATACCCGACCCGCTGTGTGGAACAGATGAGCAACTGGAAAGAGCAGGCCAAAACCCTGACTGACGGGCGCGACATAGCCGTCACTCGCAGCCATGAGTTTGCGGCAGACATAATGAACGCAATCATCTCTGACACCGCCTACGTGGCCTATGGCAATCTGCCAAACACCGGCCAGATACCTCAGCTGCCTATGGGGGCCGCTGTCGAAACACCGTGTCTGGTTGATGCAAATGGCATTCAGCCTTCTGTCATCACAGACGTCCCACCGCAGCTGATCGCCCTTATGCGTACCCAGATCAACGTTCAGGAACTCACAGTCAGGGCATTGGTCGACCAGAACCCCGAGCATATCTATCATGCAGCCATGATGGACCCGCACACCGCCGCCGAACTGGACCTGCGCCAAATTCGAAATCTGGTGAACGACCTTCTGTCTGCCCATGCCGACTGGCTGCCAGATTGGTGCCACCCATCTCGCGCCGCTTGAATTTCACCTTTTTACAAATACTCAAATCCACCCAGACCTAAAAAAGCATCACAGAACAATGTCAAAACGCCGCTCACAGCATTGGTACGGGAAACTCGACAAGGATGGGTTCATCCATCGATCCTGGATGAAAAATCAGGGTTTTCCTGATCACGCCTTCGATGGGCGGCCAATCATCGGAATCTGCAACACATGGTCGGAGCTGACCCCTTGCAATTCCGGCCTGCGCGATCTGGCCGAAGGAGTAAAGCGCGGTGTGTGGGAGGCCGGGGGCTTTCCCGTCGAATTCCCGGTCATGTCGCTGGGCGAGACCCAGATGAAACCCACAGCCATGCTGTTTCGCAATCTGCTGGCCATGGATGTCGAAGAGTCGATCCGCGCATATGGCATTGACGGTGTGGTTCTGCTGGGCGGGTGCGACAAGACCACGCCGGGCCAATTGATGGGCGCAGCCTCGGTCGATCTGCCGTCGATCGTTGTCAGCTCCGGCCCTATGCTGAATGGAAAATATCGCGGTCAGGATATTGGCTCAGGAACCGATGTGTGGAAGTTCTCCGAGGCCGTGCGTGCCGGAGAGATGACCCTTCAGGATTTTATGAACGCGGAATCCGGGATGTCCCGCAGTGCCGGGGTTTGCATGACCATGGGGACAGCCAGCACCATGGCGTCTCTGGTCGAAGCGATGGGCATGAGCTTGCCCACCAATGCCGCCCTGCCCGCCGTTGACGCCCGCCGCATGGCCCTCGCCCATTTGACCGGCAAGCGGATTGTCGAAATGGTCGACGAAGACCTGAAACCATCGGACATTTTGACCAGGGAAGCCTTCGAGAATGCAATCCTCGCCAATGCGGCCGTTGGGGGATCGACCAATGCCGTTGTGCATCTACTGGCGCTCGCAGGTCGCGTAGGCGTTGACCTGACGCTCAAGGACTTTGAAATCGGATCAGAGATTCCCCTTCTGGTGAACTGCATGCCCTCGGGCACATACCTGATGGAAGATTTCTGTTACGCTGGCGGTGTTCCGGCTGTGTTGAGCGAACTCAAACCTTTCCTGCGACCGGCCAGAACGGTTCTGAACAAGGACATCTCGGCCCATTTCGAAGGCGCCGAATGTTTCAACCGCGATGTCATCCGCCCTTTCAACGATCCGGTGAAGCCCGCTGCTGGCCTTCGTGTTTTGCGCGGCAATCTTGCGCCCAACGGAGCCATCGTCAAACCTTCTGCCGCAACAGATGCCCTTCTTGAAACCGAGGGTGAGGCGTTCGTTTTCGAAAACATCGAAGACCTGAAAGCCAATATCGACCGGGATGATCTGCCGGTCACACCCAAAAGCATTCTGGTGCTCAAGGGATGTGGACCCAAGGGTTATCCCGGGATGCCCGAGGTAGGAAACATGCCGATTCCGGCCAGATTGGTGAAGGAAGGCGTTCGCGACATGATCCGTATCTCGGATGCCCGCATGTCCGGCACCGCCTATGGCACCGTCATCCTGCATGTCAGCCCTGAGGCACAGGCGGGTGGCACGCTGGCGTTGGTGAAAACCGGCGACCGCATCCGCGTATCTGCCAGCGCCGGCAAGCTTGAACTGTTGGTGGACGAAAAAGAATTGGACGCGCGCCGAGCCCAATGGAACCCAGACAAGCCGCATTATTCCCGCGGGTATGCCAAACTTTACGTCGATCACGTGCTGCAGGCCGATCAAGGGGCCGATCTGGATTTCCTCGTCGGCAAAGACACCCGCCTTGTGACCAGAGAGAGCCACTGATGACCCAAGCAGCGACATTTCATGACTTGAACGGGTCATCCGTCTATATCACCGGCGGAGGCTCGGGCGTGGGCGCAGCATTGACGGATGGGTTTCTGGCTCAGGGGGCCAATGTAGCTTTTATCGGCAGATCGGACGCCAGCGGTTTTGTCGAAGAGATGCGCGACAAACACGGCCGCGCACCTCTGTTCATGCAGGGTGACATGACCGACACCCAGCTTCTTCACACGACAATGGCCAAAGCCGCCAAAGCCCACGGCCCCCTGAACGTTTTGGTTAACAACGCGGCCAATGACCAACGCCATACACTTGAGGAAACCACGACCGAGTTCTGGGACTGGATGATCGAGGTAAACCTGAAAGCCTATTATTTCGCCTGTCAGGAAGCGGCCCGGCAAATGAAAGAAGGCGGCGTTATCATCAACTTCAGTTCGATCAGCTACATGATGGGCAATGCAGGCTATCCGATCTATACGACGTCAAATGCGGGCATTACAGGGATGACTCGGTCTTTGGCCCGCGAACTGGGACCAAAGAACATACGTGTGAATGCGCTGGCTCCCGGTTGGGTCTTGACGCAAAAACAACTGGATATGTGGGCGACGCCCGAAGATTTGGCCGCGCATTTGGATCGACAATGCCTGAAAGAACATTTGACGCCCGAAGACATGGTTGCACCGACATTGTTTCTTGCATCCAACGCCAGCCGGGCGATGACCGGTCAGTGTATGGCGGTTGATGGCGGCGTCGTGGTTTCAGGGTGACACAATGAATACTGACTGGATCGCCGTTGATTGGGGCACATCTCACCTGCGGGTCTGGGCCATGCAGGGGGCAACGGTTCTGGACTGCGCGCAGTCCGACAAAGGTATGGCACGTATCGGAACAGGCAGTTTCCAGACCGCCCTGTTGGACCTTGTTGAAAACTGGCTGAAGGATGGCCCCATCGATGTGATCGCCTGCGGTATGGTCGGTGCACGCCAAGGCTGGGTCGAAGCACCTTATTCTACCGTTCCGTCGCAGCCCTTGCCGCAAGTACCGGTCCGTGTTCCCAGCACAGACCCGCGCATCCGGGCCTTCGTCATACCCGGATTAAAGCAATTGACCCCGCCGGATGTGATGCGGGGCGAAGAAACACAAATCGCGGGATTTTTGGGAACTCGCCAGAACTGGGATGGTGTCCTCTGCCTTCCAGGAACCCATACGAAATGGGTTCAGGTCAGCGCAGGTGAAATCGTGAGCTTTCGGACGCTCATGACCGGAGAGCTTTTTGATTTGTTAAGTGCGCAATCTGTTCTGCGGCATTCTATAGGTGGAGGATGGGATGAAGATGCCTTTGCAGATGCTGTGGCGGATACATTGTCCAAACCCGAACAGTTGGCTGCGCGCCTGTTCGGCTTGCGGGCTGCAGACCTGCTGCACGATCAGGACAAAGACATCGCGCGCGCACGGCTGTCCGGACTGCTTATCGGTGCTGAATTGGCCGCCACTCGTCCATATTGGCTGGGCCAACAACTGGCTATCATCGGCGCAGAAGCCGTATCGCGGGTCTATGCGGCAGCGCTGAGACAACAGGGCGCTTTTGTTGAGACTGCAAACGCCACCGAAACAACCCTGGCCGGGCTGGCGCTGGCGCGCAACATGACAAGGCAAATCGCATGAGCCGCCCCATCATCGCCATTCTGCGTGGTCTGCAACCACAGGAAGCCGAGGCGGTTGGCAGAGTTATCATCGATGCAGGGATCGACCGGATCGAAGTTCCACTCAATTCGCCTGATCCGCTCGACAGCATTTCCATTCTGGCCGAAGCTTTCGAAGATCGCGCCCTGATTGGCGCTGGTACTGTATTGACGATTGATCAGGTGGACGCAGTTCGGAATGCCGGCGGCAAGCTGATCGTGTCACCCAATTATGATGCTGATGTGATCAAACAGTCTGTGGCGTTGGGGATGCAAAGCTGGCCGGGCGTTTACACGCCGACCGAAGCGTTTGCCGCTCTCAAAGCAGGGGCCACAGGATTAAAGCTGTTTCCTGGTGTCATGGCTGGCCCTTTAGGGCTCACAGCACTCCGACCCGTATTACCCAAGGAAACACGCGTCTTTGCCGTCGGCGGTGCCGGGCCTGAAAATTTCGACCAATGGATCAAAGCCGGAGCGGATGGATTCGGGATTGGATCAGCGCTGTACAAACCTGGCATGGATACAGTCGAAGTCGCAGAACGCGCGGGGCAAATCGTGGCAGCCTTTGACAAGGCGGCAGGATGAGTACGGTCTTTGACGACCGCCCATGCGCGTTGGGCGAAGGTCCGCTATGGCACCCCGCTCGGCAACAGCTTTTCTGGTTCGACATTCTCAACAAACGCATGATGACGCGCGAAGGCGAACATCAGATAAGCTGGGATTTCGATGAACATGTGTCTGCCGCAGGCTGGGTGGATCGTGACACATTGCTTTTGGCGTCAGAAACGGGTCTTTGGCAGTTTGACTTGAAGTCCGGGCATCGAGCGCTGGTCACGCCGCTTGAGGCAGACAACCTAATCACCCGCTCGAATGACGGTCGCGCTGATCCTTGGGGCGGTTTCTGGATCGGCACGATGGGCAAACAGGCTGAATCCGGGGCCGGATCAATCTATCGGTTCTGGAAAGGTACACTCAGATGTCTCGTGCCGGGTGTGACGATTTCTAATGCAATCTGTTTTGCACCGGATCGATCCGTGGCCTATTTCTGTGACACGACGGTCAGGCAGGTCAGGCGCTGGAGCTTGAATGCAGAAAGCGGATGGCCCGAAGGGGAAAGCACGGTATTTCTGGACCTACGCAAAGAAGGCCTGAACCCGGATGGTGCGGTGGTTGATGCCGACGGCAACATCTGGGTCGCGCAATGGGGGATTGGACGTGTCGCGGCCTACACGCCCGAAGGTCAATTCCTGAAGGCCATTTCCTTCGACGCGTCACATACGTCCTGCCCGGCCTTTGGTGGCGACGGCTTGGGCACGCTGTTCTGCACCTCGGCACGGCAGGGGTTGAGCAACGCAGATATTGAATCCCAACCCACCAACGGCATGACCTTTGCAATGCCAAACGCGGGGCGAGGGCAGGCAGAACACAGGATCATATTATGAAGCCGGAACTTGGTGTGTGTTACTACCCTGAACACTGGCCCGAGGCGATGTGGGCGGAAGATGCCGCGCGCATGGTGGACACTGGCATCTCGTGGGTGCGCATAGGAGAGTTCGCCTGGAGCCGGCTGGAGCCCCACCCCGGAACCCTGCAATTCGAATGGCTGGACCTTGCGGTTGAAACACTTGGCGAGGCGGGATTGAAAGTCGTGCTTGGCACACCAACAGCAACGCCACCGCGTTGGATGCTGGACAAACATCCGGACATGCTGGCTGTGGATGCACATGGAAACACACGCAAATTCGGGTCACGGCGACATTATTGCTTTAGCCACCAGGGTTATGTCGATGAATGTGTCCGTATCGCAAGGGTCCTGGGGAAGCGCTATGGTCACAACCCGTATGTGGCGGCATGGCAGATCGATAATGAGTATGGGTGCCACGACACAACCGTCAGCTATAGTACCCCGGCTCTGAACGCATTCAGGCGCTGGCTGGCTGTTCAATACAGTTCCATAGAACAGCTGAACAAGGCCTGGGGAAACGTGTTCTGGTCGATGGAGTACAGTAGCTTCGATGAGGTTGATTTACCCAATCAAACTGTAACCGAGCCTAACCCCGCTCATGTACTGGCATTCCGTCGGTTCAGTTCAGATCAGGTTGTGGCATTCAACAAAGCTCAGGTCGATGTATTGCGACCTTTGACCGGTGCGCCGCTGTTGCATAACTACATGGGCCGTATTCTGGATTTCGACCATTTCGAGGTTGGTGCGGATCTGGATATTGCGACTTGGGACAGTTATCCGATCGGATTTCTATCGGACCGATTGGAAGATGACGAAGCCCACAAAACCGCCTTTCTTCAGCAAGGCGATCCGGACATGCAGGCGTTTCACCATGATCTTTACCGGGCAGTGGGCCGTGGCCGATGGTGGGTGATGGAACAACAACCCGGTCCGGTGAATTGGGCGCCCTATAACCCGGCACCCCTGCCCGGAATGGTACGGTTGTGGTCGCTTGAGGCTGTCGCCCACGGTGCTGAGGTTGTGAGCTACTTTCGATGGCGCCAAACCCCCTTTGCACAGGAACAGATGCACGCGGGTTTGCTGACACCGGACAATCGCCCTGCCCCTGCCTTGCACGAGGCCCGTCAGACAGCGGATGAGCTATATACATTGGGCGAGGTGCATCAGGCACCATCCAAGGTTGCCATACTGTTTGATTACCCCTCGGACTGGGCCTGGACATCGCTACCGCAAGGAGCAGGCTTTGATTATTTCCGGTTGGTCTTCTCAGCTTATCGTGCATTGCGCCGTGCGGGGTTGTCGATTGATTTCGTTTCGTCCAATGACCTGTCCGCGCATTATGCACTGATCCTTGCCCCCGGACTGGCAACGATTGACCCGGATTTGGAGCGTAGGTTAACGGACAACTCGGATCTGGCCATCCTAGGCCCGCGCAGCGGCGCAATTACCCGTGATTTCCAGATCCCCGCCGCTGGTCGACCTAGCCTGAAAGGGTTGGACTGCAACGTGGATTTGGTCGAAACACTGCCCCCCGCTGTCAACCGGACGGTCCGAGGCGGCGGCGCGGCACAGCATTGGATTGATCGCCTTTCAGGGTCAGCCGAAGAAATTCTGAGGTTTGAAGACGGAGCGCCTGCGCTTATGGCAGGGGACGGGCTTTGGTATCTTGCAGGCTTCCCAAACGAAACATTATGGGATCGAGTCGTCGGCTTGGCTGCGGAAGAAACGGGATTGAGCCTGAAGCCAATGCCGCGAGGACTGCGACTACGTGAGACAGCCGACCACATGTTCCTGATCAACTATAACGCTGAACCGGTGGTCTGGAACGGGTCTACCATCGGCGGTTGTGATGTGAAAATCCTGAAGCGCAATCTGCCCGGACAGAATTGAATCCTGTCCGGGCAGATGCGTTGGTTGCCGCTTGGCACAGCGATTAGTCGCTTTTCAGGCTGTTGGGGTCAAACACCCCTCCGAAACCGCTGTTGTTGGATGGCTCACTCTCGGATTCGGAAGCACCTTCGTTGCTTTCATTCTCGCTGCCATCCAGCGAGTTCGGAGCGAAGACATTACCAAAACCGCTGTTATTCGACGGCTTTGGCGCGGTTTGGGCATCACCCTGCCCGGCTTTTTCCGCCTCCTGCTGTTTGCGGCGTTCCTCACGCTGCTTGCGCAGCTCCTGAATGCGTTGTTCCGCTTCCAGCTGCTTTTGCTCGCGAACATCGGCAATGCATTGCGCCGGACTGTAGGTCGCCGCTGTGCCAATAACGGTGATCGTTACAACCGCAAATGCGACCAACAACACGGCGGCCATGTTACCGGCAAAGAAACTTGGCAGCTTGATCTTGCCAGCCAGTTCCTCGACCGTTGCGTTCTTACGCGCCGCTGCCACCAGTTCCTGACGTTTAAGCTTGGCTTCGTTCAACAGAGCGAAGAAAACCGTCAGCGCAACGATAATGAATGCCAGCGCCGAGATCGCGGGTGTGATGCCGTAGCGGACCTTCTGAGCCAGCTCAATCGTCAGCGTCGGGTATTCACCAAAGGTGAAAGTGGTGGTGTTGTAGTTCTCGAACGAGGCCAAGAATGCCAGCACCGCTGCCGAGGCGATTGCAGGGCGCATGAAGGGCAGCAGGATCTTGCGGAAAGCCTGTGCATGGCTGGCCCCAAGGTCCAGTGCCGCCTCGGTCAAGGCAACATCGTACCGTTGCAACCGCGCCACTAGCACCAGCATGCAGTAACTGGCGATGAAGGTGGATTGGCCGATCACCGTCAGGAAGATGCCGTTTGACAGAAAGCTGTCTGCACCCAGCCCCAGCATCCGGTTGATCCGGTCCCAGAAGACCAGCGTCGAGATACCAAGTACCACACCGGGGATCAGGATCGGTGCGATGATGACAGTATAGTAGGTCGCGCGAAGCTTCGGCCAGATCTGGGTCAGCATCAGCGCGCCTGCCAAACCCATCGCCACGGACAGGATCACTGTGCCAATTCCGATGATCAGCGAGTTCTTGATACCGTTTAGGATGCGCTGATCCTGAAACAGTTCGCCAAACCACTGGAATGTCAGACATTCCCATGGGCTCATACGGGGGAAGCCGGACGAGTTGAACGCGGTGATCGACATGATCACAAGCGGGCCCAGCAGATACAGGAAGAAGATCGCCAGATAGACCCAGATGCTTATACGGAGGAAGGAATTGTTCATTTCCCGATATCCCCCATGTTCACTTTGAAAAGGCGCATCATGGCCAGCACGAACAGAATACAAGTGACCAGCAGAACGATTGCGTAGGCGGCGCCCTGTGGCCAGTCGTTGTTGTCATTGAACTGCTGATAGATCAGTTGGGTGAACCACAAACTGGACGGCCCGCCCAGAATTTGCGGCGCAGCCAACGCACCGGCGGACAACATGAAGACCATGGTACAGCCCGAGCTGATCCCCGGCTTGGCATAAGGAATGACCACACGCCAATGTATCCGCCACCAAGGCGCCCCAAGGTCGCGTGCTGCTTCGATCTGGTTTTTGTCCAGACTTTCAATCACGTTATACATCGGGAAAATCATCAGCAGAATGTACGCGTATCCCAGACCCGCATAGAGCGCGATGTCATTGCGAATGAAGTCGAACGGCGTATCCCAGATGCCCAACCCCGTGAACAACGTGTTCAACACACCTGTTTCCCCAAAGATGATGCGTAGCGCAAAGGCGCGCAGGATTTCGTTGATCCAGTAAGGGATGATCAGCATGATCGCAAAGATACGAATATGGCTACCTTCGGCCTGACCCAGGTAATAGGCAATCGGATAGCAGATGATCAGGTTGAAAACCGTCACAAAAACCGCAGCCACAAGAGTTCGGAAAAACACCCTCAGATCAACGGTGTTGTAGTCCTGACTGCCGCCTTCGGGGCCATAAATCAGATATTTGTAGTTCTCTAGCGTATATACGTCTTTGGGTCCGCCGATCTCTGGCGGCGGCAGGTTCGGACGGAACGAGAAGTCCAACATCGACAGCTGCGGAAGGATGATCAGGCCGATGGTCCAGAACAGAACCAGACCCAGGATCGCCACTCCCATGCCGGTGCCGTTGCGATTGAAGAAGTCTTTCAGAAACTGGGGCATGAGTTTTTCCCCTTATTCTGCAGCCAGTTCACCCGCAGGAACGATGACGGCATTATGCGTCTTGTATTCCAACGTGATGTTCTGTCCGGTGTGGTCCTCGAAGGATTGTCCATGGTTCGGGATCGACACCTTGATCTCTTTTCCACCTTCACCTTCGGTAAAGATGTTGAAGACGTTGCCTTCGAATTCTTCGTGGTTGACCCGCGCGGTAACAAAATGGTCACCCGAAGCCCCCTCGGGCGCAATGGCGAAGGCTTCGGGACGAATGAACATCATCGCACTATCGCCTTCTTTCATCTTGCCTTGGTTGGCGGTCGATATCCGTGCAACCAGGTCGCCCGAGCGGTTGGTCGAGATCAGCGCCTCGTTGCCCATGACCTGTTTGATCTTGCCACGGAAAACGTTGTTTTCGCCGACAAATGAGGCCGCGAAAGCCGTGTTGGGATCGTTGTAGATGGTTTTACCGTCGGCAATCTGGTCAATCACACCTGCACGCATGACGGCGATATTGTCTGACATGGTCAGTGCCTCGCCCTGGTCGTGTGTGATGTAGATAAAGGTAATGCCCACCCGCTGCTGTATCTCACGCAGTTCCGTTCGCATGTGCTGGCGCAGTTTGAGGTCAAGTGCCGACAAAGGTTCATCAAGAAGCAGAACATCCGGCTCGGCGCAAAGGGCGCGAGCGATGGCCACTCGCTGACGCTGACCCCCAGACAATTCGCTGGGAAGTTTGTCGCCTTGCCCCGGCAGCGCGATCATGTCCAAAAGCTCATCAGCGCGCTTGCGCCGTTCGGCGCTGCTGGCACCTTTGATTTCCATCGAGAACGTGATGTTCTCCCAGACCTTCATCAAGGGAAACAACGCCAGGTTCTGAAAGATCAGAGCAGTGGGGCGTTTGTTAGGTCCGATGCCCCGCATGTTCTTGCCGCCGATCAGGACATTGCCTTCGCTAGGCTCGAGAAAGCCGGAAACAGCCCTTAAGATCGTTGTTTTTCCGCAACCCGAGGGCCCGAGGAACGAAAAGAAATCGCCCCCGTTTATATTGACGTTTGCATCGCGCACGGCGACGAAGTCACCGAAGCGGATCCACAGGTTTTCCAGATCGACTCCGACCCCTGCACTCATTTTTGGTATCTCCCTGAGGTGCGTGCTGTCACCACACCACATAGCTTTCCGTTACGCCGGAGCGGCGCACAGATTGTTGCCCCCCGCAGAACGCGAGGGGCATGGTTTCAGATCGCTTATGCGCTCTTGAACTTGTTGACGAACTCGGTCCGCGTTTCAGCATACCACGGTGCTTCGGCCGGCCACGGGTTGAGGTTGGCCAGCGAGTCGCCCGGATAGGCCTCGGCAAAGTTCTTCTTGTAGGTGTCGCCAGAATACTGGTCAGCCCCCAGAACAGGAGAGTTGTACCCGTGGCTGTCGATGGCAACACCGGCAGGTTTGGCCTGATAGGCGAAGTCGATGAAGGCATAGATCTGGTCGATATTCGCCGCACCAGATGGAATCGACATCCCGTCAACCCATGCCATCGCCCCTTCGATAGGCGCCTGATAGTGCACCGGTTCACCAGCCGATTTCAGTGCCAGTGGCGGACCGTCCCAGGTCTGACCGACAACAACACCTTCGTTCAGAAGGCCGTTCTTCTGCGTGTCGGCGTCGTTCCAGATCAGCTTGATGCGATCCTTACGTGCAATGCACCAGTCGGTGATCTGTCCCCAGACCTTGCGCATGGTTTCTTCATCGCCATATGCGGCCCAGACCGAACCCGGCTCCATCTCGCCGGAACGCTCCATGTAAAGACCAGCGCCAAGCATCATAGAATGCGCGCGGCCCATGGTCTTGCCTGCGTTTTCTTCCGACCAGACGTCGCCATAGGATGGTGCATCCCCAGCCGGCAGCCACAAGTCGGTGCGGTATGCAATGCCTTCGGTGCCCCAGATATGCGGCAACCAGTGAACCCCGGCGCCGCCAAAGTTCCAAGCATCCGTACCGATTTTGGCCATGGCAGGGTTCACCAGGTCGACCGGAACCTTGTTCATGTCAAAGGGCTGCAACAACTCCAGCGGCTCCCACTGCAACGAGCGGTTGTTGGTTGGCGAGACGATGTCAAAGCCCTGACCTTTGGTCGCCTTCATCTTGTTGATGATTTCTTCGTTTGAGCCGATCCCGGTGTAGTTCACCTTGATGCCAGTAAGGGTCTCAAACTCTTCGATAAAGCTGGGCGGCAGATAATCCGACCACATCAGTATGTTGATTTCACCCGACGAAGCCAGTGCGCTCTTGCTGTAAAGAGGCGCGGCAAGTGCTGCGGCACCCGCTCCTTTCAAAACAGTGCGTCTGGAAAGTGATGACTTGGTAACCATAGTGTTCTCCCGTTGTTGGACTCGTTTTTTGTTTTCTATTCATAGGACTTTCTGCGCCCATCCGTCAGTCCAAAAGTGACAGTTTGCGAAAATCTTATGTCCAGTTTCGCGATTTGACACGTCTAAGCTGATTTATGAGGCGCCGCATTCTCCTGCCAAACGGTAATGTCCTTTGGATTGACCGGATCTGAACCAAGCAGAATTTGACGTGCACGACCAGCAGGCAAAGGCTTTGAAACGTCACTGAAGTTGAACGCGTAGTAGGTCGAGCCGCGTTGGGTTATGCGCATATCGGGGTCGCAAGGCGTTGCATTTATCCCAGCCCAGTTCAGTACCTCCCCGACAATC
Source organism: Ruegeria sp. O4 (assembly GCF_056535125.1). Classification (NCBI taxonomy): domain Bacteria; kingdom Pseudomonadati; phylum Pseudomonadota; class Alphaproteobacteria; order Rhodobacterales; family Roseobacteraceae; genus Ruegeria; species Ruegeria sp. O4. The sequence continues at coordinate 39,862 of NZ_JBQERO010000008.1, read as the reverse complement.
GCCTGCAAAAGCTCATTTCGCGGAACCATTGCCAGATAGGTCGTGCGGTCAGAACGGATGACCGCCGGACTGGCATCGCAATAAGCGCTCTTGAAGCGGGCTAAAACGCGCTCTTTGGTCTCGACAATTTCACGCCAACCCGTGAATTCAAATTGCTGCCCATCGGGAAGAACCACAGCCTCATGCGCAAGTGAAGGAAGTGATTCGACGCGCGTGACACGGATACCTGTTAACTTTGCCAGTTCGCCTGGAGCCAGATTGGACGGGGTGTTCATCCCGGATGTCTTGCTGCCGGAACGAGCACCTATCAGAATCTTGGCCCCCGAAGCGTCAAGCTTGTCTGCAAGGTCAGCGGTCACGATCATGCTTTGAGGTAATATGATGAGGGCGTAGCCGCTCAGTTCATCTTCAGGGCCAACAAAATCAAGATCGACCCCAAAACCACGAATTGCAGTGTACCACTCGCGAAAAATCTGGGCATTGGGGAAATCGTTGTCATGTGGCAGGATGTCCGCCGCCCAGATAGAGGTATAATCCAGTAGCATTGCAACCCGTGATTTTGCCCGTCTCTCGGGCGGCAAAATGGCGCGATCCTTCACGATCTCAGCCAATTCAACAGCGGCCTGATCCGGGCTGCCATCTGACCGCAAAATCGCAGTATGGTATTGCTCTTGCGCAGATTTTGCCTGTCGCCAGCGAAAAAACATCACGGCTTGCGCGCCATGTGCATAGGCCGCCCAGGTCCAAAGCCGAACCATCCCCTCTGCCGGCGACGGATTCTTGTCAGCCCAATCCACCGGGCCCGGCTGCTGTTCCAGCACCCACATCCGACCGCGCCCCTGACTGCGATACAAATCACAATGAAAGCCCTGATAATCCGGTGCGCCGGTGCGCAGATAGCGGCGCTTTTCCTCATCTGAAAGGGTAGAGCCCAATAAGTTCCCTAGCGGGTAGCTGTCGAACCCGACAATATCCAGATCAGCCGCTACGGCGTGGTGATCGAATTCGAAACTACCTGCCATGAAGTTATGGGTAATATCCCGGCCCGGCGCATATTTGCGCAGAACATCCACCTGCGTTTTGTTGAACAGACGAACTCGATCGGAAGAATAGCGCGCGAATTCCAGAGCATGGGCTGGATTGGGCGTGGCGACCAGCCCGTTGGGCAGTTCGATCTGACCAAACTGAGAGTAGAGCGACCCCCAGAAAACGGTTCCCCACGCGTCATTCAACGCATCGATTGCCCCGTATCGTTCCTCCAACCAGTTCTGAAAACCTGTTCGCGCGGCATCGGAATAGCTGAGAACTGTATCGTGGTCGTTGTACTCATTGTCGATCTGCCACGCTTGGACATACGAATTCTGACCATATCTGCGGGCATATTCAGTTGCGATCCTTTGCGCCTCGGCCAGATAAACCTCACTGGAAAAACAATAATGCCTGCGCGAACCGTACCCTCTGACCCGACCATCCGGCCCAACGGGCAGGATTTCGGGATACTCATCGATCAACCATTTGGGGGGGGCGGCTGTTGGGGTGGACATCATGACCCGCAGACCAGCCTGACCCAGTATCTCGATCACTTCATCCAGCCAGTCCCAGTGGAACTGACCGCGCGCGGGTTCGATCAGACCCCAGGTGAATTCAGCAATCCGCACCCAATCCAACCCCATGTCTGCCATTTGGGCGGCATCGTCTCGCCATTGCGAAGGGTCCCACTGTTCGGGGTAGTAACAAACCCCAAGTTCCAGCGCGCTCATCGTGTGTCCTTTGCTGTGCGTCGTTCGATCCACTTCAGGAAACTGGCACAGCCGAGTGTGAGAACGACATACAGGATTGCCGCCGTATTGAAGGGTGCAAAGGGCAGAAAGCTAGCCGCCTGAAATTCGCGCATCCTCTGGGTCATGTCGCGGACGGACAGGATAGACAGCAATGACGTGTCCTTGATCATCGCGATAAACTCATTGCCAAGCGGTGGAGTGACAATCCGCAGGGCCTGCGGCAGAACGATAAGCCGCGCCGTATGCCAGCGCGACAAACCCAGAGAGCTGCCCGCCTCCAATTGGCCTTTCGGTATCGCCTCGATCCCGGATCGGAAAATTTCGGCCATATAGGCGGAATAACCAACTGAGATCGCGATGATCCCGCGGGTCATATTGGTCATGTCGATACCGCCGCCGGTGGCGTCTTTGACTGCGCCCGCCAGTGGCAGTCCGATATAAAGAATGATCACCAGCATCGGAATGCCGCGTATCGTATCCACGAAAAACTCGGCCCCGACCGCCAGAGGATGCAGCTTATGCTGAGCCCCGCCAATGGTCAGTGTCAGCAACAAAAACCCGAACACGGCAAATGCCAGGGCCGGATTGCGGTATTTGTCGGGTAGAAATCTTGTTTGCCACAGGACCGGATAACCTTGTGTATGGGCATCGGCCGGGACAAAAGCGCCCGAGACACTGTCGACCGTTTCGATCTGTTCAAGCGCGGCAGTGGCATCGGTTGCGCTGCGAATGCGATATTGCTGACCGTCGGCCCCTTCGAACTCACCAAACCGGATAACGTCAGCCTGCGCCTGCGGCGTGCCGCGCACAACCGCGATACGCCCCTCGGTGCTGCCCACCAGAACAAAGCTGACCTGCGGCTGCATGAAGAAAAAGGCCGAGGCTGCCAGCAATGCCAAACTGATCGAACCATAGACGACCGTAGTACGCGCCTTTGGCTTAAACGATTGCAACCCGACCCAGACCAAACCAAGAATGGCCGCGAAGACATAGGCAAAGATGGCCGCGCGGAAAGTAATGGCCACCCCGGTCGCGAACTGCCAATGAGCCATGAACATGAGATAAAACAGTACTGCGCCTGTGAGACTCTCCAACCCCAACAAGACGCGCCCGCGCCAGGGTGGCTGCAAACGTGCCGACAATAGGCAAAGCGCGACTACAGCTGCGTAAACCGCCAGGATAACCTGTAATCCCGTCTGAACCCTGGCGATCACGTCCGGAAACAGTACCCAGGTCTGATTGGACCGATCGATGAGGGGCGAGGTGTTTTCGCTGAGCGCATGAAAGAAGACCGACTCGGCAAATGGCATCAGAAGTTGCGGAGAAACAAAGCTGATGACCAAAAGCGTCGCAGCCGCCGGTAACGCGGCAAGCGCGCAGAGCCGCAACCAGCCGGGGGAGTTCTGTGAAAACCGCACGTAGCGTGCGCAAAGATATCCAAGGATCGCAACGGTTGCAATCAGCAGAAATCCAACAAAGATGGCCACCGCATCTGTGCCGATCCCCAGAATTGCGACCAGAGACCGCAAGTATTTTGAGGATGTGGCGAACAGGTAGATAATAAAGGGCGCTGCTGCGAGCAACACCAGGTTACTCGGGCGGATCGTGCTGAGGCGCGACATGGAACTTCTCCGCTATGACAAGGCCCGGCGGCACTGGCCGCCGGACCAAAAAAGGGCGCTAATGGATCAGTTGGTGCCCCAGTATTTGGCTGTCAGCTCGTCCAGCGTTCCATCCTCCTGAATGGCTTTAAGACCGGCGTTAATAGCGTCCACCGTCGGATCGCCTTCCTGAAACACGATACCCAATGGATCGGATTGCAGGCCTGTGATGCCAACAGTCAACTCGCCCGCAAATTCCTGCTCATAGGCCGCCGCCGATGTGCCATCGATGATCACGCCCTGAACGTCTGCGTTTTGAAGCGCCAGAATGGCGGCCGAGAAGTTGTCGTAAAGGCTGACATTCTCGCGCCCGACAAGCTCTTCCGCCAATTGGGCGTTGGTCGTCGCAGTTTGCGCGGCCAGTTTCTGACCACCGGCTTTGAAATCCTCAAGTGTCATGTCAGCATTATCGACCTGCAACAGAATGGCCTGGCTGACAACGATGTAAGGCTCGGAAAAGTCCATGGTTTCTTCGCGTTCCGGTGTGATCGACACGCCCGAGATAACCAGATCGAACTCGCCCTGCTGAAGGGCCGCAAAGATACCGTCCCAGGCGGTGTTTACGAAGTTGGGAACGCAATTGACCTTTGCACAGATCGCATTCATCACATCGACGTCAAAGCCCACGATCTCTCCGGTTGTTTCATCCACGGTTTCCATCGGTGGATATGTCGCATCGGTTCCGATTTTCAGAACACGACCTTCCAGGTCAGCAGCAAAAGCCGCTGGAGCCATCAGTGTCGTGAGAGTGGCAGCGGCAAGTAGGTTTTTAATCATGTTCAGTTACTCCTTTGTTGGATCAGGTGGTCTGCGCCGCATCCGGCGCCGGGGTGTCAGGTTGTCGCTCGATCAATGTGGCCCTGATCTTTTTCTGAATCTCGGACGGATCGACCCCGTCCAAAGCTTTCAACATGAACTCACCCAGCAGACGGCTTGTTTCAGCAATCGGCAAGTAATAAGTGCTGGGTGGCGGTACAAAATACTGGCTGAGCTTCAAGTCATCGTTCGAGATGACCACAACGTCCCTGCCAACCTGCACTCCGGCTTTGTCGGCAGCTGACAGCGCCCCAAGGGTTATGGCCTCATTGGCGCAGATGATGGCGCTCGGCGGTTTCGGCAACTGCATAAGCGTCGCAAATTTCTGCTGACCGGATTCCGCGGTGGTCGGGCCGGTGGAAACCAGTGCCGGATCGAACTCCACACCGCATTCTGACAGCGCATCAGCATAACCCCGGCGGCGTTGTTGCGCATAGATCAGGTCATCCGGCGGGTTTATCAAAGCGATGCGACGATGCCCCAGCGCAAGCAGCCGGGTCGTGGCATCATAGGCCGCTGCCTGACTGTCGAGGTCCACATAAGGATGCGGTTGAGGGCTGTCGCTCATGCCGTATGTGACAAAAGGAAAGCCCTGCCCCTGCAGATACGCGACGCGTTCATCATGAACCCGCGTGCCGGAAAAGATCACGCCATCAGCCTGCCCTTCCTGCACGATGGACTTCAACGTTTGCAGCGCGGCCTCGCCATCACATGCGCTGAATACACTCAGCTGATAGCGTGATCCCATTAGTGCATTGGATATTCCGGCCAGAATTCGCGTAAACTCTACACCTTCCCACTCTTCCGCCGCATCACTTGAAACACTGACCATGACCGCAATTCTATAGGATTTATTAGTGCGCAGCTTTAGGCCATCCAGATTCACCCGGTATCCCAGCTCCGATGCAACTTTCTGAATCTCTTCCCGGGTTTCCCGCTTCACCGATACGGAATCCCGCAAGGCATTCGAGACTGTGCCAACGGAATACCCGGTACTTCTGGCAATCGATTTGATCGTCGCCCGCGCCATCACTCAAACCCTGCCAATTGTTCCGTCAAAAACGACCGACCCGTTTGCAGCGTGCGTACGTGATCTGCGGTTTCGTCATGTTCGACAAACAGGTCCGTGCAGTTGGTCGAGGAAAGCGCGCGCAAGGTTGCGTTCCAGTTAACCACGCCTTCGCCCATATCGCGCCAGCGCGCGTCACCTGTTCCGCCTGCTGGGTCGATATCCTTTGCATGCACGGACAGGATTCGATTGGCGTTGCGGCGGATCGCGTCCGCCGGATCCAGGCCAGCCGCAACCAGCCAACCGATATCTGGCTGCCAAAAGACATCTCCGCCGGAAAGGATCAGGTCAAGAGGTGTGTCGCCAGCCTCACCGATAAGATCAAAATCATGATTGTGATACGCAAGGCTGATACCATGATCTGTCAGTTGGTTTGCCCATTTGGACAACTGGCCCGACACCGCCCTCCATCCCTCGGCAGCGTCGGGCCGCACCTGGGGCGCCAGCCAAGGCATGACAGCCACCCGGCATTCCATTAGGTTTAATACTTCGACGATATCCGTAAATCGCCCTTCAAACTCTTCCCAATCAAAATGTGCTGACCGAACAGTAAGGCCTGACCCGATAATAATGCCAGCCATCTGAGCGGGGGTCAGGCCATGCAAGCCGGTGGTTTCGACATCTGAATACCCGCAGGCCGCAACCAATTGCAGTTGATCTGCAAGATCACCGCATTGTCGCACTGTGTAGAGTTGGGCAGAAACTCGCATCCCTCACCATTGAAACGTTTCAATTAAGGTGGATTATGAATTATAACCATGTCAAGCGCCGTATAGATGCGATCCGTACGGCCAACCCTGAATAAAGCGCCGAACCTTTGCCCAAAACCCAGATGGGGTGGGCAATCGAGCCTTTTTTTTCAACCGATTTCAGATCCAAACAATGAAGGGCTATACGAGCGGGCTACCAATCTGTATCACCGAAAACGGTATGGCGAGCGCGGAACGTCTTTAGAATGATGATCGCATGGATTATCTCAACCGACACCTGGCTGCCGTAAGCGACGCTTTGGCACAAGGTGTTCCGGTAAAGGGCTGTTTTGTCTGGTCACTACTGTGACAAATGCGAATGGGCCTTCGGATGTGGAAAAAGGTTTGGACTGGTGGACGTGAAATTTGAAACGCTTGAGAGAACACCCAAAGCGTCTTTCATGGCGCTCAAGTCTGCCCTTTCCGGGGGTCAGAACGTCTCTCAGACGTTAGCGCAACCATCCAGTGCAGTGCATGAGCATTGGAATCTGGTTGCTGACATAGGGGGCACCAACACGCGGCTGGGCGTGGTGACGAACGGAGAGCTGACAGACCTTCGCAAGCGCCCGACGGGGACACTGGAAGATCTGCTTGAAGCGTTTCACGCGCTTCGGGATGAAATCGGAACAAATCCACAGGCGGTCGTGGCGGCGGGGGCGGGCCCCGTCCGGAACGGCACGATTCGGCTGACAAATGCCAATCTGGACCTGTCCGAGGCCGAATTGGCAAAGGCCACTGGTGCCAGTCATACGTTTGTAATTAATGATTTCACCGCTGCAGCGTGGTCGGTGGCTGAAGTAACCCAGAAAGATGTTGCCGTCTTGCAAGGTCACGCGACACCGCCCGCAGGCACGCGATTGGTGGTGGGCCCCGGCACAGGGCTTGGCGTGGGGGCGTTGCTGTTTTCCGAGGGCCACTATCACACAGTCTCTGGCGAAGGTGGGCATGTGGGCCTGTATCCGCGTCACCGCGACGAAGTTGACATCTTTGAAGCAGCCCGCAGCATTGCGCCTGAGTGTTTTTTTGGTGACAGCCTCGCGCTGGAAGCTGAAATGTTCCTGAGCGGTACGGGCTTGCCTATCCTCTATCAGGCGATCGGGCTGGCGGCAGGCCAAATACAGACACCAACGCGCTCGGCGAAAGACATTCTGCTTGATGCCCGCGACCGTTCTGACCCCATCGCGGTACAGGCCGCTCGGATGTTCAACACCCATCTGGGGGCTTTGATGGGCGACATGGCCGTCACACTGATGCCTGCGGGCGGAGTATTTCTTGTTGGCGGTGTCGCAGAAAAGAACCGCTGGTTATTCGGTGATGAGTTCAGAGAGGCGTTCAACGGCGGTGGCCGTTTCAGCGAACTGCGCCGCTCATTGAACCTGTATGTGTCCGAGCAAGCAGAATTCGGCATCATCGGGGCGAACAATTTCTGCAAGAACGCTTTGATGCGATAGCAAGTCTTCCTGACAAAATATTTTGAAAAGGACTACGAAATGATCCTGTGCTGTGGTGAAGCCCTGATCGACATGATTTCCGAGCCGACAGTGTCGGGCGCACAAGGATTTGTACCGCACACAGGTGGGGCGATATTGAACACGGCGGTCGCAGTCGGTCGTCTGGGTGTTTCCGTCGGAATGCTGACCGGTGTGTCGTCTGACATGTTTGGCCAACAAATTACAAAGGCGCTGATTTCAAGCCACGTTGACACGTCACATGTGATCGTCTCTGACCGCCCCACGACCCTTGCGTTCGTACAGCTAAAAGACGGTCACGCCACTTACAGCTTTGTTGATGAAAACACCGCCGGACGAATGCTGCAACCCGAGGACATGCCAGACCAGCTTACAGCCGTGTCCGCCTTATATCTTGGGGGTATCAGTCTGGCATGTGAACCCTGCGCGGATGCCTATGCCTCACTTCTGAATCGCCACGGAGCGGATCGCGCAGTGATGTTGGATCCGAATATCCGACCGGGCTTCATCAAGGATCAGACCCGGTATCGAACCCGTCTGAACCGCATGATTGCGCAATCCGATATTGTGAAGGTTTCAGACGAAGATCTTGACTGGATCATCCCGGGAGCCGAACCCGAGGCCGCCAAAGCGTCTCTTTTGTTGCAGACCGGTCCGTCAGCCCTCATCGTGACCAGGGGTGGCGACGGGGCGAATGGGTACCTGGCCGACGGATCCAAGGTTTTGGTTCCTGTGAGACCTGTTCAGGTTGTCGACACAATCGGCGCGGGCGACACGTTTAACGCTGGTGTTCTGACTGAACTCAGCCGCGCAGGGCATTTGACAAAGCAGGGGCTGCGCAATCTGACCTCTGAAAGCTTGCGGGCGGCCATGGCGTTGGGCGCAACTGTTGCCGCCGTAACAGTATCACGCGCCGGGGCAGAACCGCCCTGGGCACATGAGATTTGATTGCCTGCAAAACCCGAAAAAACGAACTGGTGACAATCGCTTCAAGGCCGAGGGCCGTGGCTGCGGAGATTGCGACCGTCTGGCAGGCTCACAAATTACGTTAGGCCACGGCAGAATAAGCACCTATCGCTTCCGGGCAATGATCCACACGGGATGATATGTCAGTGAGACCCCGCGATCCGTGCCGAACTCCTTAGCGTATTCGTTTTCGAACCGAGCCAGCGTGGACTTGGTCCATGTCCCTTGCGCCCTGCCGTTTACACCTGTTCTTCGCAAATACCTAAGTACCTCGCGAGGCGTATCGAAATAGGTTTGCCTCAGGCTTTCACCAACGGCCAATACCTGCATCGGGCCGTCGGCAGCAGCGGCAAGAGCAGTCGGCGTAGTAAGACCCGGTGCACGCGCAGCTGATCCGATCGCGCTAAGCTCTTGATATTGCTGAGGGCCAAAACCCGAAACCGCCAACCACCCGCCGGGCTCCAGCGCGTCCATCGCTTTGTGAAGCAATTGCAACGGGCTTTCCATCCATTGGATCATCGAAGCCGAGGCGATCAGATCAATCCGGGAAGGCCAGTGAACTTCACGCGCATCACCGGCAATGAACGTGGCCTGTTCCGCATCCGCCGTTGCCTGAGCCTGCGGCGCGATGTCGTTCAATATGAGGTTTGGCAGGTGAAATTTTTGTCGCATCAGACGGGTCAGATGCCCTGTGCCACATCCCAGCTCGAAGACAGTTTCAAAGCGGTCCGGGGCTCCGGCACGACGCAGTTCGGACACCAGCTTGCCTGCAACCCAGGCTTGTTGACTTGCCGTATCGTGGTAGGTTTGAAAACTTCTGCTAAAGCTCCGCTGCACCCTGTCTGCCAGTTGCGCTGTCATGATACCCAACTCGCCCAACTTTGCTCCGGTAGGAATGGTACGTGCGGCCCCGCAACATGCGCGACTCGGGCCGAGGTTGAGGCCCATGCGGCATCTTGGGCCGATGTCGGAATGATCCGGTCGTTTGTGGGTATCCACACCCTGTCAAAACCTGGATCAGGGGCGGACCCGCGCTGTATCACCGCAATTAGCTCTTGCTGCGCCGCGACTATATCGAGTTCCGGGGGCTCACCTGGCAAACCTGCACGGCGGCAGAACTTGGCGAAGCTGCGCTCGGAAAGCTGAGCCGCTGTTGCCTTGATCATGTTAGGCGCAATGCCACGCTCCGGGCACGCCGGGTGCAAAGTGCCGCTGATGGCGATCAATCGGTCGGGACGAAAGCCCGAGCACGCCAGCCAATGCGCAGCCGATGCGACACCAAAGGAAAAGGCCAGCATATCTATGTGATCGAAACGGCCGAGATCAGGCAGGGGATCATCGAGGCTGGTGTAACCTTCCACCAACAGAATATTCCCGCCCCCCGTAAGACCCCGGAACGGAGCATCGCCCAATGCCCAACCACCGAACACAAGGGTCAAAGTACTGTCACCTGATTGCGCCAGCCAACGGCTTTTCATTTCTGCCCCCCAGCCAGAGCAAGCATCGCAGACGTTACCCTGCTCAGTTCGTCAGGTGAAATGACATAGGGGGGCATGCAATAAATATTGCGAGCGAACGGGCGCAGCCAAACACCGGTTTCCGCGGCCAATCCATGTGCGATGGAGGGGTCGACTCGCTCTTCCATCTCGATAACGCCGATTGCGCCAAGCACGCGCACATCTGCAACACCGGGCAGATTGCGCGCGGGGGCGAGTTCGGCCTTCATCTGCTGCGAGAGTGATGCAACTTCCTGCTTCCAGTTTCGCTGTTGCAACTGGTCAAGGCTCGCCACCCCTGCCGAACAAGCCAAAGGGTTGGCCATGTAGGTGGGACCGTGCATCAAAACTCCGGCCTCACTTTCCCCGATCCCGCGCGCGACAGCCTCGGTCGCGATAGTGGCGGCCAAGGTGATATGCCCACCGGTCAGCGCCTTACCAAGACACAGGATATCCGGAACCACCCCCGCGTGATCCATTGCAAACATTTCGCCGCTGCGTCCGAATCCAGTCGCGATTTCATCAAAGATCAGCAAAACGTCATGCGCATCACACAAAGCACGCGCCCCGCGCAACCATGCGGGGTGATAGAAATACATCCCACCTGCGCCCTGCACCACCGGTTCAAGGATCAGTGCGGCAATCCTGTTGCCTTTGTCGTTCAGCAACGCCTCTAGCGCCTCCAACCCGTTCTCGGAAGGGTCGTCGAACCACTCATCACCGAACTGGATGTGGGGGCGTGGCAGAAAGTGCTGGATCGACAACGCACCGCGAAACAGACCATGCATCCCGTTGACGGGATCACAAACGCTCATCGCTTTCCATGTGTCGCCATGATAGCCACCCCGGATCGTGGCAAATTCAGACCGTTCGCCCCGGCCTTTGGCAATCTGGTACTGGACTGCCATCTTCAACGCGACTTCAATCGCGACCGAGCCGCTGTCGCTGTAGAAAATGCGATCCAGGCCATCTGGCAGAAGGTCGACCAACCTGCGCCCGAGTTCCACGGCGGGTTCGTGGGTCAGACCGCCAAACATCACATGCGGCAGTGTATTCAGCTGCTTTTGCATCGCATCGATGATGGCCGGGTGCCTGTGCCCATGCACCGTACACCACCAGGACGACATTGCGTCGATCATTCTGATGCCATCAGCACGCGTCAGCCAGACACCTTCTGCCCCGGTAATCAGGTGCATCGGGCCGGGTTCAAGCACATGTGTATAAGGGTGCCACAGATGGCGCGCATCAAATTCCAACGGGGTCACAGGAACCTCCGAATGGTCGCCACATCGATTGCCGAAAATGCGCTGTTCAGGCGCTGCGGTGTCAGGTCGCTCAGAAATGGCAGGCGTCCCAGATGATGCACTTTACACATCTCGACGATGGTTTGCTCTACGTCCGGCACGGGGTCACCCACGAATGCGACGCCGACAACCTCGCAGCCAGCAGCCCGAAGCGCCATTAGGGACAATGTGGTGTGGTTGATCGTTCCCAAGGCGGTGCGCGCTACAAGAACAACCGGAGCCTGCCATCCGGCAATCACGTCCAGAAAGAAGGACTGGCGGTTCAGTGGCACCATAAGGCCCCCTGCCCCTTCGACAACCAGAGGCCCGTCCACTTTCGGAATTTCAAGACGCGAGAGGTCAATCTCAACGCCCATGTCTTCGGCAGACAGATGCGGTGAGGCGGGCATGTTCAGCCGGTACGCTTCGGGCAGGACCTCGGCACCGCTCAGCGCGCTGACGGTTTCAGTGTCTGTAACATCCTCAAGACCAGACTGAACAGGTTTCCAGTACTGGGCCTGCAACGCTGCCGCCAGACCTGCTGAAAACACGGTTTTTCCAACACCTGTGTCGGTTCCGGTAACGATCAGCGCGCTCATGCGGCCTCCGACTGACAGATTGAGATAGTTGTGAACAAGGCCGAGATATCCTGAAGGGTGACATTTCCGGTAATCGAGATGCGCAACCGGGATGTGCCTTTTGGGACAGTGGGCGGGCGGATGCCCCGAACGTCAAAACCCTGCTGCTGCAAAGTAGCCGCCATCGCCATTGTGCGCTCGTCATCTCCCAGTACAACCGGGATGATCTGGCTGTTCAACGCGGCTGCGGGCAACCCCAGTTCCCGTGCGGCGTCATGGGCATGACGCATACGTTTGTGCGCGCCTTCAACCAGGCTGACATCCTCGGCCAGTTCCCGTAGCGCAGCACGAACCAGAGAAGCGTTCAAAGGCGACGGAGCGGTCGCAAAGATGAAGGGACGAGCGCGGTTGATTAGGGTATCTATCATTACGCGCGGACCGCAGATCAGCCCACCTGAGACACCAAGCCCTTTACCACAGGTATGCAATGTCAGCAGATCAGCGTTCAGGTCATGCGCAAGCCCCCTGCCTCGTTGTCCAAAAACACCGGTGGCGTGGGCCTCATCAACAACCAAAACCGCGTCAGTTTCGCGCGCAAGTACGGACAAGTCTTCCAGCGGCGCCAGATCACCTTCCATCGAATACACGCTTTCGACGGCAATCCAGACCTGACCCGAACCGCCTGCAGATTGCCAGTCGCGCAATACGTTGCGTGCATCCGCAACATCATTGTGACGGAAGGCACGCAGGTCTGCCCGGCTGGACCGCATACCTTCATGGGCGCTCGCGTGAACCAGGGCGTCATAAAGGACCAAATCCTCAGCCGCTGGCAACGTGGAGAAGATTGCCTGATTGGCCTGGAACCCGCCTCCCATGAACAGCGCGGCCTCAGCCTCAAAGAATGCGGCCGCTTCCCGCTCCAGCGCTTCATGTTCAGGGTGGTTGCCCCGCAACAGACGTGAACCTCCCGAACCTACAGGCACACCCCGCGACAGCGCATCATGTGCCGCACGTTGTAACACTTGAGATCCGGCAAGACCCAGATAGTCATTCGACGCGAAATCCAGCCCTTGCGTCGGGATCAAGGCCCGGCGGCGGTGCCGGGCTTGAAGCGCATCAAGCATCGATTCCAGTCGGTTGACTGCTTTCATTCGGCAGCTTCCGTGCAGTTTCGCGTTTCGGCTTTTTCAGCTTGCAGGCCAAGTTTGGCAAACAGGACCGCGTCGGTGTCTTCTTCGGGGTTTTCTGCTGTCAGTAGCGTTTCGCCAACAAAGATCGAGTTGGCACCGGCGAAAAAGCACATCGCCTGCATCTCGTCACTCATGTCGCTGCGTCCGGCCGAAAGCCGCACATAGGACTTGGGCATCAGAATGCGGGCCGTTGCAATGATCCGCACAAAGTCGATCGGATCGATCGGCTCGGCGTCGGCAAGCGGGGTATCGGCCTGCGGCATCAACATATTGATCGGCACCGAGTCCGGCGGAGGCGTCATGTTGGCCAATGTCAGCAACATGTCGATACGGTCGCCAGTATGTTCACCCATCCCCAGAATGCCGCCCGAGCAAACCTTGATCCCGGCTTCCTGCACCCGGTTCATCGTGTCAATCCGATCCGCAAAAGTACGGGTGGTGATGACTTCGGAGTAATAGCGTTCCGAGGTGTCGATGTTGTGATTGTAATAGTCCAAACCGGCATCGCGCAGCTGCACCACCTGGGTGTCGTCGAGCATACCCAGCGTCATGCAGGTTTCCATACCCAGTTCCTTGACGCCCTGGACCATCGCGACCAGCGCATCCATGTCACGCGCCTTTGGCTCGCGCCACGCCGCCCCCATGCAAAACCGGGTCGCGCCGCCATCGCGAGCTTTCTTGGCCTCGGTAAGAACGCGCTGAACCTCGATCAGCTTCGACGCGGGCAAGGTTGATCCATTGCGGGCTGATTGCGAGCAATAGGCGCAATCCTCGGCGCAGCCACCAGTCTTGATCGACAATAGCTTCGAGGTCTGGATCTGGTTCGGATCAAAGTTTTCGCGATGCACGGTCTGCGCACGAAACAAAAGATCCATCAACGGAAGATCGTGAATAGCTTGCGCAGTTTTACGGGTCCAGCCGGAGTGTGGGATGATCATTTTATCTATAAAACTTCCTGCAGCTTGCGTTGCTGTGGATTTATTATCGATAAAACTTGAATACGCAACTGTGTTGGCGCAAACGATCATAAATCAAGCGGAAATGCCGCGCCTTCAGAAATCGAGCCCCAGATCGACGGTGCGGGCGGAATGCGTCAAGGCACCGGACGAGATGTAATCCACCCCTGTCGCCGCAATTGATGCGACCCGTTCCAACGTTACATTGCCGCTGGCTTCGGTCTTCAACCGCCCGCCCACCATGGCAACCGCTTCGCGCAGCATGTCATTGTCCATGTTGTCCAGCAGAACCACTGAAGCACCGCCAACGTCCAGCACTTCGGCAAGCTGGTCCAGTCGATCAACTTCAATCTCGACCGCCATCATGTGACTGGCCTGTGCCTTGGCGGCTTCAAGGACCTGCCGAATGCCACCTGCCGCAGCAATGTGGTTGTCCTTGATCAGGATCGCATCTGATAAGGAATAGCGGTGGTTGAAACCGCCACCGTGCAGCACGGCCTGTTTTTCCACGATGCGCAGGCCTGGCGTGGTTTTGCGCGTGCAGGTCATGCGGGCCGTAGTGCCGTTGGTCTGCTCCACAAATGCGGCTGTCATTGTGGCAATACCCGTCAGGCGTCCGGCAAAGTTCAGAGCGACGCGTTCGCCGGACAGGATCGATGCGGCAGAGCCCTTGATGGTCATCAGTGTATCACCGCGTACGCAACGCGAACCATCCTTGATCCGCACGTCAACCTCAAGCGACGGGTCCACAAGCCGGAACGCGATTGCGGCGACCTGCATCCCCGACACGACGGCGTTTTCGCGCGCGTTCAGTCTGGCAGTATAGGTTGTTTCCTGTGGGATCACGGCGCGGGTTGTCACATCACCGTAGCTTCCCAGATCCTCCATCAGCGCAGCGCGAACCATGGGTTCCAGGATCAGATCTGGCAGAATCGCATTTGTCATGACAGTTCCTCGCAGGCTTTGGCCCGAATGCTCATTGCTTCGGACAAATACATCCGGGACCGCTCTCCGGGCCCATCATTGGCTTTTGGAAAATCGGATCGCTTGTGTGCACCGCGGCTTTCTTCACGGTGCAAAGCAGCAGCAGCGATCAGGGTCGCGGTGGCACACATGTTGCAAAATGACGGGCAGGCATCGTGCTGCGCCTCCAACTGCGCAATAGTTTGCAGAGCACGGATTAGGCCCGTCCGGTCCCGGACAACACCAACGTCGCGCGTCATGGTTTCGCGCAACTCCTGGATAGCCCTTGTCGTGTCTGGAGTCACCACATGGACAAACTGCAATGTAACGGGGTCGGCATTTGACACCACCGGAACGGAAGCCCCGATGCTTTCGGCGCAGATGCGCGCAAAGACAAGCGCCTCAAGCAGCCCGTTCGAGGCCAGCCGGTTGGCGCCGTGAAGGCCGGTCGAAGATGCCTCGCCGCAGACCCAAAGCCCGTCAAGTGTCGCGCGACCGTCAGTGTCGGTGGCAATACCACCCATGTGATAATGCGCTGCCGGTGCGACCGGGATCGGTTCGTTGACCGGGTCGATACCGTTGCGCGCGCAGTATTCAGCAACTGCCGGGAACAAGTCCGTTATCTTCGAGCCCAATGCGGTGCGGGTGTCCAGCATGGGTCGGTTGCCTGCCTGCACTTCGGCAAAAATCGCACGCGCAACAATGTCTCGCGGGGCGAGTTCCGCGTCCGGGTGAACGGATAACATGAACCGCTCACCCTTATTGTTGATCAGGGTTGCCCCTTCGCCGCGCAACGCTTCGGTTGCCAGCGGTGCCGGATCTTCACCAACATCCATTGCCGTCGGATGAAACTGAACGAATTCGGCGTCAGCAATAAGCGCACCAGCACGTGCGGCCATCCCGATGACCTGCCCGCGAATGCGTGCCGGATTGGTCGTCAAGGCATACAACCCGCCAGAGCCACCCCCGGCAAGCAACACAGCAGGCCCGCAGATCGTAACGGGCTCGGACCCTGTTTCTGATGCGTCCTGAACCGTGACACCTGTCACCCGACCGTTTGATACGTCCAGCGCCGTGGCAAAGACACCTTCCAACACCTGAACCGAGGGCGTTTCATGCACCCGTTCGATCAGGGCAGCCATGATTTCACTACCTGCCTGATCCCCCTTCACCCGTACGACACGGGCGAAGCTATGCGCCGCTTCGCGTGACAACACGTAACTGCCATCCTTGGTGCGATCGAATGGTGTGCCCAATGTCGTCAGGTCAAGGATATATTGCCGAGCCTCGCGCGTGACCAGATCGGCAACGGCCGGAACGACTATTCCTGCGCCAGCCTTGACGGTGTCCAGGCTGTGGCTTTCCGGGCTATCCGACAAATCCATTGCCGCGGCCACACCGCCTTGCGCCCATGAGGAACTTGCACCTTCGCCCAAAACATCGGGTGAGATTACAACCACTGGCCGCGGCGCGAGCTTCAATGCTGCATAAAGCGCGCCGATGCCAGCACCCACAATAATGACGCGATCCGTGGTGACTTTGGTCATTTCAGATCAAATGCCGAGCTTGCGGGACAGATCAATCATCGCCTGAACGGATTTTCGCGCCTTTTCAGCCACATCTTCGGCGACCTCGACCTGCCCTTCCATCGTGTGCAGGGCGAAGAGGATCTTTTCAAGCGTGATTTTCTTCATATACGGGCACATGTTGCATGGCCCTACAAATTCGACCTCGGGCAATTCATCGGCAATGTTGGATGCCATCGAACACTCGGTGATCAGCATCGCCTTTTTCGGCTTTTCATCATGCACGTATTTGATGATGCCGCTGGTCGAGCCGGAATAGTCTGCCTCGGCCACCACATCCGGCGGGCATTCAGGATGCGCGATAAGCCGTGTTCCCGGGTTCCATTCGCGGAAGTCGCGCAGGTCCTGTGCCGTGTATTGTTCATGCACAATGCAAGAGCCGGGCCAATACACCACATTCTTGTGGCTTTGATTGGCAACATTTTGCGCCAGGTACTGATCCGGCGTCATGATGACCGTATCACTTTCCATGGCGTTGACGATCTGAAGCGCGTTCGAAGAGGTGCAGCAGATATCCGAAGCTGCTTTGACCTCGGCAGTGGTGTTTACATAGGACACAACCGGCGCGCCGGGGTATTTGGCACGCATTTCATCGATTCCCTCAGCGGTGATCGATTCTGCCAACGAACAACCAGCATCCATGTCGGGCATCAGAACAGTCTTCTGAGGGCTGAGGATCTTTGATGTCTCGGCCATGAAATGAACACCGGCCTGAACAATCACATCTTCTTCGACTTCACTGGCCTTGATCGCAAGCTGCAAACTGTCCCCAACGAAATCGGACACACCGTGAAAAATCTCGGGCGTCATGTAATTGTGCCCAAGGATCACGGCATTACGCTCTTTCTTGAGCGTATTGATGGCTCGCACGTAAGGCGCGTAGATTGCCCAATCTGGTGGGCTGACCACGCGATCCATGCGGGCAAACGTGTCTTTCATCTCATTGGCCAGTGCGGCCGATGGGGCAAGGTCATAAACGTCCGAAATCACCGAGCGGACATGTGCAATATCGAGCAACGGGTAGCCACCTTTGTCAGTTGCCTTCAACCCCACGGGGTTGTTGAACGGCTTAGCCCTAGCCGAAACAGCACCGGTTCGAAACTGGAAAATGTGACGTTAGCGCTAAGGCAAACCGACAAAACAAAGGTTGGCGTGGTAATCAGCCCAAAATGCCCGGCAATCGCAGCCCATGTTCGCGAGCGCAGGCTTTCGCGTCCTCGTACCCGGCGTCCGCATGACGCCAAACGCCTGACGCGGGATCATTCCAGAGCACCCTCTCCAATCGCTTGGCGGCGGCATCGGTTCCGTCTGCGCAGATGACGACGCCTGCATGCTGACTGAACCCCATGCCAACGCCACCGCCGTGATGCAGCGAAACCCAGGTCGCACCCGAGGCCGTATTGACAAGCGCATTCAGCAGCGGCCAGTCCGAAACAGCGTCCGAACCGTCCTTCATCGCCTCGGTTTCGCGGTTGGGTGAGGCAACAGAACCACTGTCAAGATGGTCTCGGCCGATGACGACCGGAGCTTTCAATTCGCCGTTTCTAACCATCTCGTTGAACGCCAGCCCGGCCTTGTGGCGATCTCCTAGCCCGATCCAACAGATCCGCGCCGGCAGGCCCTGAAACGCAATACGCTCCTGCGCCATGTCCAACCAGTTGTGCAGATGGGTATTGTCGGGGAACAGTTCCTTCATCTTGGCGTCGGTCTTGTAGATATCTTCAGGGTCGCCGGACAACGCGCACCAGCGGAAGGGACCGATACCCCGACAAAAGAGCGGGCGAATGTAGGCGGGCACGAAGCCTGGGAAAACAAAAGCGTTCTCCAACCCCTCATCCTGAGCCACCTGTCGGATGTTGTTGCCGTAATCCAACGTCGGCACGCCCGCGCTCCAAAAGTCCACCATTGCAGCGACGTGTTGCTTCATCGAAGCACGTGCAGCCTTTTCGACCGCCTTCGGGTCACTTTCGCGCTTGTCTTTCCATTGCGCCATGGTCCAACCAAGCGGCAGGTAGCCATTTACCGGATCGTGGGCACTGGTCTGATCCGTGACAATATCGGGGCGCATCCCGCCAGCTTGCATCCGAGCGTAAATTTCCGGGAAGATTTCAGCGGCATTTCCCAACAGACCAACGGATTTCGCTTCGCCTGCCTTGGTCCAGCGATCAATCATTGCCAGCGCTTCGTCCAGCGTCTCGGCTTTTTCGTCCAGGTATTTTGTACGCAAGCGAAAGTCGATGCTGTCCGGGTTGCATTCCACGGCCAGACAACAAGCCCCTGCAAAGACAGCGGCCAGAGGCTGCGCGCCGCCCATTCCACCCAGTCCCCCGGTCAGGATCCACTTACCTGTCAGGTCACCGCCATAGTGCTGACGCCCGGCCTCGGCAAAGGTTTCATAAGTGCCCTGCACGATGCCCTGTGTACCGATATAGATCCACGAGCCAGCGGTCATCTGGCCGTACATCATCAGACCTTTCTTATCGAGCTCGTTGAAGTGGTCCCAATTGGCCCAGTGCGGCACAAGGTTCGAGTTAGCGATCAATACGCGGGGTGCATCGCTATGGGTGCGAACAATGGCAACCGGCTTGCCGGACTGGACGATCAGCGTTTCATCCTCTTCCAGATCCTTCAGGCTGGCAACGATGGTGTCAAAATCCTTCCACGTCCGCGCCGCGCGGCCAATCCCGCCATAGACCACCAGCTCATGCGGGTTTTCGGCCACGTCCGGATGCAGGTTGTTCATCATCATCCGCAATGGCGCCTCGGTCATCCAGCTTTTGGCGTTCAGTTCTGGTCCGGTGGGCGGAAAGATGTCACGGGTGTTTTTGCGAGGATCGGTCATCGGGCAAGCTCCAATGCTGTGTCATTGAGGACGTCTAGAATGTCTTTCAACCAACGGCGGAGACGGTTGGCTTTGGCGGTGTCAAAAGTCCAGGGCGGCATTTCTGAGGTCAGGTAGGTCGACTGCGCCAGCTCCATCTGGATCGCGTGAATACAGTTATCCGGATGTCCGTAGTGGCGTGTCGTCCACCCGCCTTTGAAGCGCCCGTTCAAAACGGTGCTGTAAGGGGATGAAGAGGCGAACTCATGTGCAATTGTTTCGATTTCCAATGCACAGGTCATCCCGTTATTTGTGCCAATGTTCATGTTGGGCAATACGCCGTCGAACAGAAAAGGAATGCGGCTGCGGATTGAGTGGCAATCATACAGCACAGCGATGCCATGGATCGCCTTCACCCTCTCCAGTTCGGCCAGCAAAGCGGCGTGATATGGCGCATGAAATGCGTCACGCCGTTCAATGATATCTTTTTCAGTTGGAGGGATGTCCCAGATGTCCTGCCCGTCGAAATCCGTCAGCGGCACTAGGGTCGTCGTGTTCTGTCCAGGGTAAAGGGAAGTACCGCTCGGGTCACGGTTGGCGTCGATCACATAGCGATGAAAGGTGGCCCGGACCGTGGTAGCACCGGGCAAAAGCCCGTCGTAAAGCATGTGGATGTGCCAATCCGTATCTGCCAGCGCCCGACCCTGTGCATTCAGTTTGGCATCAATCGCCGCAGGCACATAGGTGCCCGTGTGAGGCAGCCCCAAAACAATTGGACTATCGCCCTGAACTACTTCGACTGGATCAGTCATGCGCCAAGCTCCGGCATGGCGACACCAGCGCCATCGGAAATCTCACCGCTTGCAATAAGGGCCGAGGCTGCTTCGATGTCATTTGCCATGTACCTGTCATCTTCCAACGCCGGTACAACAGAACGCAGACGCGCCATGACACCTTGAAGGCTTTCACTGGTTGGCAGCGGCGCGCGATATTCAACCCCTTGCGTTGCGCACAGCAACTCGACCCCCAGGATACGTTCCAGATTGGTCACCATTTGCCCCAGCCGCCGTGCGCCATGGGCGGCCATTGACACGTGATCTTCCTGATTGGCCGAAGTCGGTGTTGAATCCGTGACGCAAGGATTGGCCAGATGCTTGTTTTCGCTCATCAGTGCGGCTGTCGTGACTTCGGCAATCATCAGGCCAGAGTTCAAACCGGGGTTGGGTGTCAAAAACGGAGGCAAATCAAAGCTGAGCACCGGATCGACGATCAGCGCGATGCGTCGCTGCGCAATCGCCCCGATCTCGGCCACTGCCAGAGCAATCATGTCGGCGGCAAACCCGACCGGTTCTGCATGAAAGTTTCCGCCTGATACGATCAACCCGGCCTCGGCCAGAACCAGAGGGTTATCGGTGGCGGCGTTGGCTTCGGTTTCCAGTGTCACCGAAGCCTGACGCAGCACATCCATCGCGGCACCAACAACCTGCGGCTGGCAGCGGATGCAGTACGGGTCCTGAACCCGCGTATCACCGTCCCGATGGCTTTCGCGAATGACCGACCCAGCCAGTAGCGCGCGCATGGTTGCGCCCGCTTCGATCTGGCCCCGGTGACCACGCAAGGCGTGAATTTCGGGCTGCAAAGGCGCGGTAGACCCCATAATCGCATCAGTTGTCAGGGCTGAAGTGACCAAAGCGCTTTGCGCCGCCCGCCAAGCGCCGAAAAGCCCCGCCAGCGCAAACGCCGTCGAAAACTGAGTGCCGTTGATCAGCGCCAGACCTTCTTTGGGACCAAGTTCGACCGGGGTCAAACCTGCCGCTGTCAGTGCATCGCCGCCAGACATAACGGTACCGCCAAACTCAGCCTCGCCCTCGCCCATCATGACGGCTGCCATGTGCGAAAGCGGTGCCAAATCACCCGAAGCGCCAACAGACCCTTGTGCCGGGATCACCGGTGTCACGCCTGCGGCCAGCATCGCTTCCAGCAGGTCAATCAGTTCCAACCGCACACCCGACGCGCCACGTCCGAGGCTGAGCAGTTTAAGCACCATCATCAGCCGCGCAACTGCACGCGGGATCGCTGGTCCGACGCCACAGCAATGGGACAGGATCAGGTTGCGTTGCAGCGTCGCGGTATCCTCGGCCGCGATCTTGACGCTTGCCAGTTTTCCAAAACCCGTGTTGACCCCGTAAACGGCGGCTTCGCCAGTCGCCGCCTCAATGATGCGAGCGTGCGCCGCAGCTATGGCAGGCCTGCAATCCGGGTTCAGTCGAACGGCGCATTCCTGGCGAAAAACCTGTTCCAGATGCGCCAGAGACACAGCGCCGGGAGTTAACGTCAGAGTGGTCAAAATGCGCCTCCGAATATGCGGGCGTGAAGGGGATTAAAACCGATGCGGTAGGCAAGCTCGGCCGGGTGAGTGACATTCCAGACAGCCAGATCCGCCCGCAGGCCTTGGACGATCCTGCCGCAGTCTCTCAGGCCCAGTGCACGCGCGGCATTTACGGTGACACCTTTCAATGCTTCCTCGGGTGTCATTCGAAACAAGGTGCACCCCATGTTCATCGCAAGCAAAAGCGACGTCATCGGAGCCGAGCCCGGATTGCAGTCGGTCGCAAGGGCCATTGGCACGTCGTACTTGCGCAACAGATCAATTGGCGGTTGTTGCGTCTCGCGCAGGGTGTAGAAAGCCCCGGGCAGGATCACGGCCACCGTGCCTGCCGCTTCCATGGCTTTGACACCGCTTTCGTCCAGATACTCAATGTGGTCGGCAGAAAGCGCACCATAGCTTGCAGCAAGTTTCGTACCGCCCAGGTTGGACAGTTGTTCAGCATGCAGTTTGACCGGCAGTCCTAGTTCCTTGGCAACGTCAAACAGTGGCACCAGTTGGCCGGGCAGGAAGGCAATCCCTTCGCAAAAGGCGTCCACTGCGTCTACCAATCCCTCGGTATGAGCCGCGCGGAGCGTCGGAATGCAGACTTCGTCGATATAAGCCTCGGGCCGGTCTTCATACTCGGCGGGCAATGCATGAGCGCCCAGAAAGCTGGTTACAATGCGCACCGGGCGGCTTTCCTGCAAGGCCCGCGCGGCGCACAGCATGGTCAGCTCAGTTTCACGATCAAGCCCATAGCCCGATTTGACCTCGATCACCGAGACCCCTTCGGCGATCATCGCGTCCACGCGCGGCAGGGCCTGCGCAATCAAATCCTCTTTATTGGCCGCACGCGTGGCTTTCACGGTCGAAATAATACCACCGCCCGCGCGGGCCACCTCTTCATAGCTGGCACCGTTAAGGCGCATCTCGAACTCAGCCGCGCGGTGGCCGCCATGCACTACATGGGTATGGCAATCGATAAGAGCCGGCGTCACCAACCGCCCGTCCAGCGAGGTTTGAGAGAACGTCGCGCATTCTTCCGGCAACTGCGTCTTCGGACCGACCCACGCGATCCGGTCCCCACGCACGACAATCGCCGCGTCTTCGATCAATCCGTATGCATCCGCACCAACCATGGTCGCGGCGTGCAGATCTGTGAACAGATGATCGTGGGTTTGCATTCGAATCCCTCTTCGGTGCAATTCTCTCTTTTCTGGTACAGGTCTTTATGGCATATGTCTATTCATAAAACCGGAGGTAGGGATGACGGTCATTTTCGCAAAACGGGCCTTTCTGGCAGCCGGTTGGGCAGAGAATCTGCGACTCGAGATCAAGAATGGTCGCATTGCCCGACTGACACCCAATGCTGTCGCGCAAATCGGCGACACCCTTGTCGACACTCTACTGCCCGCTTTGGCCAACCTTCACAGCCATGCCTTTCAGCGCGCCATGGCGGGAATGACCGAATATCGGCTGGCTGGCCGTGACAGTTTCTGGACTTGGCGCGAACTGATGTATCGCTTCACAGCCCACCTGAACCCTGACCATATTCAGGCCATCGCCGCGCAAGTTTATGTCGAGATGCAGGAGGCCGGATACGCCTCGGTCGGTGAATTCCATTATCTGCACCACCAACCGAACGGGCAACCCTATGACAGAATTTGCGAACTCAGCGACCGGATCATGGCCGCCGCCGCCGAGACCGGAATTGGCCTGACCCATCTGCCCGTGCTCTACAGCTATGCAGGAGTTGGGGAAAAACCGCTGGAGGCGGGGCAGAGACGCTTTGGAAATGATGTGGACCGTTTTTGCGAACTTGTCGCGCAGGCGCGGGATGCGCTCGGTAGTCTTCCCGACGACTGTCGCGTCGGCATCGCGCCACACTCCTTGCGCGCCACCTGTCCGCGCGATCTGGCGCAAGTTGTGGCATCACAAAGTTCCGGTCCAATTCATATTCACATTGCCGAACAACCCAGAGAAGTTGAGGAAGTTCAGGCTGGCCTTGGCGCGCGTCCGGTCGAATGGCTGCTGGATAATGCCCCGGTTGATTCCAACTGGTGCCTGATCCATGCCACCCACATGACTGACGAAGAGACTCGCGCCATGGCCCATAGCAATGCCGTTGCCGGTCTGTGCCCGGTGACAGA
The DNA here is from genome assembly GCF_056535125.1 of Ruegeria sp. O4. Taxonomy (NCBI): domain Bacteria; kingdom Pseudomonadati; phylum Pseudomonadota; class Alphaproteobacteria; order Rhodobacterales; family Roseobacteraceae; genus Ruegeria; species Ruegeria sp. O4. The sequence continues at coordinate 15,960 of NZ_JBQERO010000008.1, read as the reverse complement.
AGCCAACCTGGGCGACGGGCCTTTCAACGGCCCTGTCTATCTGAGCGCAGGCGGCGCTTTTGGCGTGGGATCGGACTCCAACGTGTTGATTTCCATGACCGAAGAACTCCGCACACTCGAATACTCGCAACGACTGCGCGACCTGTCACGTAACGTGATGGTGGTCGGCGAAGGCTCGACCGGACAAACCCTTTATCGCGGCGCAGCTATGGGCGGCGCGCAGGCGCTTGGTCGCAATGCGGGGCAAATTACCGAAGGAATGCTGGCTGATCTCGTCGCCATCGACAGTCAGGCCCCTGCCCTTTGTGCACTACAGCCCCACCAGTTGCTGGATGGTTTAGTCTTTGCCGCCAAAGATAATGTCGTTACTGATCTTTGGTCCGCAGGCCGACACCAGGTTCAAATCGGGCGTCACATCCTGCGCGACAAAGTCGCGAACAACTACAAACAGGCAATAGGTGGGCTTCTTGCTGAGCTTTAGGTCCGGGTCTTATTGAAAATCACGCGAAGGATCTTAGAGCCCGCAGCCGGGCTGACCGTAACAGCGGCGTTCAGCGTCATTGCGTCTCCGGCAACCAGCTGCGTTTTGTCTGACATGTGGCCCATTCCCGAGACGACAAAGACGAACTCGCCCGCAGCCCCTTCGAATTCCTGATCATTTGCAAAAACGTTCACTACCACAACGACGATCTTTGGATCGTAGATCACATTGAGCGCACGACACGGCCCGCCCAACAGACGCGCATTCAGCGCGAGCGCTCCGTCGAACGAAACCGGCAGGAATGGTCGCACTGGTAAAACGCCACTATCGCCGAGCAAATCAAGCCCGGCGCCTTCGAAGATCGTGTGTACACGCGCCATGCCTGGAAATCGGGAAAATGGCCCATCCCGATCGATCCGGGCCACACTGATACGCCAGACGACGTGCTCGCCGACCCGCTTCGCGGCAAGTTCGGTTGTTACACCGCCACCATTGGCCCAAGGCGTAACCGCGCAATCCTGCAATCTTATAAGGTTCTGGGTCAAATTCTTTGCATCTCACCCTTAACATAGACATAATACTAATAAGTTCGAAAAAAATAGTGAGCACAATGTGAACGGGCAGAAAAACACCGGCTTCCAGGATGTCCGCGACGAAGTTTTAAATCGCATCCAGACCAGAATCTGGCCGCAAGGCAGCCTGCTGCCTACCGAACTGGAGCTTGCCGCCGAATTCGGTTGTGCTCGCGCAACTGTCAATCGCGCTCTGCGTGAACTCGCTGATCAGGGTATTGTTACACGGAAACGCAAAGGTGGCACACGTGTGGTTACAACACCGGTCAAACAGGCCAGGCTGCCCATTGCAGTAGTCCGTCAAACCATTGAAGATATGAATGCAGAATACCGGTATGCGTTGGTCAGCCGTACGCTGATAGATTGTCCGGCATGGCTACAAGCCAAACTCGGACTGCCCGAGGGCACGCAAATTCTGCATTTGCGCTGTATGCACCATGCCGACAATCGCCCCTTCCAGTTCGAGGAGCGATGGATCAATACAGCCGCAGTACCGCACGTCATGAATGAGGACTTTCTGACCACCGGTCCAAACGAATGGTTGCTGGCCGAAGTTCCGTTTTCGAACGCGGAAATTGCCTTCTCGGCTGTTCCGGCGACCGGCCCGCTTAAGGATTTTCTTTCTGTTCCGCCCGGAACACCTTTGTTCCAGTTGGAGCGGACAACGTGGTTTCGAAAAACCCCGGTCACCTTTGTACGCATGACCTATCATCAGGGGTATCAAATGCGGACAACCTACTGAGGCTTTTTCCGCTATTGGTGGTCCTGCCGAAAGCCAAATCTCGACCCGCCACCCCGCTTGTTTCAAATACGCACTACATCAAGTGCATGTGCATTCGGGTGGCCAAATTGCCCAGAACCCAGACGGTGCCAAGGATCATGATCATCAGAACCAGTGTCGAAAACAGCACCAGGTGCAAATCTTCGCGGCTGCTGCGCCGACGGTCGATATGCAGGAAGTAGACAAGCTGCAACACAAGCTGCGCCAATCCAAGCAACCCGATGGTCAGGTAAACACCAACCGTTTCAATCCCATAAACCTGCGCTACGCCAAACATCGCTAAGGTCAGCAAAAGCGAGCCACCATACCCGATCACATAGCGCCGACGCTCGCGACGATGCATTTCAGAGCGCTTATCCATAGGTCAGACCTCCGAAATACACGATGGTAATGATCCCAATCCAGATCAGATCGAGAAAATGCCAGAACAACGCCAGCCGCACCACGCGCGAGATAACCACATCCGTCATGCCCTTGACGCGTAGCTGGATACCCAAAACGATCAGCCAAAGGCATCCAGTCGCAACGTGCAGACCATGAAGCGGGACCAACCCAAAAAAGGCTGACAGAAAACCGCTGCGCTGCGGAATGCCGCCTTTTTCCGCCATGGCCATGAAGTCACGCACTTCCAGCACCAGAAAACCAAGCCCCAGCACAAGAGTGACGCCAAACCACAAGACAATGCGACCGCGCGGCAGATTGTACTTCAGCGCCAGCATGGCAAGACCCACTGTCAGGCTGCTGGTCAGCAGTATCAGGGTTTGCGCAAAAACACTTTTCAGATCAAACAACTCGTGCGGGCCGGGTCCACCTGCCTGTGCATCGATCATTGTTATGTAAATAGCGAACATTAGGCCGAAATAAACCAGGTCGCTCATCAAGAAGACCCAGAACCCAAAGGTGACAACCTCGGTCGCCTTGTGGGCACTGGCGTGATGTTCTCCCAGATTGATACCGGGATAGCTGTGTGTCGGCGCGCGCTTCATGTCACCACCTCCAGATCCGGGCGGGCAAGGCCGCGGTTTTCCGAAGAAGTTTCTGAGTCGCGATCAACCGCCGCTTCGCTGTGGACCAACGCCAACCAGGCTTCGTGATCCCTTCGCACCTCTTCCGCGGGGATGGTGAGTTCTGTACTGTCATCAAATGTCCAGATGATCACCGCAAGGATCATCAAAACCGTCATTATCGCGGCAAGCCACCAGATCCACCAGACCAGCGCAAACATCCATATGCCGCTGAGAACGCAAAGGACAAAGCCAATTCCCGTGTTTCGGGGCAGTTCGATATCTTCATAAGCGTCTGGTGTTGGATAGGCTGTTCCTTTTGCCTTCTGTGCCGTGAATTCATCCCGATCCGTAACCTTGGGGATGATCGCAAAGTTGTACGCGGGAGGTGGTGAAGGGATAGTCCATTCCAATGTGCGACCATCCCAGGGATCCCCAACAGGAACGCGGGTTTGGTCGCGGTCACGAATGCTGACCCATAGCTGGATCAGGACCGAGAACAATCCACAGGTAATAACTATCGCTCCGATGATGGCCACGATCATGAAAGGGTGGAAAGACGGATCGCTATAGCTGAAAGAGCGGCGTGGCATGCCCAACAGCCCGACGAAATAGAGCGGCATGAATGTCAGCAAAAACCCCCCGGTCCAGCAAAAGACAGAAACCCGGCCCCAGAATTCGTTCAGTCGGAATCCAAAGGCCTTGGGGAACCAGTAATTGTATGCCGCCAACAATCCGAACAACACTCCAGGCAATAACGCGTTGTGGAAGTGAGCCACCAAAAACAGCGTATTGTGAACCTGGTAGTCTACGGTTGGGTTTGCCAGGATCACGCCGCTCAGCCCACCGATGGCAAACAGCATCAAAAATGACAGCCCATAGAGCATCGGCACCGAAAACCGAATGCGCCCCCGCCACAACGTCGCCATCCAGTCATAGACTTTCACGCCGGTTGGGATGGCAATCAGCATGGTCGCAATGCCAAACACCGCGTTGATCAGCGCGCTTTGCCCCATGGTAAAAAAGTGGTGCAGCCAGACTGTGAACGACAACACTGCGATCGACATGGTCGCGATGACAAGCGAGTTGTAGCCATAAAGCCGTTTGGCCGAGAAGGTCGCAAACACCTCGGAATAGATGCCATAAGCAGGCAAAACCAGCAGGTAAACCTCGGGGTGGCCGAACAGCCAAAACAGATTGGCATAGTTCATCATGTTGCCACCGAGGTCGTTTGTGAAAAAGTGGAAATCAAGATAGCGATCAGCGGCAAGCATCAGCGCGGCGACACCCAAAGGTGGCATGGCAAAGACGATCAGGATCGAACTGCAAATGATCGTCCAGCAATACATCGGCAGCCGCATGAACGTCATGCCCGGCGCGCGCAACTTGTAGATCGTAACGGCAAAATTGATACCGGTCAGCGAGGTGCCAATGCCCGAAACTACGATGGCCCAGATCCAGTAATCCGGCCCAACGCCGGGATTGAACGCCGCGCCGGTATACGGTGGATAGGCTGTCCAGCCGCCGGTCGAAAACTCTCCAACCACCAGCGACACCATCAGCATCATGCCTGACGAAACCGTAAGACCCAGACTGATCTGGTTTAGTCGCGGGAACGCCACATCACGCGCGCCGATCATCAGCGGGACAATGTAATTCGCAACACCAAAGACAAAGGGAACGGCAACAAAGAAGACCATGATTGTGCCGTGGGTGCTGAAAAGTTCGGCAAAATGTTCCGCTTCGAGGAAGCCGTCGCCGGGCCCGGAAGCCTGCTGCGCGCGCATGACAACGCCTTCAAGGACTCCGCGTGCCAGCATCACGATGGCAAAGACGATATACATGATACCGATCTTTTTGTGATCGACGCTGGTCAGCCAATCGCGCCACAGGGGTGTCCACAGACGAAACCAGCTCAGCAATCCTACGACAACCACAGCGCCAATAATCACAACAGCTGCGGCTGTATTGGCCACAATCTCATTAGTATTTGGGTTCTGGATCAACCCGGCAATCGGAAAAGCGTCCCAACTCAGACGCCCGAAGAAACCTGTCTCGGTCGGCGTCATTTTTGCGCCTCCTGCCCAAATGATGCAGTTCCAGGCTGTAGATCGATGGGCAGCGGCTGACCGCTGTGGTAGCGGCTCAGGATATTCCGGAACAGATCGTCTTTTATTGTGAAGTAGAGCGCATCATCCGGCATCCGAGATGTTCCCAAAGCGGCCTGAACTTCATCCCTGTCGGTCCGCATGGCCAGTTTCCGATACGTTGCCACATCTAGTTGGATGCTGTTGTTACGCACTTTTTCGACCCAAGCGTCGAAATCCTCATCACTCATTGCGATGGTGCGGAACTTCTGCTTGGTAAAGCCCCGTCCGTTGTACTGAGTGTTTTCACCCTGCATCACTTCCGGCGCATCCGCGACAAGATGTAACTGGGTGGTCATGCCCGGCATCGCATAAATCTGTCCGGCCAGCGCGGGTATCATAAACGACTGCATCACGGTATCGGTTGTCAGCGTCAATGCAACTTGCCGCTTTGTCGGAATTCCGAACTCTCCTACAGTGGCGACCCCAAGATCGGGGTACAGAAACAGCCACTTCCAATCCAGACCGACAACCTGAACCCGCAGCGCCGGATCTTCACCAAACGGTGCCGAATACGGGTCAAGCCGATGCGTCGCCTTCCAAAGGTAAAAAGACAGCAAGGCCACGATTATGACAGGCACACCCCACATTACAAATTCCAGCTTTGCCGAGAAATCCCAATCCGGCGCGTAGGGCGCAATGCGGTTGCTCCGGCGGCGATACCGAAACGCTATTATCGGGACCAGCACCAATACCGGGATAACGGCCAGCAGGATCAATACGGTCGCCCGAAGCAAATGCGTTTTCTGAACTGCCGCTATTGGGCCTTGCGGGTCCATAAAGCTGTCGCTGGCCAAAGCTGGTTGCGCCGAAACGATCAACAGGAGCACAACGACAAGCCTGAGCAAGGATGGATTGGACGAAATGACTTGTGCCACAGCTGACTGTCCTCTCCTCATCTCAATCCCATGCAACTATCGGCAAGCGGGTGAATTTTCTCAAGAGTTTTTCCGAACCGGGGATTGCCATCCTCAATTTTCTTTCAACTTTGGGTGTAAACGGCGACGGGTCGCGCGGCATCTTCCCGTTGACTTGCAAGGCCAGTCGGGACAGATAAATCGTCAATGCGTATTTTGCTGTTCACTCTAGGATTGATCATTCTGTCCCAGACCGCACTGGCACAGGATCGTGCAGCAATTGAACGCCAGTTTCAGTCGTGGTTGTTGGAGACGATCTGGCCGCAGGCGCAGGCCAAAGGTGTTTCGCGCAACACACTGCAACAGGCGTTTTCTGGTGTTACTCTGAACTGGGACCTGCCTGATCTGGTTCCCCCCGGACATAAACGCAAAACGCCCAAGGCGCAAAAACAAGCCGAGTTTGGATCGCCCAGCCGGTATTTCAATCCGGGGTCAATTCAGGGCGCAACGTCTATCGGGCGCAGGATGGCGAGGCAACACTCTGCGATTCTTGCGAAAGTCGAAAGCAATACAGGCGTTCCTGCTCGCATCATTCTGGCAATCTGGGGCAGAGAGAGTGGCTATGGGCAGGTGCCGATCCGCCATGATGCGTTCAGGGTTTTGTCGACCAAGGCATTCATGAGCACGCGCGCGGACTACTTCACGGCCGAGCTTATCGCGGCTCTGCAAATCGCGGAAGCAGGACCCCTGCCAGCCCGGCAAATGAAAAGCAGTTGGGCAGGCGCGTTAGGACAACCCCAATTCATGCCATCAAGCTATTTGACTTACGCCGCAGATGGCAACGGCGATGGACAGGTCGATATCTGGGGGTCATCCGATGATACAATCACATCGATTGGCAACTACCTGAAACAGCACGGCTGGCTCCCCGGGCGTGACTGGGGTTTCGAAGTGTCTGTGCCGGCAACCGTTTCATGTGCATTGGAAGGACCTGATCAGGGGCAGTCAATCCAGCAATGGGAAGCGATGGGCATAAACCGGGTCTCGGGCAAACCTTTTCCAGCCCACGAGTTGAAGGGGGCAGGTTACCTGATGATGCCGGCAGGACGATTTGGTCCTGCTTTTCTGGTCACTCCGAATTTTTACGTTTTGAAGGAATACAACAAAAGCGATCTGTATGCTTTGTTCGTCGGCCACGTCGGTGACAGAATCCAATTTGGAAGCGGCGATTTTAAAGGGCAATGGGGCAAGGTCGGCGGCTTGTACCGTTCTGATATAGCAAAAATGCAGGGCGCGCTGGAAAGCTTGGGGTACGATGTTGGAGGCGTTGACGGCTTGCCAGGTTTCAAAACCCGTCGATCCATAGGCAGATGGCAGGAAACGAAGGGTGTTGCACCCACCTGTTTTCCCGAAACCTCGATGACAACGAAACTGGTCCGATAAGGCGCCAAGCATGCGTTGAACGGTCCCTCGCGACTTGCTTGAGCATCTTATCGCCAGTCGCAACAGACCGCCGTTATCACCAATCTTTGCGGTTCTGGCCATATTGTTGCCCATTCGAAAACGGACTTGATGCGTCAGATCATGTATTTCCAAGAAGCTCGGATGTTTGCCGACGGGTTACTTGTGCACATAAGACACGTTACTTGACGCAGTTTGCGACTAAGCGAGCCGTGTTAATTTCAGTTGCACAGTCCCTGCCATCTAAATTCTTTTCGGCCGCGCAGTCCTAAACTACTCGTCATAACAAGGCGCTATGCCCATCCAAAGAAAAGTATGCAGGACTCCGTCCGGGAGTTTTTCAAGGCGACCGACGCCGCTCCAAACATATCAACTTTCCGTGAACGACAAATCGTCGTCAGATTTTTAGCACAGAGTTTTAGCGGAAGGGTCTCTGGGAACTGTGGTTCAGGCCTTGTATACAGGAAACACCGGAGTCGGCTTTTGACTCATCTGGACCGAGGTGGCACGATTTGGTCAATAACGGCCGGCACACCGGGCATGATTGATTGACGCGGTTTTGAAGACTAAGAGGACATTCCGGATGTTTTCTGCTTTTCCGGCCAAGTTTTGTTTTGAGAGGCACCATGACACGCAAAGTCACCAAAGCAGTTTTTCCAGTGGCGGGAATGGGAACCCGGTTTTTGCCGGCAACCAAATCTGTTCCGAAAGAGATCATGACGTTGGTGGATCGCCCGCTGGTGCAATATGCAATCGATGAAGCGCGCGCCGCTGGTATCAAAGAGTTCATCTTTGTGACTTCTCGCGGGAAATCCGCGCTTGAAGATTACTTTGACCACAACCTTGTCCTCGAACAGGAACTAATGGCCAAGGGCAAAAACAAGCTTCTCGATATCTTGAACAAGACGAATATGGAAAGCGGCGCGATTGCCTATATCCGCCAACACAAAGCCCTGGGGTTGGGGCATGCTGTATGGTGTGCACGCCGTTTGATAGGCGATGAACCTTTCGCCGTAATGCTGCCTGACGATGTGATTGCTGCAGATAAACCATGTCTGCAACAAATGGTTGAAGCCTATGAGGAAACGGGCGGCAACATGGTGGCAACGATGGAAGTTTCACCAGAAAAGACCAGTTCGTACGGCGTGCTTGATGTCGTCGACAGTATCGGCCCGGTCATTCCGGCCAGGAGCATGGTCGAAAAGCCTGAACCATCGAAAGCGCCATCCAATCTGGCGGTTATCGGGCGCTATATTCTTCGACCTTCTGTGTTGAACAACCTGAACGCAATGAAAACCGGAAGCGGCGGTGAAATCCAACTGACTGATGCAATCGCCGAGGATATCGCATCCGGCGTGCCCGTTTTTGGCTACAAGTTCGACGGGCAGCGTTTCGATTGCGGTTCAAAATCCGGTTTTCTGCAAGCGACAGTTTCCTTTGCCCTTGCCCGTGACGACCTGCGTGATGATCTGAGCCAATATCTGAATGACATTGTGGCAACTGGAAAAGCAGCCCAGTAGCTACGGGATCTTCCATTCCACAAAAAAAGAATTGAGCAATATCGTTGGTCATCAGCAATTCAGGGGCACGTGTATGAACAGAACGGTCTATCCAGTCATCCTGTGTGGTGGTTCCGGAACGCGTTTGTGGCCCCTGTCGCGCAAAAGCTATCCCAAGCAATTCGTTCCACTTGTCGGAAAAACCAGTCTGTTACAGGATTGTGCCGACCGGATGCTTGGACCCTCGCATACGCCCTATGCCAAACCACTGGTTCTCACCAACGAAGCCTTTCGGTTTATTGTACCTGAACAGCTGACCGCTATTGGGATCGACCCCGGTCCGATTCTGATTGAGCCTGAAGGGCGAAACACGGCCCCTGCCGTACTGGCGGCTGCGTTGTACCTTGCCTCACGTGATCCGGATGCCATCATGCTGGTCGCGCCTTCAGATCATGTGCTTCCAAACAAGGCCGCTTTTCATCAGGCCGTCGCCACAGGCGTGCGAGCAATTGCCGAACGAAGCGATCTGGTGACATTTGGCATCACGCCCACTCGACCCGAAACCGGGTATGGCTACTTAAAGCTGAACGACGCCCCAGACGCGTCCGGGGGTGCAGTTCGCTTGGATCGGTTCGTGGAGAAACCGGATTTGGAAGCCGCGCAGGCGATGGTGAAAGATGGCAGTTACCTGTGGAATTCCGGCATCTTCCTGTTTGCGGTACGTGACATCGTTGCAGCATATGAAAAATACGCAAGCACCCTTGTTGCACCTGTCCAACAGGCCGTCGACAACGCAAAGACAGATTTGGGGTTCCTAAGATTGGACCCTTCGGCTTGGGCTGACGTCGATGACATCTCGATCGACTATGCGGTCATGGAAAAAGCCCCCAACCTTAGCGTGGTTCCGTATTCCGCAGGTTGGTCGGATGTTGGAAGTTGGACGGCTGTTCAAGAATTGTCAAACCCTGATGAAAACGGCATCGCGACATATGGGGAAGTAACCACAATCGACTGCCGCAACGTTCTGATACGATCAGAATCACCTGCGCAGGAAGTGGTGGCAATGGGGCTTGAGAACATTATCGCAATTGCGATGCCAGATGCTGTGCTGGTTGCTAGCATGGATAAAGCTCAGGACGTCAAGCAGGCTGTCGCTGCCTTAAAGGCTAAAGAGGCCAAACAGGCTGATACGCTTCCGGTCGATCACCGCCCCTGGGGCTGGTTTGAGAGCCTCGTGATCGGTGACAGATTTCAGGTCAAGCGAATCCATGTGCATCCTGGCGCAGCGCTCAGCCTGCAGTCCCATCACCATCGGTCCGAGCATTGGATTGTGGTTGAGGGCACCGCCAAGGTCACAATCGATGATCAGGAACGGTTGGTTAGCGAAAATCAGTCTGTCTATATCCCGCTGGGTGCCGTGCACCGGATGGAGAACCCTGGCAAAGTGCCCATGGTTTTGATCGAAGTGCAGACCGGCACCTATTTAGGCGAAGATGACATCATTCGATATGAAGACATTTATGCCCGGGACTAAGCGGCGACATAGTTCTCCATAGGCCATACTCGGGTCGGCTTGTCCCCGGGGATACTCAAGTTAACAGATTATTTCCTGTGCGGTCGGCCGGGTCAGACGGGATTGACGCGTCTTACGGCAGAGTGGCGCGCAACCGACTTTCGGACCGACAGCCACAGGAGGACCCTCGTGTCAATGACCTCACCCAGATTGCGCCTGCCTTTTCTACAACCTTCGCAGGCTCAAAAGCACGTCACCCACAACGAGGCACTGCGACAGCTTGATCTGGTCGTTCAGCTAACAGTTCAGACGACCAATGCCAGCACCCCGCCCGTTGTCCCCGAGCAGGGTGATATCCATGCTCTGGGCGTCACCCCCACCGGGGACTGGGCCGGACATGCAGGAGAGCTTGCCGCATGGCTGGACAACGCCTGGCATTTCTTGACCCCGTATGCGGGCTGGCGCGCCTGGGACGAGGCCACTGGTGAACTGAAGATCTGGAATGGGTCTGACTGGCTGCCCTTGCCCGTCAATACTCAGAACCTGAATGGTATTGGGGTGGCAACAAGTTCGGACGCTACGAATCGCTTGTCTGTCCGAAGCCCGGCAACGCTTCTGAGCCATGAGGGCGGCGGGCATCAGCTGAAGATCAACAAGGCGGGTGCCAGCGATACAGCATCGCTGGTGTTTCAGTCGAACTGGACCGGTCACGCTGAAATGGGGTTATCCGGAAGTACGGGGTTTTCAATCAAAGTGTCCCCTGACGGAGGTACCTGGACGGAAGCTCTGACTTTTGACCCCGCGACCGGAACAGCGGCTGGTGCGGCTGTTCAGGGCGATGCGACGGATACCACTTCGGGTCGCTTGATGCGTGCCGACTACGGTTATGGGCCGGGTAACCTTCTGGGGTCGGTATCAGAAGTTGGCGGTATACCAACCGGTGCGGTCATAGAGCGCGGAAGTAACACCAATGGCGAATTTACACGTTTTGCCGATGGAACCCTGATCTGCACCGCCGCGTTGCTTCCTGTCGCATGCACGGCCGCGGAAGGCGTATTGTTCGCAAGCGCTGCAATGACGTGGAACTACCCAGCGCCATTTTCCTCTGCGCCAAGCGTTAGTGGCAGCGCTGGAGCCAATAATCGTTTCATCGGGTTTGATGTGCCCGGAAACACTCAAGCCACGTGCAAAGCCCTCTCTGTAACTTCGGATACAGCGGCTTTTTCACCAAGTGTCATCGCCATAGGGCGCTGGTTCTGAGCACAGCTGCCGCCTGAACTGTGGTTCGGGCGGTTTTTTTGCGTCGTCGGTCCATTTCTATAGCAATCGCCAATTCCATTGGACCCGCCACAGCCGCCTTGCTCCGGGCGGAAAGTGGGCGGCGCAACACCGCCCGCTTAGTGGCTGTTTATTACTGGTCCATGCCCAGAATTGTATCATTTCAGCTGACAATGGACGTGATTCAACAAGTTCTGCGCAGCACGACGGATTGTAAAAACTCTGTTCCCGCGCATATTGCCTCAAAAACAACAAGAAAACATGGGAACTCAGCAACCATACCTGTAAATCATTGAAACCGGCGCCGGATTCTTCGATTGTGCCCGCGCCGTTGATAGTAATTGGTACAAAAGGATTTGGCAGATGCGCATTGCAATGATCGGCACCGGGTATGTGGGCCTTGTTTCCGGTGTGTGTTTCTCGGACTTCGGTCATGATGTGATTTGTGTTGATAAGGCTGAGCAGAAGATCGATATGCTCAAAGCCGGACAGGTGCCTATTTATGAACCGGGTCTGGACGTGCTGATGGCGCGAAACGTCGCGGCTGGCCGCCTGAGCTTCACAACCGACCTTGCAGCCGCAGTGGACGGCGCGGACGCTGTCTTTATTGCTGTCGGAACGCCAACCCGGCGTGGAGACGGCCATGCGGATCTGACTTATGTGATGGCAGCGGCGGAAGAAATCGCTCAGGCTGTCACCGGGTATACCGTTATCGTCACAAAATCGACTGTGCCCGTCGGAACAAACAGGAATGTGTGGGAAACAGTCAAGGCCGCCAACCCCCAGGCCGAATTTGACGTGGCTTCGAACCCTGAATTCCTTCGCGAAGGCGCGGCAATCGACGATTTCATGCGCCCGGATCGCGTCGTGGTCGGCGTTGAAAATGACCGCGCGGCCGAAGTGATGGCAGAAATATACCGCCCTCTGTATCTGCGCGACTTCCCGATCCTGACCACCGATCTGGAAAGCGCGGAGATGATAAAATACGCCGCCAACGCGTTTTTGGCGACCAAGATCACCTTCATCAATGAAATCGCCGGGCTATGCGAAAAAGTTGGTGCGGATGTTAAAGAAGTCTCGCGTGGCATTGGCCTTGACGGGCGGATTGGCAACAAATTCCTGCATGCAGGGCCTGGCTACGGTGGTTCATGTTTTCCAAAAGACACGGCCGCGTTGGCCCGGATCGGGCAGGACCACGCGCATCCGATGCAGATCACCGAGACCGTCATCCGCGTGAATGACGAAATCAAGAAACGGATGATCGAGAAAATTCGTGACGCATGTGACGATCATTTCAACGGCAAGACCGTGGCGGTTCTGGGTGTCACGTTCAAACCCAATACGGACGATATGCGTGACGCGCCATCACTGTCCATCGTACCCGCCCTGATAGGCGGAGGCGCAAAGGTGCGCGTTGTTGACCCACAGGGAAAATCTGAAGGAGAGGCGCTTTTGCCTGGCGTCGAATGGTGCGACGATCCGTATGTCGCTGCGCGGGGCGCGGATGTTGTTGTGCTGCTGACGGAATGGAATGAATTCCGCGCGCTGAACCTTTCCGAAATTGCGGCGTCAATGAAATCAGCCAGGATGGTCGACCTGCGCAACATCTACTCGAAAACTACAGCGCTGAAATCGGGGTTTGAAACCTACGTCGGCGTTGGACGCTGAAAGCACCCGTCCTCGCAAGTAGTTGACGGATCATAGTGCGGCTGTCCAAACCCGGTAGCGGCCTTGTCCGGTGACCTCGCGCACCAGGCCTCTCCGGGTGAACAGGTCAAAGTTCCGCTGAACCGCTGCGCGGGAAGAATTGGTAAGTTCTTCTGCAAGTGGGGCCGAGACCATCGGCCACGCCGCCAGAGCATCAATCAGACGCGGGGGGGTGCGACCGCTCAGATCCTGCGTCGCGTCGCGGGCCTTATCCTCCCAGACACTGATCCTGTCGAGGTGCAGCAAAGCCGCAAGAACAGCTTGCCCGGCGCCCTGTATCCAAGACCCTAACTTTTCCGTCGGCCCACCTGTTCCGCGCAACGCACCCGGACCAGACAACGCCAGAGGCATGAACATTGCGCCACCCCGCCCCATCGAAGCCGCGTGCCGCGCTGCGATGATTGCCGCCTCGGTGTCTTGTCCGACCCCCTGCGAAACCGCTCGCCATGCATGAAACGCGATGGCCGATTGTGTCACCGGGTGCAGCCTTTCAGCATTCCGCATGACTTCGGCCAGATCAACGATCGCTTCGGGCGTCGCTTCAGCCCCCTGAGCCAGACGGTCAAGAAACGCGGTCAACCCGCTTTCCCACCCGCCACTAGCAGGGCCTGCGCCTGAGCTCAGACGGCGTACGGCCCAACCTGCCCGAAACAGCGCCTGCACGTCATCGTGGGTCGCGCCTATCCTCAGACCCGTCCACAAAGCCAGGCGGTCCACGCTGACCCGATCCCCTGTCCACCACCCCAGATCGGACGTTTCCATAAGTGCCAAACGGTGCGTCCACCCCTCAGGCCCCGAACGCAGCCGCTCGTCCAGAGCACCAAAGGTCAGGGCAAGATCAGCAAGCTCTGCCGACAGTTCTGATTGTGCCGAATGCCAATCGCGCGGATCGAATAACGGGCGCTGATCTGATCGGGGACCGGGCAGAAAGAAATCTTCCTCCACGTCCTGGTCCGGGGGCAAAAACCAGGGATCATCCTCTTCTGCCGAATCGCCGTCATAGATGCTGGCTGGGCCAAGGTCATCGACCTCGTCTTCTGGAAGGGGCATGGTTTTTTTCGACGTCATACCCGGCATTCTTCGGGCATTTGCAACAGTTCACAAGGGTTTTCCATCAGCCCGAGAATGTGCGGGTCAACACTTCCAGTTCGTTGCTTAAATCCGTGTGTGGGGAATTGCCCAACAGCATATATCCATAACCGCCCTGCTCCCACTTTGCAGTTGCCAAACCGCTCAACACCGTTTGTTGGACTTCGGTATTTGGGGCATTCGGTCCCTGGCGAATGACACAGAAGGCAAGTGGTCGACCCTGATCATCGGCAAAAACCACTTGGATCAAGGGCTTGCCTTTGAAGGAAAGAACCTGCGCCCGCTTCAGCTCCAGCCCTGGCAACGCTTCCAGTGTTTCCTGATTCAGCGTTCGTCCCAGTTCGGCTTCGGCCATTGCAAATTGCTTGGCCAGCGACGCGTCCGAACTGTCCAGCGATGCAATCGTTTCCGGCACGTAAAGTGATTGATAGATCGCGGCCTGCTGGGCCCAGCTTAAATCTGCTGGCCGGGTGGCCCAGAATGTTACGGCGACGGCTGCAAATGCCGCGCTGGCCGCCACCGCAACAAGACGCAGAAACCCGTTATTGGCGGGCCGCGTCGTTATTTCCGGCAGGTCCACCTTCGGCGCTTCAGCGGGCAGGTTCTCAAAAACATCCCGAACAACAGGCGCAAATGGATCCAGCGCCATCAGACGATGTTCCAGCGCAGCGTCATCTTCAACCGCAGCCTCAATGGCGCGGGTCTGAGCCTCATCCAGGCTGCCTTCCAGATACGCTAGAAGCGTCTCGTCGGAAAACGTCATTTGCCACTCCGTCGCGCGGTGTCCGCTGCATCAATCTGCATCACGGTTTTAAGTTTCTGCCGGGCATTCGAAAGCCGGCTCATGATCGTGCCAATTGGAACCTCCAACAAGGCAGCGGCTTCGCGGTAACTGTACCCCTCAACGAAGACGAGCATTACCGCTTCGCGCTGTGCCTCAGGCAACTGCATCACTTGAGTAAACACTTCAGCCGCGAAAATATTCGTTTCTGTATCCGGTCCCGTTGCAACCAGATCCGCTTCGGGGGTCACCGACAGCGCCTGCGCGCGCCGAACCGACCGTGAACGCAGCTCATTCAGCCAGATTGACCGGCAGATTGTCATCAACCAGCTGTCTAGTCGGTTGTGCGACGTCACCTGATGATGTCGTTCAAGCGCGCGCAAACATGTGGCCTGCAACAAATCGTCAGCTACATCCGAGGCACCCGATAATGCCATCGCAAACCGCCAGACACGCTTCGAATGCGTCTGAACCGCATCGCGGACGGCTTGTTCAGAAGTCATCTCGGCTCTCATCGAATGATCGCGACCTGCTTGTGTTTCTCAATCACGGACCGGACCCGCAAGGGCAGAATTGTCATATTTAGCGGTGAAATGAAACGAAACTCCTGCTCCATGCAGTCACGTTTGCGTCTGTAATTGTTGCAGCGCCTGTTTCTGCAACCAACTTGGCGTTGGATATTGGCCATTTGCGACGGTTGTTTTGGTTGTGGGTTTGGTGGTGAGGTCTTATTTAGCGTGTTTGGATGTTGGGATGGGTTGGTCTGCCGCAGGGTAGCATCAGCCCTTTA
>NZ_JBQERO010000007.1:0-163641 GCF_056535125.1 Ruegeria sp. O4 | reverse complement strand
ACGAAGGACGAAACATCCTCGCCGAAAACCTCGGAACCTCTCTCCAGATCTACCAAAGCATCGAAAAACAAATGGGACGAGAAAAACTCAACCAACTCCTCGACCTGCTCGAAGAACTACAAGCCGTCAAAGTCTGACCGAACGCGCATTTGGCTGCGCGGGTCAGCATTGCCGCTTTTCTTTGAAAGACACAGGCTGGAGTTGCCTGGGCGACCGCACACTCCCATCACAAAAGGTATTCCGTCTCAAGCTGAAATCTCCCCAGCCTCCGAGCACAATGCACCTTCACGTTTGACGACGGGCCACGTTCAGCCAAAAACCTCCAACTCCAGTAGAACATGGTGTCAAATCCATTTGGCCGCCAACGAACGAGGGCCTTCCACGCGGGCCAAGTCAGTCATTTCAATCACATCCAAGAGCCACGACACCTTTTGAAAGCTGGCTTTTCCTGCTCAACAAAATACTGGATGTTGGATACAATATCCTCTATAGCTGCGCGTATCGATTGATTCAGGGAGGATCACATGCTCAAGAAACTCGCCGCACTGGCGGCCCTCACCACTATCACCACAGCTCCTGCGATGGCGGACACGCTGGACGATGTCGTAGATCGCGGGACATTGCGCTGCGGAGTTGTGTTGGATTTTCCGCCAATTGGGTATCGCGACGCGAATAACGAACCGGCAGGCTTTGACGTCGAATACTGCAATGATCTGGCCGCCGCACTTGAAGTTGAGGCCGAAATCCTGCCGTTGACCTGGGCCGAACGCCTGCCAGTGATCGTCACCGGACGCGCAGACGTTGTGTTCGGAGCAACCTCGGACAGCCTTGAACGGGCGCGGACGGTGGGCTTTACCATTCCTTACGCCATCTATTATGCGCAGGGTGTCGTGAATGCCGAAAGCGGCATTGAGACCTTCGAGGATATCCGTGGCAAGCGCGTGGCCGCCGCGATCGGCACCGTGCCCGAGCAGGAATGGCTGAAGATCGCCGCCGAATGGGGCGAAGAAGGCAATTACCAGGGCTACCAGTCCGAGAATGAGGTTTTCCTGGCGGTGGCTCAGGGCAAGGCCGATATCGGCATTACCACAAACACTGCCGTGCTGCCGATTACCCAGCAATATGACACTGTTGTTGCCGGCCCTCGCATGCCATGGACCACCGACTACACTTCGGTTGTAGGCAAGCGCGAAGATGTCACCTGGCTGAACTTCCTGAACCTGTTCGTGACCCACCAGGTGCGATCGGGCCGCTATCAGGAGCATTGGGGTAAATATGTCGGCGGCGAAGCGCCTGAGCTGCGCATTCCCGGCGTAATGTACTGACCCTTTCCTACTCCATGCTTTCGTCCGGCTATGGCCGGGCGAAAGGACCGGTAGATTGCGTGAGGAACACCCGTGTTCGACTATAACTTCCATTGGCGGCCGGTGATGAAAAGCCTGCCGGACCTGCTTGAGGCATCGCTGCTGACGATACAGGTTGCCGTGCTGGCAATGGTCCTTGGCATTATCATCGGACTTTGTCTGGCGCTGACGCGGCTGCACCTGAAAGGTCCGCTTTACTGGTTCGCCTCAGCCTGGGTCGAACTGGCGCGCAATACTCCGGCGCTGTTCCAGCTGTTCTTTTTCGGCTTCGGGCTTGGTGCCTTTGGCCTGCATCTATCGCCGTACTTCATCGTGCTGGCCGGGCTGACATTCAATTGCGCCGGTTATCTGGCTGAAAACTTCCGTGGCGGCTTTCAGGCCGTCCCCGAGACACAGCTACGCGCGTCCCGATCGCTGGGCATGACCGCGTGGCAGGCTTACACACGCGTCGTGATTCCGCAGGTGTTTCGCATTGTCTATCATCCGATCACGAACCAGATGGTCTGGGCTGTTCTAATGTCGTCACTGGGTATGCTGGTCGGCTTCCGGGAATTGTCGGGCGAGACCCAGTTCTTTGCCTCGCGCACTTTCCGAATCTTTGAATATTTCGCCGTCACCGCGGTCATCTACTACGTGATTGTCAAAATCATCCTGCTTGCCTCGCGCCTGCTGGCGTCCCGGCTTTTCCGCTACTGAAGGAGGCACAGATGCAACCCACTGTCAGCTTTTTCAGCGGCTTCAACATCAACGATCTGTGGTTTCTGGGCGAAGCCGCGCTGCGAACGCTCTGGATTTCAGTGCTTTCGATTTCCATTGGAACGGTTTTTGGCGTGGTGTGCGGTTGGCTTCTGTACGAGGGCAAACTGGCAGCGACCCTGACGTTGGCTCCGGTTCTGGATATTTTCCGGTCGGTCCCTCTGATCATCCAGCTGGTGCTGTTTTACAACTTTGCACCTATTGTCGGGCTCAATCTGGACCCGTTTGCCTCGGGCGTGGTGATCCTGTCCATCTACACGGCAGCACTGGTTGCGAATGTGGCGCGCGGCGGGATTGAAGCCGTTGGTGATCCGATGCGCCGCGCCGCGCGCAGCCTGGGCATGACCTATTGGCAGGATCTGCGATATGTCGTCTTCCCGATTGGTGGGCGCGCGGTGTTCCCTGCATGGGTCGGGGTCGCGCTGGGTGTAATGAAAGACAGCGCGCTGGTCTCGGTTCTGGGCTATGTTGAGCTGCTGAAAGCCAGCCAGATCCTGATCACCCGCACGCAGGAACCATTCCTGATCCTGACAATCGCTGGCGCGTTCTATTTCGCGCTCAGCTATCCGATTTCGCGGTATTCCGCGTCGCTAGAAAAAAGGTGGGCCCAATGATCGAAATTCGCGACCTGCACAAATATTTCGGATCGCTGCATGTGCTGAAAGGCATCGATCTGGATGTGCAGAAAGGAGAGGTCCTGTCGGTGATCGGTGCGTCAGGCTCCGGCAAATCGACCCTTCTCTATTGCATCAATGGGCTGGAACCGATCCAGCAGGGATCGGTTCGGGTTGATGGCATTGATGTTCATGCTAAAGGCACCGACATCAACAAGCTGCGCACAAAGCTGGGGATGGTGTTCCAGCAATGGAACAGCTTTCCGCATCTGACAGCACTGGAAAACGTTGCGTTGGCCCCGAAGATTGTCAAAGGCAAGTCGAGGGACGAGGCGCGTGACATTGCCGCAAAGCAGTTGACCCATGTAGGGTTGGGCGAAAAGCTGAACGTCTTCCCCTCGGCCTTATCGGGTGGTCAGCAGCAGCGTCTTGCCATTGCCCGCGCGCTGGCGATGGAGCCGGAATACATGCTGTTTGACGAAGCCACCTCTGCGCTGGACCCTGAACTGGTGGGCGAAGTTCTCGACACGATGCGGCTTTTGGCTGAAGAAGGGATGACGATGATTTGCGTCACGCATGAGATGGGTTTCGCTCGTGATGTATCAGACCGGGTTGCTTTTTTTCATCAGGGCGTGATGGAAGAGATCGGCCCGCCCGCCCAGATTTTTAACGAAGCCCAATCTGAACACACCCGCAAATTCCTGGCGAATGTGCGATAAAAGCCCCCGCCCCAAAACAATTAGGAAGGTTACCTTCATGTCCCAGAATATCTTCACCGGCACCATGCCAGCCCTGATGACCCCCTGCAAACCGGACCGGACACCGGATTTCGACGCGCTGGTGAAAAAGGGCAAGGAAATGATCGCAGCGGGTATGTCTGCCGTGGTCTATTGCGGCTCGATGGGCGACTGGCCTCTCTTGTCGGATGCCGAACGGATGGAAGGTGTCGAACGTCTGATCACGGCCGGACTGCCCGTTGTCGTCGGCACAGGTGCGATAAATTCGAAATCCGCCGTGGCGCTTGCCGCGCATGCGCAAAAGGTTGGAGCGGCAGGGCTTATGGTGATCCCGCGTGTATTGTCGCGTGGATCGTCCATCGCGGCGCAGCGTAATCATTTCAAAGCGATCCTGTCGGCTGCACCTGATATTCCGGCAATCATCTATAACAGCCCGGTTTACGGCTTTGCGACGCGCGCCGATCTGTTCCTGGAATTGCGGGCAGATCATCCCAACCTGGTTGGGTTCAAGGAATTCGGTGGCAAAAGCGATCTGCGCTATGCGGCGGAACACATTACCTCGAAAGATGATCAGGTTACACTGATGGTTGGTGTGGACACCGAGGTCTACCATGGCTTCGTCAATTGCGGTGCCACCGGTTCGATCACAGGGATTGGCACTGCCCTGCCGAAAGAAGCACTGCTGCTGGCTGCCCTGTGCCAGAAAGCGGCGGCCGGTCATGCCGAAGCGCGCCTGCGCGCGCGCGAGCTTGAAGAAGCCTTTGGTGTGCTGGCCAGCTTTGACGAGGGCACCGATCTGGTGCTGTATTACAAACACCTGCTGGTCCTGAACGGCGAAGAGGAATACCGTTTGCACTTCAACGAAACCGACGAGTTGACGGATGCCCAGCGCAACTATTGCGAACAGCAATACGACCTGTTCCGCACTTGGTTTACTGATTGGTCCGGCCAGGGCGGAGTCATTGCTGAATGCATGTGATTGACAGTCACACCGGGGGAATGCCTACGCGGGTGATCCTCGACGGCGGCCCCGATCTGGGGTCCGGCCCGCTGGCCGAGCGTGCACGACGCTTGGCTACCGAGCATGAGGCGTTCTACAAATCCATCTTGCTGGAGCCGCGGGGCCAGCCCGGAATGGTGGGGGCGCTTCTGGTCGCGCCCGAAGATCCAGGGTGTGAGACCGGCGTGATCTATTTTGATGCGGATGCAGTTCTTGGCATGTGCGGGCATGGCACCATCGGTCTGGGCGTCACTCTGGCACATATGGGCAGAATCCGGCCGGGCACGCATCGGGTTGAAACTCCGGTCGGTGTCGTCTCGGTGGATTTACTGGACGCCAATACCGTACGCGTCACAAATGTCGAGAGCCGTCGCGTGCGGGCAGCAGTGCAGATTGAGGTTGGCGGCTATGGGTCGATAACCGGCGATCTTGCCTTTGGCGGAAATTGGTTCTTCATTGTTGATCCCAGCCCAATCCCGGTGAACCCGGGAAACATTCGGGCGATGACCGATCTGACCATCACCATACGCGAAGCCTGCATCGCACAGGGCGTGCATGGCGAAAACGGAGAACTGGTCGACCATGTGATCCTTCAGGATCAATCCCCCAACAAGGATGTTCACAGCCGCAACTTTGTACTGTGCCCGGACAATCAATATGACCGGTCGCCCTGCGGTACCGGCAGTTCGGCGCGCCTCGCCTGTCTGGCGGCAAACGGGGTGCTGGAAGCAGGGGAAGAGATTGTGCAGGAAAGCGTGATCGGCAGCCCCTACGTGCTGAGCTACCAACCCGGCCCGAACGGGGGTGTCATTCCCACCCTGACCGGGCAGGCGCATATCATGTCGGAAGGCAGGTTGGTTTTCGCGCCGAATGATCCGTTCCGTGATGGCATCGCGCTTTGAAGTCAAGGCCGGGGACAGACGCTGTCCGGTCCCCGACCCCGTACCACTATTTGAGAACCTGTAACCATGCAGCATGACACCAAGACGGACATAGTTGTGATCGGTGCTGGCATCATTGGCATCAGCGCTGCGCTAGAGTTGCAAAAGCGGGGAAGGCAGGTGCTTGTGCTGGACCGTGAAGGCGTTGCAGCCGAGGCGTCAAAGGGCAATGCCGGGGCCTTTGCCTTTACAGATATCGTGCCGCTTGCAACGCCTGGGATCATGCGCAAAGCGCCAAAATGGCTGCTTGATCCGTTGGGGCCTTTGTCGATCCCGCCCGCTTATGCGCTGAGTATTGCACCGTGGATGCTCCGGTTCTGGCGGGCCAGTTGGCGCGATCGTTATGCAGCCTCACTATCCGCACAAGCCGCGCTGATGAACCACAGCCGTGCGGCGCTGGAGCGTCAGATTGAGCTTGTAGACGGCGAGGCGCTGATGCAGCGCGAAGGCCAGTTGCAGTTGTTCGAGAGTGAGGGCGAATTCCGTGCCAGCCTGCCCACCTGGAACCTGCGCAAGGACCATGGCATCTCGTTTGATCTTCTGGACAGCCCGGATGCTATTGCCGAAATTCAGCCCGGGCTGAACCGGCGATTTACCCATGCGGGTTTTACCTCGACATGGATGAATACCGTCGACCCTGCCCGCTGGACCGAGCATCTGGCGGCACAGTTCATCGCGCGCGGTGGGCAGGTAAAGATCGCAGGGATCACGGCACTGAAACCAACCGATGACGGCGTGCGCCTTGACACGGACAACGGCGACATTTCGGCAGGTCAGGTGATTGTTGCCGCCGGAGCCTGGTCACACCAGCTGGCCAAGACCCTGGGGGATCATATCCCGCTTGAGACCGAGCGGGGTTATAACACGACCCTGCCCGAAGGCGCTTTTGACCTGCGCACTCATCTGACCTTTGGGGGGCATGGGTTTGTGGTAACCCGGATCAACGGCGGCGTGCGCATCGGCGGTGCAGTCGAACTGGGTGGATTGAAGCTGGCCCCAAATTACCGGCGCGCTGACACGTTGCTGGCCAAGGCCGGGCGCTTCATGCCAGACCTGAACCTGGAAGGCGGCACGCAATGGATGGGCTTTCGCCCATCACTGCCTGACAGCCTGCCAGTGATTGACCGATCTTCGCGCGCACCACACGTACTTTATGCCTTTGGCCATGGTCATCTGGGGCTGACCCAATCCGCAGGCACGGCCGAACTGGTGGCCGATCTGGTCACTGACGCCAAGCCGGTGCTCGATATGTCACCTTTCTCATCCACACGCTTCTAATCTGGAGAACACCTTATGAAAATCACCGGGCTGAACGTATATCAGGTGGATCTGCCGCTGAAAGAAGGCCGCTATAGCTGGTCCAACGGCAATTTTGTCGAAGTGTTTGACAGCACCGTTCTGGAAATCATCACAGATGAAGGGTTGAAGGGCTATGCCGAATGCTGCCCGCTTGGCTCGGCCTATCTGCCGTCTTTTGCGCTCGGCGTCCGGGCCGGGCTGGCAGAGCTGGCCCCGCATTTGATCGGGCAGGACCCACTGAATATCGGTCAGATCAACCGTACGATGGATGCGGCCTTGCGGGGTCATCCCTATGCTAAGGCTCCGGTGGATATTGCCTGCTGGGATCTGCTGGGCAAGGCCACGGACCAGCCGCTTTACACATTGCTGGGGGGCGCTGCGCAGGATGATGTGGTGCTTTATCGCGCGATCAGTCAGGAAGCTCCCGAGATCATGGCCAAAAAGATCGAAGGCTATGCTGCCGAAGGCTACACCAAGTTTCAGCTCAAGGTGGGTGGCGAGGCCAATGACGACATCGACCGTATCCACGCCACCCGCGCCGTTCTGAAAAAGACGGACCTGCTTGTAGCAGACGCCAATACCGGCTGGACCCGGCACGAGGCCGCACGCGTGGTGGGCGCGATTTCGGGTCTGGATGTCTATGTGGAACAGCCTTGCCTGACCTATGAGGAATGCGTGTCGATCCGCCGCCGCACCGCGTTGCCTTTCGTGATGGACGAGGTGATCGACACTCCCAACACGCTGGTCCGCGGCATTGCCGAAGACGCGATGGATGTGATCAACCTGAAGATCTCGAAAGTCGGAGGGTTGACCAAAGCCCATCTTATGCGGGACCTGTGCGTGGCGCACGGCATCCCCATGACGATCGAAGACACCTGGGGTGGTGACATCACCACCGCAGCCATTGCACATCTGGCCCGTTCAACGCCGTCCGAGTTCACATTCTCTGCCACGGATTTCAACTCTTACGGCACCGTGGACATTGCCGAGGGTGCGCCAAAGCGTGTCAACGGCCGGATGACCGCACCCGCCCGTCCGGGTCTGGGTGTTACACCGATTTTCGACGCTCTGGGCGAGCCTGTCGCACAATATTGAGAGATCCGATGCGGAGCAGCAAAACCGTTCATGTCATTTCAGCCCACGCAGAAGGTGAAGTCGGGGATGTTATCGTTGGGGGCGTTGCCCCGCCACCAGGCGACACCTTGTGGGAACAGCGCAGCTTTGTCGCGGGCGACCAGACGCTGCGCAACTTCGTTCTGAACGAACCTCGGGGCGGTGTTTTCCGTCATGTCAATCTTCTGGTGCCCCCGAAACACCCCAAGGCCGACGCGGCCTTTATCATTATGGAACCCGAAGACACACCGCCGATGTCAGGTTCGAACTCAATCTGTGTTTCAACCGTATTGCTGGATGGCGGGATCATTCCGATGCAGGAACCCGAAACTCATATGGTGCTTGAGGCCCCGGGCGGGCTGGTTCATGTCCGGGCAGAATGCAGCGGTGGCAAAGCGCAACGCATTTTCGTGCAGAACCTGCCCAGCTTTGCCGACAAACTGTCCGTCCCGCTTGAGGTGCCCGGATTGGATACGATCATGGTTGATACTGCTTATGGGGGTGACAGTTTTGTCGTGGTCGATGCAAAGGCATTGGGATTCGAAATTGTCGAACATGAGGCCCGTGACATTGCCCGATTGGGGGTGAAGATTACCAATGCAGCCAATGAACAGCTTGGGTTTTCGCATCCTGAAAACCCGGATTGGGACCATATCTCATTCTGTGCTTTCTGCGGCCCGCTGAGCCAGACCAAAACCGGATTGACCGGAAAATCTGCCGTGGCGATCCAGCCCGGCAAGGTTGATCGGTCGCCTACGGGTACAGCGGTTTCCGCACGCATGGCGCTGATGGCTGCAAAAGGGTTGATGTCGCCGGGTCAGACATTCGAGGCAGTCTCGATCATCGGATCACGGTTCACCGGTCGGATTGTCGATACCACCGAAGTGGCGGGCCGTGCCGCGATTGTCCCCGAAATCAGTGGGCGCGGCTGGATCACCGGCATTCACCAACACATGCTTGACCCGGATGACCCCTGGCCTGGCGGGTATCGCTTGTCGGACACCTGGGGTGTCTGACTAAACAGTGCATTGGCCGTGCCCACTCTCAGGGACAGGCAGTTACAGAAGGTTCCATTCGCTCTTGGTCTTACCGTGTTGTCTCAGCAGGGTTGAATCAACATGGATATTGGATGCATTATCAAACGGAGTGTCCTTAATCAGCTTTCTGGGTGGCCGAGTCGCGGCTTAACTTGGAATAACGCCGGTAACCGGTAGCTGTACCCAAACAAGTGGCAGGAAAGATATGGCAGGAAAGCGCGCGATAACCAAGCAAAGCCTACCAGATGTCATCGCGAACGATCTTCGTGAACGTATTCTGAACGGTGAACTTGCCGAAGGTGAAGCTATTCGCCAGGAAGCTCTGGCTGAGGAATACGACGTATCGCGGATGCCCATCCGCGAAGCCCTAAAGCGTCTGAACGCTGAAGGTCTGATTCAATGGGCCAATAATCGGGGCGGATCAGTCACCAAACACTCGCTGAACGAAATCGGAGAAATATTCGACCTTCGAATGCTTATTGAAGTCGATCTTTTCCGCAGAGCCATTCCGCAGATGACATCTGCCGACTTCGCACGATGCAACGAGATATTGACACAGATGGAAGCGTCTTATGACGAGAATGACGTCGGGAAGTGGGGGATCCTGAACTATCAATATCACTCCGCCCTCTACGCGGCGTCACAGAGGAAACTGACAAATGAATTGCTGGATCGCGTCAATCTGCAATCTGACCGCTATGTCCGAATGCATCTGAGCGTGATGAAACAGCGGGAACCGGCGAAAAAAGAGCATCGAGAACTGTTGAAACTGGCGCAAACAGGGAACGTTGACGAAGCCTGTGACATGCTGATGCGGCACATCCGACGAACAAAGGAACAGTTGCTGGAAATGATCGTAGCAAAACGCGCCATGGAGGAGACCTAACAGGGCGCTTGATTGCCCCTCATAATTGGATACATTATCCATTAACATAGAATCGGAAATATGGAACCTTCATGACCTGCTCCCCCCATGGCAAGCACCTCATCGCTGGAAATTGGCTTTCAGGTGACACGTTTTTTCAGTCACAGCCCGCTTTTGGACCGTCGCACCGTTTTTCGGTGGGGCGCTTTCAGGATGTTGATGCGGCTGCAAAAGCTGCCGAAGAAGCGTTCTGGAGCTATGGTTTTTCGACCCGGGAAGACCGAGCGGCATTTCTGAATACCATCGCGGATGAGATCGAAGCCCGCGCCGAGGCAATTACTGAAATCGGCACGCAGGAAACCGGCCTGCCCGAGGCCCGTCTGCAAGGAGAGCGGGGTCGCACATCGGGCCAACTTCGCTTGTTTGCCACTCATATTCTGAGTGGTGAGTATCTGGATCGGCGCCACGACGGCCCGTTGCCAGACCGCTCGCCGCTGCCGCGCCCGGATCTGAAAATGATCCAGCGCCCTATTGGCCCTGTCGCCGTATTCGGTGCTTCGAATTTCCCTTTGGCCTTTTCAACCGCAGGCGGTGACACCGCGGCCGCCTTGGCTGCTGGGTGCCCCGTTGTCGTAAAAGGGCACAGCGCCCATCCGGGCACCGGTGAGATCATAGCCGAGGCCATACATTCTGCCATCGAACGCTGCAAAATTCATCCCGGTGTTTTCAGTCTGATTCAGGGGGGTGACCGGACAGTAGGTTCCGCTTTGGTGCAACACCCGCTGATCAGGGCTGTCGGGTTCACTGGCTCATTGGCTGGTGGTCGGGCACTGTTCGATCTGTGTGCCGCGCGTCCTGAACCAATCCCGTTTTTCGGTGAACTTGGCTCGGTCAACCCGATGTTCATTCTCGATGCTGCGCTGACGAACCGGGGCGACAACATTGCTCAGAACTGGGCTGGGTCGCTGACCATGGGCGCAGGCCAGTTCTGTACCAACCCCGGGGTCGCCGTAATGCTGGCGGGTGCAGCAGCGGACCGCTTCGCTGAGACCGCGCGAACCGCCCTGTCAGAGACACCCGCGCAAACCATGCTGACCGACGGCATCGCCGACGCTTATCGAGCCGGTCAGGCAAGGATCGCCAATATAGCAGATGTGCAGGAGGTTCTGAGCTCGATGTGTGATCAACGCACCGCGTCCCCTTACCTGTATCGCACCAATGCTGTGAACTTGCTGGCAAACGAAACCCTTGGTGAAGAGGTTTTTGGCCCGCTGGGCGTAATAGTGACCGCTGAAACGCCTGACGAAATGCGGGCCGTCGCACACAGTCTGCAAGGTCAGCTGACCTGTACCCTGCATATGGATGATGCGGACATGGACACCGCGCGTTCCCTGATGCCGATCCTCGAGCGCAAGGCCGGGCGTGTACTGGCCAATGGCTTTCCCACGGGCGTCGACGTCTGCGACAGCATGGTGCATGGCGGCCCCTACCCCGCTTCGACCAATTTCGGTGCTACTTCTGTCGGCACATTGTCGATCCGGCGGTTCTTGAGACCCGTGTGTTACCAGAACATGCCGGACGCATTGTTGCCCGAACAATTCCTCTGATCCTTCAACAACACGCTGCAAGAGCGTCAAGGCTCATCGCAAGGATAGCGATGAGCCACGTGTCCTATGCTCGAATTTACCGAAGGCTGTGCTTCGGCCTGTTCAGTTAACTTGCTAAGCGCCTACCAGTTTGCTCGACTTACGGCTCTCAGATCCATAGGTGTAAGCCTGTTGTTCACACGTTCTGACCATGTCGGAGACAATCGCCCGCATACCCGTGTGTGCCCAAGCTAGAAAACGTGGGCCAAAAAACAACTTGCTACAAATACACACCATAATGCATAAATATTGCTAGCATTTTAGAGTATTTGAATAAGAATAACACATTTCTGGGGGCAAAAATCGAGCTTGGCGCGCTTCGCGCTTACTTAGACCCGTTGGGGGAAGGGGCTCTGGTTTGGCTTGGTTAAAGATTGTGTTGGTTGTATTTGTTGTCGCGCTCATGCCGGCGCAGGCCCTTGCCAACATCGGAACAGTTATCAGCGCCAAACAAGGCGCTCAGATCATTCGCGCCGGAAACGCACAGCCTGTCATTTCAGGAATGGATGTGGTGTCGGGCGATACGATTTCTACAGACCACAGCGGTTTGGTGCAGATCGTATTTGTGGATGAAACCAAAATTGCCGTAGGCCCCAATGCGCATATGGTTTTGGATGTGACCATGCTGCGCGGCAACCGAAAGGCCAAAAGCTTTGCCGTGCAGGCCTTGGGCGGCAGCTTTCGATTCATTTCAGGCAAAAGCAGAAAAAGAGCCTATTCGATCAAGACCCCGACAGCGACAATGGCAGTTCGTGGCACAACCTTCGATATGTGGGTCGTATCACAAACCCAAAGCGCAATGCTTGTCCTGCACGGAACTGTTCAAATGTGCAGTGCACAAGGGTCTTGCAGGTCCACAGGCCGCGTGTGCAGCATGTATGCCACCGGTGGAGGCGGAACAGTCGGGCGGCCCGCTGATCAGGCACAGTACGATCAAGCACTGAAAGAGGGATTCCCATTTATTCAGTCGCAGGAAGGCCTTCTGCCTCCTTTGCAGGTACGGGTTGAGGGATGTTCTGGCGAAGGCGCGCCCGTGCAGCAGGCCAAAGTCGACAGGGCCGATTTTCGCAGAACTGCGCCCCAGCCGCGCCCAGTCAGCGTCGCAGCGCCGCCAGCACCTCCGTCAAACCCAGAGCCAGAAGTAGAACCAGAACCGGAGCTGGAAGAACCAGAACCAGAACCGGAACCGGAGCCAGAAGAACCCGAACCGGAACCGGAAGAGCCTGATCCGGAACCGGAAGAACCTGATCGAGAGGAACCAGGTCAGGAAGGTCCTGAGCAGCAAGAATCAAATAGTGAGCTGTTCCGGTAGCGTTGTCGAAAAAGCGGAAATGGTCTCACTTGTCCGGAGAACGACGTGAGCGACGAGAAGCGCAAAACCAGGACGGGGAAATGGGCGTTCCGCCTTGTCGGATTGTGTCTGATCCTTGTGGGTTGTTTCATCCGGGTCATGGATCCCTATCCGGTGCGAATGACCCGTCTGATCTATTTCGACGTTCTGCAAAGGTCATCCCCGCGTGAGTTCAATCCTGAACTCCCTGTACGAGTTGTAGATATTGACGAGGCCTCTCTGGCCAATTGGGGGCAATGGCCCTGGCCCCGAACACTGGTGGCGCAGATGGTTCAAAATCTGGGTGAATATGGCGCTGCGGCCATCGCATTTGATATGTTGTTCGCTGAGCCTGACCGGTTTTCCCCCTCACGGCTTTTGAACGATCCGTCTTTGGCAGGGGTTCTCACAGTGGAACGCCACGCTCAGAAGCTCGATAACGATGTCTTGCTTGGGATGGAAATCGCCTATTGGCCAGTCGTTCTTGGGACTGCCGCACGATTGTCGGCGGAAGGAAACCCCATCACTGCAAAAGCAGGTATCATTGAGTTCGGGGAAAATCCCGCCGCGGGTCTAATTTCAGTTCCTCATTGGACGCCAATCGCGCCCCCTTTGGACCGGACCGCTGCGGGTATTGGTGGGGTCAACGTCTCGCCCATCGGCGGAACCGGTATCATGCGCCGTGTGCCGGTTCTTTGGCGCGGGCCGGACGGGCTGTTGCCGGGTCTGTCAATTGAAGCCCTGAGAGTTGCCTTGGGTGAAACCAATATCGTAGCCGAAGGTGCGCAGGACGAAACAGGCATCATGTTGGCGGTTGAGGTCGGGGGATACCGTATACCAACGACAGAAAACGGCGAGATTTGGCTGAGATACCGGCGGGATGCGCCCGAACTGTACATCTCGGCCAGCGATATCCTCAAAAGCTCGGATGATGCGGATGTTCGGGCGGAAGTTGAGGGGCGGATCATCCTGATCGGAACGTCGGCCGCCGGTTTATTCGATATGCATCAGACAGCGCTTGGAGAGAGCGTTCCCGGCGTTTCAATTCATGCTCAGGTGCTGGAACAGGTCCTGACCAACGAAATGCTAAGCCGTTCGGACGTGACCGCAGCGCAGGAAATGCTTGCCTTCGCCTTTCTCGGGCTTGTCGTGATTGCCGTCATGTCCAGTTTTGGTGCGGTTGCATCTTTCATTGCAGGCGGTGTCGCCGCTGCCGCCGTTCTGATATTGAGTTGGCTGGTCTTTCAAAACCAGTCGGTTTTGTTCGACGCCACATTTCCGCTTATCGGTGGCATGGCCAATTTCGGGCTGCTGGCAGGGTATCTTTTCCTGTCCAGCGAACGGGAAAAGCGCAAAATCCGGAAAGTCTTTTCTCATTACGTCGCCCCGGAAATCCTTGATGAGATGGAAGCCACTGGGCATCAGCTACAATTGGGAGGCGAGACGCAGGATATCACAGTGATGTTTTCCGACATCCGGGGTTTTACACCTCTGTCTGAATCCGCATCTGCCACCGAACTGGTCTCGCTGCTGAATGCGCTTTTTTCCAGTATCGGTGACCAGATACTGGCGGAACGGGGAACCATCGACAAGTTTATCGGCGACGCCGTTATGGCGTTCTGGAATGCGCCTTTGCCTGTCGCTGACCACCCGTGCCGGGCAGCACTTGCTGCACTGAAAATGCGGCGCGCTTTGACAGAGTTCAATGCATCCGACATCATGCGAAACCGCCCCCCTATCGCGCTGGCAACGGGGCTTGCCACCGGGCAGGCCTGCGTCGGCAATATCGGCTCGCAGAAACGGTTCAACTATACGGTCATCGGCGACGTCGTGAATGTCTCAGCGCGGATCGAACAATGCTGCCGAACGGTCGACTATGACATCGTCGTTTCAAACGGTGTCCATGAAATCACGCAGGGGGATCTGGCCATGTTAGAGGCCGGGCATGTTGATCTGAAAGGCAAAGCCAACCCGGAACCCGTCTTTGTTTTGGTGGGCGATCAGGCCCTGTTGCAAACAGCGGCATTCCAGGATCTCAGGGCTGCACATGCGGAGCTGATTTTGGCGATCACAAATCGACATCCAAACAGCTTGGTCAAGACCTTGTGCCTACAGTGCGAAAATCTGGCTGAAGACATCGAGCCCGGCTTGCGTCAGTTCTACAGGGCGCTGCCCGGTCGTGCCGCTGACTTCCGGTCGAACCTACCATCCGGGCAATTTATGTTCACACGCCACAATCTTGGTTAACCAGTCACGTTTTCCGGCGCTTGCCCTCTTTGGGTCACGCTCACACCGGAACAAACTGATGCAAGACGGGCTGAAAATTATCGTTACTGTAATCTCTGTCCGTCATTCCCGAAGTAATATGCACGGTTGGGATCAAATCCGAATTGTACATCGTCACCTGGGGCAATTG
Source organism: Ruegeria sp. O4 (assembly GCF_056535125.1). Taxonomy (NCBI): domain Bacteria; kingdom Pseudomonadati; phylum Pseudomonadota; class Alphaproteobacteria; order Rhodobacterales; family Roseobacteraceae; genus Ruegeria; species Ruegeria sp. O4. Next base: position 148,523 of record NZ_JBQERO010000007.1, on the reverse strand, counting down.
CGTGCTGGCCAAACAATCGGACCGTGATTGGCACATTGCTGGTTTGCAGAATGACATTGGTATCACCGCCCAACTGCTCAACATGCGAAACGGTGCCGGCGATCGGTCCGCCGCTTTCCAGGCGGATGTCCTCCGGGCGCAGCCCCAGTTCGCGCGCATCGCCCGGGGTCAGGTTGTCCGCAGGCAGAAAATTCATGGACGGTGAACCAAGAAAGCCCGCGACAAAGCGGTTTGCTGGGTTGTTGTACAGCTCCATCGGGCTGCCGACCTGTTCCACCCGTCCGTCGCGCAGCACCACTATCTTGTCGGCCAATGTCATCGCTTCTGTCTGATCGTGCGTGACATAAATCATCGAGGCCGAGAGTTGCCTGTGCAGATTTGCGATCTCGATCCGGGTGTTCATGCGCAAAGCAGCATCAAGATTGGAGAGCGGTTCGTCGAACAGGAACAGCTTGGGTTGGCGCACGATGGCGCGACCGATGGCAACACGCTGGCGCTGCCCCCCCGACAGTTCGGATGGGTAGCGGTCAAGATAGGGCTCCAACCCCAGCATCCGGCTCGCCTCCGCGACCCGCTCGTCGATCACGGCTTTCGGCTGGCGTTCCTGTTTCAGGGCAAGGGTTAGGTTGCCGCGTACATTCAGGTGCGGATAAAGCGCGTAGCTCTGGAACACCATGGCGATGCCACGTTTCGAGGGCGGGGTCAGATTGACCTGCTCGCCAGCAATTCTGATCTCACCCGATGTGGCATCTTCAAGCCCTGCAATAACGCGCAGAAGAGTGGACTTGCCGCATCCGGAGGGGCCGACAAAAACCACAAACTCGCCGTCCTCAACCTCAAGATTGATGTCCTTCAGGACCTCTACATTGCCAAAGGATTTGTGAATGTTTTTCAGTGAAAGGGCGGTCATTGGCGGGTCTCCTCAAGAGAAACGGGTTGGCCAGTGCGGATGCTTTGATCAGCGGCCAGGCAGATGGCAAGGGATTGTACGGCGTCGGACATATGGCGGGTCAGGTCGATATCCTCGGCGATGGCGCGCAGCATATAGGCTTGTTCAGCATCGCACAGTTCCTGATGGCCGGGCTCATCAGGCATGTCGATAATCCTGTCGCCCTGCGGCGTGTGAACCAGAAGGCCACCAACCTTGGTGTGACCATCGATGTCCGCTGACGCGCCCTTGTTTCCGTCGGTGATCGAAACAGACCCGTTGGGTGACACGATGTCCTTCACGAAAAACGCGGTTTCGGACATCATCGGACCCCAACCAGCCTCGTACCACCCGACCGAACCGTCGTCGAACACGACCTGAAACTGGCCGTAATTGTACATGTCAGGCGCGATTTCATCCGACAGGCGCAGACCCATGCCATGAACGCGAAGGGGGTTTGCATCGGTGATCTGGCACATCACATCGACATAATGCACACCGCAATCCACGATGGGCGACGTGGTCTGCATCAGGGCCTTGTGCGTCTCCCACTCAGGGCCCGAGGATTGTTGATTCAGGTTCAGACGGAACACATAGGGGCCACCCAGAGTGCGAGCCTCGGCGATCAGACGCATCCAGGATGGGTGGTGGCGCAGGATGTAGCCCACGACCAGCTTACGGTTCAGACGCGCCGCTGTTTCGACCACACGCCGCGCATCGGCAACGTTGGTGGCGAGCGGTTTTTCGACAAACACATGCGCACCCGCCTCCATCGCGGCGCAGGCGTAATCCGCGTGACTGTCCGAATAGGTCGCAACCACAACCAGATCCGGTTTGGTTTCGGTCAGAGCGGCTTCAAAACTTGAATACACCGAATAGCGCGTCAGATCAGGGTGATCCACGCGGCCGGATCGGTTCACCAGCCCGACAATCTGTGCGTCCGGGTGGTGGTGATGTGCCAGCGCATGGCTCAGCCCCATATTTCCAAGGCCTGCGATCAGGACGCGGGTCATTTCACCGCTCCTGACGTGATGCCGCGGATAAGCTGTCGCGAGAAGATCACATAGAGGATCAGCACCGGCAGGATCGCCATTGAAAGGGCTGACAAGACCGCATTCCAGTCTGTCACAAACTGACCGATGAAGACCTGGCTGCCCAGCGTCAGTGTCTTGGTCTCTTCCGCAGGGGCGAGGATCAGCGGGAACCATAGATCGTTCCAGATCGGGATCATGTTGAACACGGCAACCGTTGCCATTGCCGGACGCACCAGCGGCAACACAAGCCGAAAGAAGATTGTGTATTCGCTTAGCCCGTCAATGCGGCCCGCATTCTTGAGGTCGTCACTCACCTGTTTCATGAACTCGCTGAGGATGAACACCGCCAAGGGCAGGCCCTGCGCCGTATAGACAAGGATCAGCGCCCACAGGGTGTTCACCAGCCCGGTCGCCACCATCATTTCCAGGATGGCCACAGTGCCGATGCGGATCGGGATCATGATTCCAAGCGCCAGGTACAGACCCATAAGCATGTTGCCCTTGAACCGGTACTCACTCAGCGCATAAGCCGCCATTGCGCCAAACAGCAGGACCAAAGTCAGGGATGCAACGGTCACAATCAGAGAGTTTTGGAAATAAAGGAAGAAATCCCCCTGTTTCATCACTGTCTGATACCCGATCATCGAAAAACTGTCGGCATCGGGCAGCGCCAGCGGTTCGCGAAAGATCGCCTTGCGGGTCTTGAAGCTGTTGATCAGGATCACGAAAACCGGAAACAGTGCGATCAGCGTATAGAAGATCAGTGCACCATGCATCGCGAAGGTGTTTAGCGGGTTGGAGCGGGCCTTGTTCATGTCATCTGCTCCTTACAGCTGGTACCGGCGCATCCGGGTCTGGATGCCGAAAAGGTAGACACAGACACCCAGCAGGATGATTGCAAACATCGCACCAGCGATGGCCGAACCCATATGCGGATCACCCAATTGCAGCTGGAAGCCAAAGAATGTGCGATACATGAAGGTGCCAAGAATATCGGTCGAGAAGTCAGGCCCCGCCAGAGCGCCCTGTGCAGCATAGATCAGATCGAAGGCGTTGAAATTGCCGACAAATGTCAGAATTGAGATGATCCCGATCGAGGGCAGGATCAGCGGCAGCTTGATTTTCCAAAAGGCACTTGTACCGGTGATGCCATCCACTTCCCCGGCTTCCAGGATTTCCTCGGGAATCGACAGCAAGGCCGCGTAGATCAACATCATCGGGATGCCAACGAACTGCCAGACCGAAATCAACGCCAGTGTGGTCAGGGCATATTCCTCCTTCCCCAACCACGGGGCAAAGAGGGATTTCAACCCAACCGCGTCCAGCATCGAAGGCGCGATGCCCCAGATGGGCGACAAGATCAGTTTCCATGCAAACCCGACAATCACAAAACTGAGGATTGTCGGAATGAAGATCGCCGACCGATAGAGCACCGCAAATCGCAGGCGCGGATGACTGAGAAGCGCGGCCAGCGCGATGCCGATGGGGTTCTGCACCAGCATATGGATCAGAAAGAACCAGAAATTGTTGCCCAGCGCATTCCAGAACTGTTCCGACCAGATCGGATCGAAAAACAGCGTTTGAAAGTTCTGCAGTCCAACAAAAACGCGGCTCTGGTCGACCTCAGAGTAAAGGGCCAGACGGAGCGTGTTGAACAGGGGAAAGATCATCACCGCTGTGTAGACAAGCACGGCTGGTGCCAGAAACACGACGATATGCCAGCGGATGCGGGGGCGGGTCATGGGGAGCGCTTTCAATGGAATGCCGGGCGTACCCGGGCAACTCATGCTGCCCGGGTATGGTTCAGCTTACTGATGTGGTGCGTACCACGAGGCGAGGCCCGCCTGTAGTTCTGCACCCAGCTCTTCAGGCGACTTGGCACCTTTGATCGCGGCAACGGATGCGCCCCAGGTCTCGTTCTCGAGGTTTGGTGTGCCGCGGGACAGGATTTGATAAGTCGAGCGGATGGTCGATTCACATTCTTCACGCCAACCGACGATTTCCTTGGCCAGCGGGTCCTGCAACTCGACCGGAGTGCTCGACAGCGGGAAGAAGCCGGGCAGAGCGTTGCCGAAGATTTCAGCAAACTCGGGGCTTGCGACCCAGGTCAGGAATGTTTCAGCGGCTTCAGGATTCTTTGTGGCCGCGTTCATGCCGATGCCAATATCCGTGTGGTCCGAGATATAGCAGGTGTCACCTGCGTTCTGAACCGGCGGCTTGAAAGCGCCCATTTCGAAATCGGCTTGTGCGTTGAAGCCGGAAATCTCCCATGATCCCGCAGGATAGATGGCTGCGCGGCCCAAAGTGAAGATGTTCTGGCTGTCGGGATAGGTCTGTGCTTCGTACCCATCACCCAGATACGCACCCCAACGGGCCAGCGTCGCATAAGGGGCTGTCCAGGCTTCATCGGTCAGCTTCTGTTCGCCTGCGATCAACGCCTGACGACCTTCTTCACCCTTCCAGTAGTTCGGCCCGATGTTGTTGTAGCCCATCGTGGCAGCTTCCCACTGGTCGTTGGTACCCATTGCCATTGGGATGTAAGTGCCGTCTTCCTTGATCTTGTCCAAAGCGGCAAAGAACTCGTCTTCTGTGGTCGGCACTTCGAGGCCCAACTCGGCAAAAGCGTCCTTGTTGTAGATGAAGCCGTGAATAACCGATGCCATCGGCACGCAGAAGCTGGCCGAACCGTCATCCGTCTGCCAGGCAGACTTTGCAACGTCCGAGAAGTTGTTCATCGCCTCGACCGAGGACAGATCGGTCAGGTGACCGGCCTCATAAAGCGCCAGCGAAGCATCGAAGGGGCGGCAGGTAATCAGGTCACCGGCAGACCCCGCATCAAGTTTCGAGTTCAAAACCGCGTTGTATTCTGCCGGGGCAGACGGCGTGAACTGGACTTTGATGCCAGGATGCTTTGCTTCAAAGGCCGGGATGATCTGGTCCTGCCACAGTGTCAGGTCATCGTTACGCCAGCTTTCGATAGTCAGGGTGACGTCCTCGGCATAGGCGGCAGAGGCTAACAGCGTCCCACCAAGCAAGGCCAGTTTCAGGCTATTACGTTTCATTGTACTCTCCCATTTGGTTTGCAGTTATTTATCAGGTGTCAGTGCCGCGCTCAGAACTCCGCCCGCTTCTTTCAGGCGCGCATTGGCTGCCGCCAGTGAAACGCCGCGAGCGGCGATGAGAATGGCGGATTTGGTGTCTCCTTGCGCTTCAGCCAAGGCGTTTTGGGCGGTGCCTGCATCAACTCCGGCGATCCGGGCGACGATGCCGGTCGCACGCGCCCGCAGCTTTGCGTTGTCTGCTCGCAGGTTGACCATCATGCCCTCGTGAACATGACCCAACTTGATTGCCATAAGGCTGGACAGCATGTTCAGCGCGATTTTCTGGGCTGTACCGGCGCCCATTCGGGTTGAGCCTGAAATCAGTTCAGGCGGGGTGGCAAGCAGAATCGCGTGATCGCATTGCGCCAACAGCGGGCTGCCCGGGTTGTTGGCTATCCCGATCGTGCTGGCACCCGCGGCACGCGCAAGTCGCGCGGCCTCAAGTGTATAGGGGGTGGTGCCACTGGCAGAGACAGCAATGACCGTATCGTTGCACGTAAGCACGGCCAGCCCGTCGATCAGCCCATCGGTATCGTCCTCGGTTCCACCGGGCATATGCGCGGATTGCGGCAACCCTCCGGCCATCAGGATATGGACTTGGTTTTCATCAATGCCGAAAGTACCGCCCAGTTCCATTGCATCAGCCGCAGCCATCAGCCCCGAAGACCCCGCCGCCGCGTAATACAATGAACCACCTGATGCCAGACTGCGGGCCATGGCGTCGGCACCGTCGCAAATCGCACGCAGGGCGCCCTGTGGGGCACCGGCCGCTTCCTGCTGACCCCTGGACAGGGTCAGCGCCGCCTCTTCCAGCGGTCGGTTGCCCAAATCGTATGCGTCCGGGTGGAGTTGTTCTGTGATGTGTGGCAGCACGTGTTTCTCCTCGTTGCCAGAAAGCATACCTATACAATACCATTTGTCCACTAATTTTTTTTCAGCCGCTATTGGCCTTATTTTTCAATGTATTTTCGATCTTTCTGCCCTTATTGGATTTACTTTGGCATTTACATTTCAGCATAGGCATTATATAGGTATCATCATGCTTAGGTCGAAAAACAATCCAATCATCGCAGCAGACGGCGGCGGAACAACCTGTCGGATCGCCTATGACGATGGGGAGCAGCGGCTGGTGGTCGAGGTTGGCCCCGCCAACGTCGCCAGCGATTATGACGGCGCGATTGTGCGGCTGAAAGACGGCCTGAAGATGCTTGCAACCAAGCTCAATGTTCAGCCCGACACCCTGAGACCGGTACCGGCGTATTTTGGACTGGCCGGTGTTACCGGCGAACAGATCGCCCAGCGAGTAGCCGCGGATTTGCCGTTGGACAGGATACTGGTCGAGGATGATCGTCACCCTGCGCTGGCGGGTGCGCATCAGGCAACCGATGGTGCAATCGCCCATTGCGGGACGGGTTCGTTTCTGGCCCTGCAATCGCAAGCCGGCCGACGCTTTGCCGGTGGCTGGGGCTCTGTGCTGGGGGATGAGGCTTCTGCTCAGTGGATTGGGCGCAGAGCGCTTTCCGTTACGCTGGATGCATGGGACGGGCTGGTCTCAATTTCCAACCTGACCGAGGCCTTGCTGAACGCATTTGGCAGTACAAGCGGCATTGTCGCTTTCGCGGCTGCGGCCCAACCTCATGAATTCGGCCAAATTGCGCGACAGGTGACAGCGGCGGCGAGGTCAGGGGATGAGCGGGCGGTTTCGCTTATGCACGAAGGTGCTGCGCATCTTTTGCAAGCACTGGAAGCAATGGGCTGGACCCCGGCCATGCCATTATGCCTGACCGGGGGTATTGGCCCTCACTATGAGGCGTATCTGCCGGATCGTGCGCGTGGCGCAGTAACAGAGCCCAAAGGTGCGCCTATCGACGGGGCCATCGCGTTGGCCCGGGCTTTCCAAGTGGAGCATTCGGCATGAACGCAGCATCTTTTCTGGCTTCTGACGACTGGCTCGAGAACGGTGGCGGGCCGCGCTATGTCCGGCTGCGCCAGCGGCTGGAAGAAGGCATCGACGCTGGAGTCCTTCCCCCGAATTCCTCATTACCGCCCGAGCGCGAGATCGCCGAGATCACCGGCCTGTCCAGGGTCACCGTGCGCAAGGCCATTCAGGAACTGGTGAAACAGGGCGCAATCGTACAGCGGCAGGGTTCCGGGTCTTTCGTACGGAACGCCGCGCCGAAATTGGAACAATCGCTTTCGCATCTGACGTCTTTCAGTGAGGACATGCGCCTGCGCGGTATGGAATCAACCTCCAAGTGGTTGGAACGGGGCGTTTTTCTACCATCACCCGAGGAAACGGCGGTGCTCGAGCTGCCCGCTGACGGACAGGTGGCGCGCATTTGCCGCCTGCGAGAGGCTGGCGGGCGTCCCATGGCAGTCGAACGTGCCTCTTTGCCATTGGACATTCTGCCAAACCCGCTTGCCGTGCGCGACTCACTCTATGATCTTCTGGAAGAAAACGGCTGCCGACCTGTTCGCGCCATCCAGAAGATTTCCGCCGTTAATCTAGAGGCTGAAGATGCAGCTCTGCTTGGTGTCGCCGAAGGCGCGGCGGGGTTAAGCATCCAGCGGATTTCCCATCTGGAAGGCGGGCGCGTCGCCGAGTTCACAAAATCCAACTATCGCGGCGATGCCTATGACTTTGTGGCTGAGCTGCGACTTACTCCATGATCTGCGATTCTGATGGAAAGGCTGCCCCGATGACCCCGAAAACGACCCTGATGCGTCAGGAAATCGAAGAGATCCCTGTTGCCGTCGAGCGATTGCTCAGCAATGGCGGAGATGCCCTGAGCACAGCCGCGGACGTCGCCCGGAACGGCGGGCTGAAGTTCATGATTTCGGCGGCGCGCGGCTCTTCCGACCACGCCTGTACTTTTCTGAAATACGCAAGCGAATTGCTTCTTGGCTTGCCTATGGCATCCGTCGGCCCATCGGTCGCGTCAGTGTATGGCGCTGACCTGCATGTGGCCGGGGCGCTTTGCCTTTCTGTTTCACAATCAGGAAAAAGCCCGGATATCGTGCAGCTTACGAAAAATGCCCGAAAGGCCGGGGCCAGCACCGTAGCAATCACAAATGACCCATCTTCCCCCCTTGCACTGGCGGCTGAGGCGGCTTTGCCGCTGCACGCAGGCCCCGAGCTTAGTGTAGCGGCGACAAAGACATTCGTGACCTCGCTGGTTGCCGGGCTTTGGCTACTGGCGGAACTGAAAGGCGACAAAGATCTTCTGGCTGCGCTGCGTGGCCTGCCAAAGCACCTTGATGCCGCCACACGGTGTGACTGGGGCAAAGCGGCGGCTGCCGTCACCCAAAGCTCGCTTTATACGCTTGGTCGCGGACCAAGCGTAGCGATCTCGAACGAGGCCGCGCTAAAATTCAAGGAAACCTGCCAGATCCATGCCGAAAGTTATTCCTCGGCCGAGGTGCTGCATGGCCCTGTCTCGATCGTGGAAGGCGGATTTCCGGTTATTGCCTTTGCCGCCAATGATCCCGCAGAGCCGCTGTTGGCCGAGGTTGCCGACACGCTCGCGGCCAAAGGGGCACAGGTATTTGCCACCAGCCCAATGGTCACAAAGGCCGAGGTGCTGCCTCATGTCCGCACGGATCATTGGCTGACGGACCCGGTGGCAGCTATCGTGTCCTTTTATTCAATGGTCGAGCAGGTCGCAGTACAGCGCGGGATCAACCCGGATGCGCCACGTCACCTGCGGAAAGTGACGGAAACGGTATGAGCGGCCAGGCGACCATCTACCACGGCGGGCTTGTTTATGACGGCACCAGTTTGCATGACGGTGCCGCGCTGCGGCTGGAGGCTGGCCGCATCACCGATATTGGCGTTGACGTGAAGACAAGCGCTGGCAAGCTTGTCGATCTGCAAGGCGATATTCTGGCCCCCGGCTATGTTGACCTGCAAGTGAATGGCGGTGGCGGAGTGATGTTCAACGCCGCCCCGTCTGTCGATACACTGGCACGCATCGCCAAGGCGCACCGGACGCTTGGGGCAACCTCGATCCTTCCCACCCTGATCACGGATACCGCAGCCAAGACCCGCGCCGCCATCGAAGCGGCCAAGGCGGCGGTAGCTGCGGGTATTGCGGGGATCGCTGGCCTGCATCTTGAGGGACCACATCTTTCGGTGGCTCGGAAAGGTGCCCATGATGCAGCCCTGATCCGCCCCATGGATGACGAGGACCTGACAACGCTTGTCGCGGCAGCACAAGCGCTACCCGCATTGATGCTGACGGTTGCGCCAGAAAACGTGTCAATTGCGCAGGTGAAAGCGCTGGTCTCAGCAGGTGCCGTTGTTTCGCTGGGCCACAGTGATGCGGATTATGATACCTGCCTGTCTTATGCCGAGGCCGGTGCGTCCTGCGTCACGCATCTGTTCAACGCCATGAGTCAACTGGGCAATCGATCTCCCGGGCTTGTCGGGGCGGTTCTGGCCGCGGGTCGATTAAACGCCGGGCTAATCGCCGACGGTATTCACGTTCACCCTGAAGCCATGCGCACAGCCTGGGCCGCCAAGCGGGGCCCAGGCCGGATATTTCTGGTCAGCGATGCGATGGCGCCGGCTGGCACGGACCAGCGCATGTTCGAACTGGAAGGCCGCCGCATTTCCCGCAAAGACGGGCGTTTGACACTGGCCGATGGTACTTTGGCAGGGGCTGATCTAGATTTGACCACAGCGCTGCGTGTTCTGACCACGCAAGCCGAAGTGCCGCTGGAAGTCGCATTGGCATCCGCGACGCGTATACCCGCCGAAGTAATGGGATTATCCGACGCGGGGCGCTTAACCATAGGAAAACAATGCCCGCTGATCCGCATTGCCAGAGATCTGAGCAACGTAGACGTGCTGGTTTGAACCAGCGTCATAAGACCTGCGCTGACAAAATCCTGAGTTTCTGCAACCATTAGTCAATTCACTGAACGGGAACGGATTTCAGGTAAGCAGCAATGGCCAATCGGTCTTCATCGCTTAGTTTCGAGGTGTTCTCGATGACTTCGACCATTTCGCCACCAGCGCTGTCATAATCCGGTGTGAAACCGGATTTCAGATATTCAGCGATGTCAGCCTCGGACCAGTCAAGCTGGGCGGTGGTCAAACCGGGGATGCGCCCCTTTCCATTCGGATTTGGCGCTCCGGTCAGCCATAGACCCCGCTTCAACCCTCCCAGTCCGTTTCGTGGTGTATGGCATTCTGCGCAGTGCCCCAAAGCTTCCACCAAATACCGGCCTCGGATTTGCTGGTCGGTCAGATCACCTTCAACCACCCAGCCCGAGTCTGAAAACAGAAGTTTCCACAACCCCAGCCCGCGCCGGATATTGAAAGGGAACCCAATGTCATGCGGGATATTTGCCGCGTCAGACGCAGGCAGGGTGTTCAAAAACGCATGAAGCGCCGCAACATCCTCGACCGTCATCTTGGCATAAGACGTATAGGGGAAGGCCGGGTAATAATGCTGTCCCTTGGGGCCTGTTCCGTGTTTAAGGGCATTGGCCAGATCCAGCGCGGACCATGTTCCAATTCCGGCGTCCGGATCACTGGAGATGTTTGGAGCTACAAACGTACCAAAATCCGTTTCGAACCGCCGCCCGCCGGAAAGAATAAGCTTTCCTTCCTCGCTGGCATCCGGGGCCGAGTGGCATGAGGCGCATCCTGCTGAATAGAAGACAGACGCCCCTCTGGTCACGTCGGGGGTCAGACCGGCCAACCGGGCTGGATCAACCCTTTGCGGCCGGGTCAACAGCAAACCGGCCAACCCGACCATAAGCATGACCAGAACGGCGAAAAGTAGAATGCGCCGCACTGATCAATTCTCCTTTAATTTTCCGGTGCTCTGTAAGCTTTGTGACAGGCAGAGCAGGTTCCGCCAAGCTGACCCATCGCCCCTTTCAGGGCTTCAACATCCTGACCTGCCGCAGCCTGCATCGCAACAGCGGCGTCGGCCAGTGCCTGCCCTTTGGCCCCAACATCTGCGAAGTTTTCCCAAATTGCAGGCAAGGCACGGGTAGACGGGTCTGACACATTATCCGATCCGGCTGGCCACATCGCAGACTGGTCGATCTGCGACACGACAACAATATTATTTGCGGCCCGTGTAGCCGCTTCGGCATCATATTCTGCCTCTCCCTTGGCCATGGCGCCCAGCGTTCCAAGGTTGAAAGCGTAAAGCTGCATAATCGAAGTCCGCGCTTTTACAGCCGGGTTTTCGCTATCCTGAGCAATTGCAGTTCCAACTACGGCCAAGGACAAAAGACCTGCCGCAAAGATCGAAGACTTCTTCATCATGGTGTGGCTCCCTGTTTAATGTGCCATATGATAGCTTGAACGATTTTTCTTGTAATTGTTTGTTATTCGGCCTCACTTGTTCATTTATGAACAACGACAATTGGGACGATATTCGATATGCCCTAGCCGTCAGCAAACACGGCTCGTTGAATGCGGCGGCGACAGCCCTGGGCGTTGCACATGCAACCGTCCTGCGCAGAGTTGCCGCCTTCGAACACCGATATGGCTGTGTTGTTTTTCGGAAAGACCCGTCAGGGTATACGGTTCTTCCCGAAGCCAGAAAAATTCTGTCCGCAATGGAAAGCGTTGAAGAGGCCGTGCTTTCGGTCGAACGCGCCGTTGTGGGCGCAAATCGTTCGCCTACGGGTCATGTGCGTATCGCGTCCACGGACAGCCTTTGCCAGTTTATCCTGCCACAGATACTAAACTCAATTTCCGCCCTCTATCCCAGCCTCGAACTGACGATCCTCAGCGGTAACAGCCACCATGATCTGACCAGGTTAACTGCGGATATCGTTGTCCGCCCTTCGGTTCAACTAGGTGAAGGGTTGACCGGAGAGCGCGCAGGAACGTTGCGCTTCGGGGTTTATAGTGACGGTACCCATAACCAAAGATGGATGCGGCTTGATGGGGCCCTCAGCCGTTCACTCCCGGCCAAATGGTTGGCTGAACATGTTCGTGCCGATGACATGACAAACGGAGCAGACAGTTTTCTGGTGCTTCAGCAGATGGTTGCATCCGGTGTGGGGAGAGCTTTTTTACCTGCGTTTATAGGCGACGCTGATCCCCGGCTTCATAGGTTGAACGACATTGATCCCCGAATCGAGGTTCCACTTTGGGTCGCAACGCTAGAGGAAATCGCACACACGCCAAGATTTGCGGTCGTGCAACGGGCACTGGTTGAACACCTGCCGCATGCACTGGCTGGGTGACGTCACAACTAAAGTGAATTGGTGGGTCATTTGGCGTTGAAATCTCCGGCAAGTCGTGGCGGGTGCCCTGCACCTGCAACAAGACGTCCTGCGCCGCGATGCTCAGGTTTTCACCGCCGCTCCAGATAGTCCTTACTGAACCTGTTTCGCCAAGACGTGTCAAAGGTACTTTGGGAAGGGCCAGATATGCGACACCTTGCTGCGAACGTTCCAACGCAAGTGGTGAAAAGCCCCAGAGAGAATGTGCCGCCCGTGCCATTCATCATTTACAAATATAAACATTCATCTTATTGATTTTGTATGAGCAAAGACCCAAATTTCTCCCGGCGGAACTTCCTGTCCCAAGGCGCATGTCTGGCGGCGCTCTGCCTGCGACCCAGCTTTGCGGTTGCGGAAATGACACTTGGCCAATCGGCAAGGATATCAACTTTGGCAGATGGGTATCTGTCATTGCCGCCCGAAATGGTCTTTGGGGCAATGCCCGAGGCAGAGCTGACAGAACTTCTGAACCGCTATCAGGCAAATCTGACCAGTTACGAGCCCGAGTGCAACATCGTGCTCTACCGCGATGACCAGAATACCATACTGTTCGACGTCGGGGCCGGGCCAGACTTCATGCAAACCGCTGGCAAACTTCCGGAAACTCTGGACGCCGTCGGGTTGTCTCCGGATGAGGTCACGCAGGTGATCTTCACCCATGCTCATCCGGATCACATCTGGGGTGTGCTGGACGACTTCGGAGATCCCCTCTTTCCCAATGCCAGATATCATCTTGGCCGCAAGGAATGGGACTATTGGTGGAACCCTGCAACCGTTGACACGATAGGAGCCGACCGCACGGCATTCGCGGTGGGCGCAAAGCGGCGCATGGAAGCCATCGAAGACATGGTTGCGTTCTTTGATGACGGGCAGGAAATCCTTCCCGGTATCGCAGCACGCGCTAGTTTCGGGCACACGCCCGGACACATGGCCTTCGAAATTCGCAAAGGCGGTGATGCGGTGATGGTCGTGGGCGATGCGCTCGGCAATCCACACGTCGCGTTCGAGCGTCCAGACTGGCTGAGCGGTACAGATCAGGACCCTGACGGCGCGGCAAGTACCCGGAAATCGCTGCTGGATCAGATTTCTCATGCCCAAATGAAGATTATTGGTTTCCATTTGCCAAATGGCGGAATTGGCCGTGTCGAAAAGGCTGGTTCGACCTATCGATTTATTGGAGAGCCTGCATGATGCGCGCTTTGTTGATTGCCTGTACCCTGGCCACGCAAACCTGGGCCAGTGAGGATATTGCAGACCAGTACCCGCAGAGCGTTCTTTACTCGAAACCTGTCGAATTTATTCCCGGCGTCTTTTCCGCCATCGGTGCAACCGCACCCCCGACTTATGAGAATTCGGGCCACAACAATAACCTCAGCTTTATCGTAACCGGAGAGGGCGTTGTTGTCATCAACGGTGGCGCGGCCTATGTGCTTGCCGAAGCGCTTCATAAGGAGATTCAAGCGCTCACGGATCAGCCCGTGATGCTTGTCTTCAACGAAAACGGTCAGGGGCACGCTATGCTGGGGAACGCCTACTGGTCGGAACTTGGGGTGCCCATCGTCGCTCATTCAGATGCTGCGGCTGAATTCGAAGAATATGGGCCTCAAATCCTTGAAGGGATGCAGGCATATAACAAGGACAAGGCAAAAGGAACGTTTTTGGCCGGTCCGACAGAAACGTTTGACGATGAATACGTTGTCGAACTCGGCGATTTTCGCATCGAGGCCAAACATCTTGGACCTGCGCACAGCCCCGGCGACATTTCGATCTGGTTGCCCAATCAAAGCCTTGTCATCGCCGGTGACATGGCATTTCACGAACGTATGCTGCCGATCTTTCAGGACACCTACACCGCAGATTGGCTTGAGACCTGGGACAACGAATTCGAGGCACTGGAAGCCAGATATGTGATCCCCGGGCACGGTCATCCTACGAACATGGATCAGGTGCGCCGGTTTACACGCGACTATCTGATCTACCTGCGCGCAAAGATCCAGGAACATATGGATGCTGGCGGGGATCTGGCCGAGGCCTATTACGTCGACCAAAGCCCTTATGCCCATTTGGACACGTTCGAAGAACTGGCCACGAAAAACGCGGGTCGGGTCTACGAACAGATGGAATTCGAATAAGTCAGGACCGCCGAAGAACGGGCATTCGCATCATCATCCGATGGGTGGCGACGGCCCCGACCCACATCGAGAAGACGGCAAGCCACGCAGTCAGCGACAAGGCCGATCCCCCGGACAATCCGGCACCAACGGCGCAGCCACCTGCCAACATTGCACCAAAGCCCATCAAGACGGCCCCGACAAGGTAACGCTCCATCGGAGTATCCGGGCCGAACTGTTCGATCTTCCACTCGCCGGACAGAACGGCAGAAACAGCGGCGCCAATTGCAACGCCCGGAACCAGACCAATGCCAAAGGACAGCGCAATGTTCCGTTCGGCCACCAGCGCCATCAATGTATCCGTTGCCGGGCCGGTGAACGTGACCGAAGACACCGGCACGACTTCGAAGGAGGCTTGTGCAATCGCAAATGTCATCAACCAGCCAAGCGCCACGGCGACACCAACTCCGGCGGCCGTGACAATCTTTGTCACTGTCACCTGCTGGCGCACTGCAAACACGACGGCCAGAACAAAGGTCCCTGCGGCAAAGACTGTGTACGCGATGGGCGAAAACCCAAGTAGTGCCGAAAGGTCGCGCGCATTGCCACCTGCGATCGTCCAAATACCGGACAGCGCCTCGCGCGCGGGGCTGAGCACACCCGTGTAAGCCGCTTGCGCGACCAACGTCAGAACCAACCCTGTCACCATTGCCCGCAGGTTGCCGCATGAGGCCAGCACCAACAGGCGCGACGCGCATCCGCGCGCCAAAATCATTCCGGCGCCAAACATCAGACCGCCGATCACCGCCCCACTCAGGCTGCCTGTTGACGCAATTGAACGCGCCCCGGACAAATCCAGCCATTCAATCGAGACGAACCCCTGTACCAGCATCAACGCCGACGTGAATGCGATCAGCCAGACGGCCAGACGGGGCCCAAGTTCGCCCTCGGCGACTTCAACAGTAGATGCCCGCAAACAGAAATGAGATTTCTGAGCGGTAACTCCGAACAGGATGCCAACAAGCAAACCGGCGACAGCCAATGTGCCCGAATCTCCCAGCAGATCGATGAGGCGTTCCATAGACAAAAACTCTCACCTCTTTACGTGTCCGTCTTTGCCTTCCGTCAAGTTCTCACTGTGCGGCCATCGGTTTGCGCGCAAGCTGGCACTGTGTCCACAACGCACCCAATGCCTCGACCAACAGGGTTACATCTTCTGACGAATGTACAGGTGAAGGCGTAATCCGTAGACGTTCGGTGCCTTTTGGGACAGTGGGATAGTTTATCGGCTGGATATAAATCCCGTAGTCGCGCATCAAGACATCTGAGATAAAGCGGCACTTAACCGGATCGCCGACCATGACCGGGATTATGTGGCTTGGGTTGGGCGTGTGCGGTATGCCCAAAGCGTCCAGCCTGCCTCGAACCTCGCATACGCGTTGTTGATGCAGACACCTCTCCTCATTGCTTTGTTTGAGGTGCCGTACGGACGCTGCGGCACCAGCGGCGACGGCCGGGGGCAATGCGGTGGTAAAGATAAATCCGCTGGCAAAAGAACGGACAAAGTCGACAAGTTCCTTTGACGCCGCGATGTATCCACCAACCACGCCGAACGCTTTGCCCAACGTGCCTTCGATGACCGTCAGGCGATCCATCAACCCTTCGCGTTCGGCGATGCCACCACCACGCGGCCCATACAGCCCTACTGCATGAACCTCGTCCAGATAGGTCATCGCGCCGTACCGATCCGCCAGATCGCAGATTTCGGCAATCGGTGCGATATCGCCATCCATCGAGTACACACTTTCAAACGCGATCAGTTTTGGCGAGTTGGACGGCAGGTTCATGAGATGTCGTTCAAGGTCCTTCAAATCGTTATGCTTCCAGACCCGCTTTGCGCAACGACTGTGGCGGATACCCTCGATCATCGACGCGTGGTTCAATTCGTCGGACAGAACCGTGATACTGGGAATTCGAGAGGCCAGAGTTCCCAAAGCAGCCCAATTTGAAACATACCCGGACGTGAATAGCAGCGCTGCTTCCTTGCCATGCAGATCTGCAAGCTCGCGCTCAAGCAGAACATGCTCATGCGCGGTCCCCGAAATATTCCGGGTCCCGCCAGCCCCTGCGCCACAGCCATCAATCGCCCGGTGCATGGCCGCCAGGACCTTTGGATGCTGACCCATTCCCAGATAATCGTTCGGGCACCAGACCGTAACTTTCTCAGGTCCGTTTTCTGCATGATTGTGTGCAGTTGGAAAGGCGCCGCAATGGCGCTCAAGCTCAGCGAAGACCCGGTAGTTTCCTTCGTTCTGCAATTGCTTCAGCTGGTCACGAAAATACTGTTGGTAGTTCATTTCAGTTTCCAACGGCTTCTTCTACAATACCGGCCAACAGGGCTTCGACTTTCTCCATCGGTCCGTCAGGATAGCTTCGGTAACCCACTTTGACACCGCCTTCGTCCTCGGCCACGAAGATCCCGTAGGGGCAATAGCCGATATTCATCGGGTCGGCCTCCATCATCTCGCGCGAGAGCTTTGCAGAACAGAAGATAAATATTTCAGCGGCTGTGAAAATCTGCTTGTCGCTGCCGACATCCGCCCCTGTCCGGTTCAGCATGTCACCAACATGGCTCACATAATCGATAACCAGCCCCTGCCCAACAATTGCTGATTCAACGGCAAAGGTTGCATCATCAAAGCTCCCGTCAAAGGGAACGGCAATGACCTCCTCAGCAATAACCGGGTTTGCCAATACAACTGAAAGTGCGGCTGATGCGATAAAGTGTTTCATGATGATGTTCCTCCTCCTGAACCACATTTCTTCAGATTTCACCGCCAAGACTTTGACACCGGTCAAAGCCTTGGCGTTTCTTAGCCGAACATGTCCGATGTGATACCAGCATACCAACCCAGCGACTCTTGGTAGGTTGCTTTTCTCAGGTCGGAATCTTCGCCGGTTTGGCTGATAAAGCCATCCACCTTGGCAATCTTTTCAGGCGTCGCCTCATAAGTCGCACCGACCTTGACCCCGTCATCCGTATCAATGAGCGACCAGCACGTGTTCGAGAACTTGGCCGGGAAGATCTTTGATCCGGTCAATGCGCCACGAACCGCATTGGCACAGACTTTCGCCTGGCTGTTGGCCGAAAAACCGGATTTCGGCATGTCACCTTGCTGGCTGGCATCACCAAGAACATAGATGTCAGGATCAGCTTTCGATGACATGTCCGCCGCGTTCACCGGTGCCCAGTTGCCATCGGTTACACCGGCCATTTCCGCAATACGCCCGGCTTTCATGGCCGGGATCACGTTGCAGACGTCGACCTTGGTTTCTTCACCGTCGATGGTCACCGTCATGGCATCCGGATTGACCGAGACATTGCCGCCGCCAAAATCCTCTCCGATCCAGTCGATCATGCCTTCGTAGTGGTCGGCCCACCCCTCCTGGAACAAAGACATCTTGGAGAATTTGGCTTTCGGATCAGCAATGATGATTTTCGCTGTCGGATTGTTCGCCTTCAGAACATGCGCAACCATCGAAACCCGCTCATAAGGTCCGGGCGGGCAACGGAACGGGTTCGGTGGTGCGACCATCGCAAAGGTTCCGCCTTCGGGCATCGCCAGAACCTGCGCCTTCAACAGCTCGGTTTGAGAGCCCGCCTTATACGCATGCGGCATCTTGTTCTGTGCAGTTACATCCCACCCCTCGACCGCGCCGTCGACAAAGTCGATACCCGGGCTCAGGATCAATTTGTCATAAGGAATAGATCCGCCACCCGCCAATGAGACAGTTTTGGCGTCGCGGTCGACACCCACGGCCCAATCGTGAACCACGTTGATACCGTATTTTGCGGCAAGCGTGCCATAGCTGTGCGCAATGTCCGAAAGCTCTTGAAACCCGCCCAGATACAGGTTCGAGAAAAAACAGGTGTAATATGTTTTGGACGGCTCGATCAGAATGACATCAATCTCACCCTTGCTGTCTTTGGCGATATAGCGCGCCGCGGTTGCGCCGCCTGCCCCGCCCCCGATCACCACGACACGGGGCTTGCCCTGCGCCAGCACCATCGGGGCCGACAGCCCGGCAGCAAGTACCCCTGCGGTTCCCAGAAATGTCCGTCTGTCGAGTGTCATCGCGTTTCCTCCCCTTAGGCATTGTCACTGTGGGTTGTTGAAGTAAGCGGCCAATGCCGCGATCTCATCACTGCTCAGGCGGCCCGCGATCATCTGCATAACGGGATGGGGCCGCTGCTTGTCCTTGTAGGCGTGCATGGCGACAACAAAATCCTGGTCGGGCCAGTAAACGATCGAAGGAATCCCATCATCGCCACCCTCTATCTGGTGGCACGTCGTGCATTCGCTGCTCAGGTATTCGCCATATTCGGGATCGCCCTGAATCGCGAGGATTTCGGGGTTGACGGAATGGTCCGTTCCCTTTGCCGTTGGGTCGGCTTCGGGGATGTCTTGCGGGTTGTCGGAAAACACACGCAAATAGGCAATTACATTGGCCCGGTCTTCCGGGTTCTCGAGCCCGCGAAAGCTCATTCTGGTGCCGGATGCGAATGCGCGGGGGTTTTCAATGTAAGCCGACAATGTGTCGGCATGCCATTCCAGACCCGAGGTACCCGCACGGATCAGGCTTTTGGAATAGGTGAACTCCTCAAGCCCGGCAGCCCGGCGGCCAAAAATACCATTCAGGTGCGGACCGATCCTGTTTTCAGCGCCCGCGCCGACCTGATGACATCCTTCGCATTGGGCAAACACAAGTTTGCCAGCTGCTGCATCGCCAAGGTCCTCAGTCGCGGCGGCAGCGGTTGCCAGGATACTCGCAGCAAACATGACACCTGTTGCCCACCGCCGCCACATGATCAGCTTCCGAACGACTTAAGGTAAACAATGACAGCGTCGATATCATCCTGTTTCTTGAGGCCGGCAAAGGACATACGTGTCCCCTTCATATAGGCTTTGGGTTTGGTCAGAAATGCAGCCATTTCTTCATCTGTCCAAACCAACCCATCCTCGGCAGCAGCTTTCATCGCCTGAGAGTACTTAAAGCCTTCGGCACCAGCCGCATTGGCACCGGCGACACCGTTCAGTGCCGGACCGGTGCGATGCTTGGCCCCGTCCCCGACCTGATGGCAGGACTTGCACTTCTTGAAAACTTTTTCGCCATTTTCGATCATCTCAGGATCAAGTGCCGCTATGTCCTCAGCAGGTTCATCGACTTCGACGGATGCTTCTTCGGAAACAGCCGCCTGGTCCGGACTGTCAGCCCCGGCTTCGTCAGGCGTTACATCCAGAACGGCGGCGCGCTTGGTGATTTCCACGCCTTCTTTGCAATCCGTCATGCATGGCTCATCCGTCCAGAAATGCGCCTCGGCCGCTTCGCGGTCATCCACGATGAAACCCCCGGCATTCGGCATTTCCACTTCAAGGAAATTTTCGTGCGACAGCGTGAACTCATCATCAACGATGTCGTTGGAATACAGTATATAAGCGACAATCGCGTAAACTTCGTCAGGCTCCAGCGTTTGTGCGTCTCCAAACGGCATCGAACGGTTCACATAATCCCATACCGTCGAAAGGTGCGGCCAGTAAGAGCCCACTGTTTTCAGCGGGTCTTTATCTGCAAGCGTGCCCTCGCCGCCCGCCAGTTTCGGCCAGTTGTCCACACCTTCAGCAAAATCGCCATGACAGATCGCGCACCGTTCGGCAAAGACCTCTTCGCCGGTGAACACGTCGCCAGAACCTTCGGGCAATCCGGTTCCGTCAGGTGCAATGTCGTGGTCCCACGCCGCGATTTCTTCGGGCAACGCAGGGCGCCCAAGTCCTAGCTTGTCTGCATGGGCTGGAACCGCCACGCTCAACCCAAGGGCCGAGGCGGCCAATAGCTTACGATACTTCGACATTTTCCGCCTCTCCGTTTTCCTTGATCCACCAGGTCTGGATACAATTGTTGTGGTAGATCGAGTTCTCGCCCCGCACGTCCCGCAGTTGAGCTTTGCTGGGTTGGACGTAACCGGTCGAATCCTTCGCGCGGGCCTGTAACAGCATCTCTGAACCGTCCCAGTTATAGTCCAGATAAAACCGGGTCAGCGCCTTGTCTGTCCCGGGGGCCGCCAGACGTGCCGGAACCCAGTTCTTGCCACCATCCACCGACACGTCGACGCCGGTAATCGAGCCCCGCCCGGACCAGGCCAACCCGGTGATCACCAACGGCCCCGGCCCATGCGTGATCGGCGCTTGCGGGCTGGGCGATGTGACGACCGATTTGGCGTCCATGACCCATGTCCACTTGCGTGATGTTCCGTCTTCGAGAGTATCCGTATACTTGGATGTCTCTTCGCGGCTTTCGATAGCCATCTCGGTGACCTCGACCCGGCGCAACCACTTGACCCACATGTTGCCTTCCCAGCCGGGAACGACAAGACGAACGGGATATCCGTGCTCCTTGCGCAAAGCCTCACCATTGGCCTTGAACGCAACAAGTACGTCATCCATTGCCTTTTCCAGTGGGATCGAGCGACCATTCGAGGAAGCATCGGCGCCTTCTACGTAAACCCATTTGCCTTCGGGCTTTACCCCGGCCTCTTCCAGCAGAGTGCGCAGCGGAACACCGGAATATTCCATGTTGTGGATCATTCCGTGCGTGAACTGCGCGCCGTTGAGCTGCGCACCGGCCCATTCCATACCCGTATTGGCAGCGCATTCGCAGAAATAGATACGGTTCTCGCGCGGGAAACGTTCCAGATCTTCATATGTGAAAATCAGCGGAGTTTCGACCAGACCGTTGATCATCAGACGGTAGTCCGCCTTGCTCAGTTCGATCGCACCCGAATGGTGCCGCTCGAATGCGCATCCCTGCGGGGTGATCGTGCCGTCCAGCGCGTGGATCGGCGTGAAATTGATCGAACTGATTGTGTCTGCGGTCAACCACTCGACGTTGCGCCGTACGACATCACTCTCGAATTGGATTGGCAGGCCGTAGGGGGTTGCATCTACACCTTCGCCCGTTGCCTGTGCCCATTCCTGAACCTGAGTGATCAGCGGGTCAGGGCCTGCGGCGCGCGCCGCTGAGGCACCGACCGCACCTACGCCAACCGCGGCAGCACCGCTTAGAAACTGGCGACGCGATGGGGCTTTTGCCCTTGGATTCTCGCTCATTTTGTTTGCCTCCGTCATTCGATCAGCAAATCTTGTATTCAATGTTTGACATTCGGTTCGCGCTGTCAGGCTCCGATCACCTCGACCGATGTATTCGGCTCGACGGTGACGGTGCCCTGATTACGAATGTGGTTTTCGACGACATCCCAGATGGGCGGGCCTTCGGTGCCCTCGTTGACGCTGGCCCAACCGGCCACAACATAGGATTTCTCCGGATCAATCGCCTCACCCGTCTTGAGCAGGGTCATGTCGCTGATCCGCTGCCCTTGCGGTTTGGTAACATCGATACGGTACCCAAGGCCGCCGACACGCACCATGTCGCCACCCTGCTGGTAATAGGGATCGGGGTTGAACAGGTTGTCGCCAACATCCTCGAGGATCACGTGAATGAATTCACCCGTCATTTCCGTACGATACGCATTCGGATAGGACATCGAAGTGACGTTCCAGATATCCTCACGCGTGATCTCCTGACCGGGCAGGATCGACGGACCCCAGCGCACACCCGGCGACATGGCAATGTCTGCCTCGCGCTCGCTGATCAGTGCATCGCAGATCAGATCGTCCCACGTGCCATTGAAGTTTCCGCGCCGATAAAGCAGCGAGTCCGTCTTGCCGATCACTTCGCTTAGTGCCGCATCATATGGTGCACGCTGTTCGTTGATCAGGGCCGTGAGTGCCGGATCAGGTGCGATGACGTCTGAAAAGATCGGGATCAGCTTGTGCTTCAGCCCCATCATCTGGCCATCCCGCACGTCCAGATCAACGCGGCTGACGAATTTGCCGTTCGAGCCGGACGCGATAATATGCGTCTTTTCGACCAGAACCGGTTCAGGCAAAGCGTCATGGGTGTGACCGCTCAGGATTACGTCAATCCCTTGAACACGGCTCGCCATTTTTTTGTCCACGTCAAAGCCGTTATGGCTGAGGACGACGACCACATCGGCACCTGCGTCGCGCACCTCGTCCACCATGGCCTGCATGTTCTCATCCCGGATCCCGAACGAGTACTCCGGGAACATCCAACTGGGGTTGGCAATTGGCATATAGGGGAAAGCCTGTCCGATGACGGCAACCTTGGCCCCGCCGCGTTCGAAGAACTTGTAGGGCTTGAAAAGCTCCGCAGGTTCATCCCATTCCGCGTCAAAGATATTCTGACCCAGCGCCGCAAAAGGCAAACCCTCAACGATCTCGTTGACCCGCTCGCTGCCCAACGTGAACTCCCAATGGAATGTCATCGCATCGGGCTTGAGTGCATTCATCACGTTGACCATGTCCTGACCCGCTGTCTGATAGCAGGTATACGAGCCATGCCAGGTGTCGCCCCCATCCAGCAACAACGCATCTGGCCGGTCGGCACGGATGGCGTTGATAACGGTCGAGACCCGGTCAAGCCCTCCGACGCGGCCATAGGTCTTCGCCAATGCAGCAAAGTCATTGTAAGTCAGCGCATAGGCGGACGGGCTGCCATCTTCGATCCCGTAAGCCTTGCGAAATGCGGCCCCCGTCACATGCGGCATTTGCCCGCGCGCGTCTCCGATGCCCAGGTTGACCTCGGGCTCGCGGAAGTAAATCGGTTTGAGCTGCGCGTGGATATCCGTGATATGAATCAGGCTGATATTTCCGAAGGTCTCAAATTCCAGCAACTGGTCCTGGGTCAGGCTTTGCTGGGCTGCCAGCCTTGCCCAGTTCCCGAAACCGGATGCCCCGTACAGCGCTGAGGCCGCCATGGAGACCTGTAGAAAATCACGTCGCGATATCATCTGTTGGCTTTCCTATTTCACATATAAATGTGTGAATGTGGCAGAAATGAAAAACCCGCGCCCGGAAATCCCGGCGCGGGTTCTTTGTTACTGACGCACGGCTGGCGTTTCGACCGAAAGGCCGTTGCCGCGCGATGCTACATAAAGCTCCAGCGCTCGGAATTCGTCCGAACCTTCAGCAAAGGTTTCAGCGCGTGTATCACGAATACAGCCGCGGAAGCGGTTGTGACGCGAGATCAGCTTGGCCTGCTTCAGACGATAAGTCGGGAAACCGTTGATCATCCCCTGGCTCAGATGGTCGGCCCGGATCATGTTGCCCCAATTGTCTTCGTGACAGTTGGCGCAGCTCAACTCCAGCTGACCATATCGGGTGTAGTACATTTCCTTGCCTTGCTCCCAATATGGGGCAGCATCGCCGTCAATGGCGACATTCATGGGCAGCCCTCGTGACTGAAAGGCAATCAGCGCGACCATGCCCTGCATATCGGCACCAGACCATTTCCACGCATCTGCTTCCATGCGTTCCGTACGGCACTTGTTGATCAGATCTTCCATCACAACCAGCTTGCCGGTTTCCGCATCGACCTTCGGCATGGACGCTTGCAGCCCTTTGAAGCTTTCCACATCATCGTGGCACGAAGAGCAACTTTTGCCAGCCGCGCCATCGACAGCCTCATAAAGATCAGCGGCCTGGTCGACAAAGATCATAGCCGGGTTGTCGAAATCGTCGATCTGCAACGCCTGCGTTTCATCGGTCCTGAAATGCCACCCCGAGTAGATCGTATCGAAGTTCTCGACATGGGCCGGGGCCTCGGTCACCGAAACCATTTCCAGTTCTTCGTTGATCACCAGCTTGTCTTCGTCAGGTCCAGCTGCCACTGAAACCGGGAAAGCCAGAACTGCCGCGATCGCCGTGAGTGCTTTTTTATTCATTGCGTTCCTCCCTTGGGTGATCAGCGCAGGTTTTTACCACCGGCGCTGATCTGCCGTTACGGTCGAGCCGTCAGGCGATCTCGATCGGTTTTTTTGTGTCGTAAACGGACCCGTCATCGTCATACCAGGTGAAAACGAATTCCCCGGCTTCAGGCACGGTTGCATCGAACTGAAAATACGGGTTTGTCGAAATCGCCGGCTCCATCGTCACGTCTATCACCAGTTCTCCGTTAAATTCGCAGGTGAACCGATTGATGATCGAACGCGGAATGACGTTGCCTTCCTTATCCTTACGCTGGCCACTTTCCATATTGTGGCTGATCAGCGTTTTGATCGTGATTGCTTCGCCAGCAGCGGCTGTTTTTGGAACCTTGACGCGGGGTTTTACACCGGATGCCATTGGTTGTTCTCCTGTTCTTCAGGGCGCGTGGCGATCAGCCGCCGCAGCCGCCAATTGTCACTTTTACGGTTGCCGAAGCTTTGGCAAAGCTACCATCAGCCATTTTGGCCACAGCAATGACATCTTGCGTTCCTGCAAGACGAATGCGGGTCGAAGCCGCCTGCGCAGCAGCCAGCGGGCCAAAGTTGAACGTGGCAACGCCGGGCTCGGGGTTTCCGGCCGCTACGATCAGGATCGCAGCCGCACCCGGCGCGCTGACTTCGATCGGAACGGTGTTTCCGTTCTCGGCAATTTCCGGCGCCGTCAGTGTCACACCGCCGTCGGCCATGTCTGCACCGCCAGTAAACGCGGCTATCGCGTCTTCCGCAGCCGCATTTGCGCGGAACGGCATCAGGGTCAGGACCGCAGCGCCCAGACCAAGAGCCAGAGTCTCGCGACGAGAAAATTCCATTTTCAATCTCCTTTGGATCCTCACGAATTCACGCCTGAAAGCGTGATTATTGTTCTTTAAGGGTTGCGAGGAACGCGACGACGTCCTCGATTTCCTGTGCAGTCAGGATTGACGTCAAAGGCCCTGACGGGGCTTTGCCCGTATAGGCGTCGCCCGGGCGGATATAGCCGTCATCCTTGTAGAAAGCCGGCATGACCGTTCCGTCAAACGTCATCTTGGCATTTGCGACCAGTCCTCGAAGCTCCGCCTCGGACCACCGGTCCCCGGCCCCATCCAGCAGCGGACCGACTTCGCCATGGAACGGAATATCCGCCAAAGCCGTGACCTGATGACAGGCCACACAGTTGCCCTTGGATTTCTCGCCCACGATGACCGCACCGTTTGCCGCATCGCCAGCGACGCCGGTCAATGAAGCCTCCACCGCGCCATAATCGTCGAACTGTACCTCTTTTGGTCCTGTTTCTGCCGCGATGGCGGCACTGCCTGTTATGATACAAGCCAAAGTCAAGTGTCTCAGCTTCATGATCCCTCCCATTTGCTACCGCGCCGATGGCGCTTTGCGACCCAAAGCCTCTGTGTACCGTAGTCGACGGGCAGGGTTCATCGCAACATTAAATTCATCTTAATGAATTTTTTTATTTATATTGCAACACGTCAATCTTGCGAAACATTGTTTCTCTCTTGAATGCGGCGCGCGTGATACCGTTGAAAATCTTCCCCGTTATCAAGCTCGTACCGTTTTTCATTGACCCAGGTAAAAAGATCGAGGGTCGTTCCCTTCGAGAACGCCCCGGGCATGACCGCAACGGCCGCTTCGATTGCTGTGGCATCCTCTGACACGTCCTCCGGTAAGAAAACCAATGTAGGGGTGAACAGAATCCCCCATTTGCGCATCAGTGATCTTTGCTCGGCTTCTTCTCCGTCAAAATCGGTGGCCATCGTACTTCCGTGTAAGTCCAGCTGAACGACAAAGAAGTTTTCTTCGATATACGCAGACAGGTCGGGTTGCGGGAAAACCTCTTCATGCATCTTTTTGCAGTAGATGCAGCCCTGTTGTTCAATGAACAGAACCAGCCGCTTGCCTTCCCCCCTCGCCTCTTCAAGGTCTTCACGAAGGTCTTTGAACGTGTCTCGCATCCACGGCGTTTTATGCAGGCCGTCATCCCCCAGTTCAGCTGCGGAAACCGCCCCAGCAAACAGCCCTGCAATCAAGAACAATACTATCCGTTTCATGGTGTTCTCCCGAATTAGCCAATGGCCGCCAGCCAAGGCATGTGATCCAGCATCCATTGTGCGATTAGATTTATGGAATTGGTCGCGATCAGGATGCCAAAAAGAATCAGCAAGACACCCATCGCCTTTTCAATCATTCCCAGATGTTTCCGGAAACGTGCCATCCATTGCATGAAGGGCCGAACCAGAAAGGCAGCAAGAACAAACGGCGCTGTCATGCCAACCCCATAGACGAACAAAAGCGTGGCACCGCGCCAGGCGGTCTCGGTTCCGGCCGCTGTGAACAGGATCGCAGCCAAAACCGGTCCGACGCAAGGCGTCCAGCCAAAGGCAAAAGCCAGCCCCAGAACATATGCCCCGATCACGCTTACATTTGTCGTCTCACCGATGTCTGCGCGAAACTGCCGATACAGGAAGCCGATACGGAAAAGACCCAGAAAATGCAGTCCCATCGCGATGATGATGAGCGCAGCGATCCATCGCAGAATGTCGAAATACGCACGAACCAGCTGACCGAAGATCGACGCCGTGGCCCCAAGCGCCATGAAGACCGTGATGATCCCGGCGGCAAAAGCTATCGCTGACAGGGTCGCCCGGCGGCGAACATCCGGGGAGATCGTCGAACCGGACGAAATCTGCTCCATCCCGACGCCCGCCAGATAGCTGAGGTAGAACGGGACAATGGGCAGAATGCAGGGGGACAGGAAAGACAAAAGTCCCGCGATCAGAGCCCCTGCAACCGTGATGTCGAGCATGGTCAAATCCGTCCAGACAGGTTACTATTCACACATTCAAAATAGTAAAGATGTGTCACCCAGGTCAATCGGAGCTTTTGATGCGTCACGTGTTGCAGACATTATTCGTAGTCACACTGCTGGCCTGGCCTGCTGCGTCGCGGGCCGAAATGGTATTGCTGATGGCCGAAGAAGACGGGTGCATGTGGTGCGCCCGCTGGGACGCCGAAATATCCGGGATCTACCCGCTGACAGCCGAAGGTAAAGCTGCCCCATTGCAACGAACGGATATCCACGCAACCACGCCCGAAGGGATTACCCTGGATCGGCCCCTTTTCTATACGCCGACCTTTGTATTGCTGGAGGACGGTCAAGAAATCGGCCGGATCGAAGGTTATCCTGGCGAAGACTTTTTCTGGGGGCTATTGGGTGTTTTGCTACGCGACGCCGGAGTTAAGATCGAGAGCTCTGGTTAAATCCTCGGGATTTACATATACTGTTTTGAATACGTGAAGCCACGAAAGCGAGATGATCGTGTTGGACAAACCGTCGAAACTGCCTGTGTTCACCAAGGACATGTGCAACGAGGACTTGGACAGGATGATGGATAACGCCCAGACGGCGTCCAATTTCCTCAAGGCGATCAGCCATGAGGGGCGGCTGATGATTCTGTGCTATTTGTCATCTGGAGAAAAATCCGTCACGCAGATGGAGGAAATGCTGTCGGCCAGGCAGGCTGCCGTTTCCCAACAATTGTCCCGCTTGCGCTTTGAGGGGCTGGTCAAGACACGGCGCGAAGGCAAAACGATCTATTACAGATTGGCTGACGACCGGTCGACTCAGATCCTGGAAGTCGTCTACAATCTTTTCTGTCGGGACAAGTAGAAGCCCGAAAGAAACACCGCCAGCTTTGGGAGGAGACTGGCCATGTTCGAACTTCTGGGAGACGCAAATACAGTTGCGCTGATCGGTCTGGTCGGCGGCATTGTACTTGGTCTTGCTGCGCGCATCGGGCGGTTCTGCACCTTGGGTGCAATAGAAGATTATCTTTATGCAAATGACGACCGGCGCCTACGTATGTGGGCCGTTGCGATTGGTGTTGCGATTGTCGGCAGCCATTTGGGGATGGCGTTGGGTGGGATTGACCCGCTCGGCACGACCTATATTGCGCAGACATGGAATCCGATCGGATCGGTCATTGGCGGATTGATGTTTGGATATGGCATGGCCATCAGCGGAAACTGCGGCTATGGAGCGCTTGCACGCCTTGGCGGCGGCGATCTTCGGTCATTCGTCATTGTCCTGATCGTGGGCCTTTCCGCATATGTGGTCATGTCCGGTCCTCTGGCCTATGTCAGGATCTGGCTTTTTCCCGAAGCCATAGATCTCGGTAACCCACAAAGCGTCAGCTTCCTAGCCGAACGGCTGACGTCGATACCGGCATGGGTTACAGGAACGCTTGTCGGCTCTGCCATAGTAGTATTTGCCCTGACAAATGATCGATTTCGCAAATCACCTGCGCAGGTTTTATGGGGTGCGGCGGTCGGATTGGCAGTCGTTTCAGGCTGGCTTGGCACCAATTGGGTGGCCACACACGGGTTTGAAGGTGAGACCTTGCAAACACACACGTTTGCCGCGCCTTTGGGTGATACCGTGTTCTATCTCATGACCGCCTCAGGCAACACGCTCTCGTTTGCGGTCGGTTCGGTTTCAGGGGTTTTGATTGGTGCTTTCCTCGGGTCATGGTCAAAAGGTCATTTCCGCTGGGAAGCCTGCGAAGATCCACGTGAGCTTAAGCGGCAGATGCTGGGGGCGGCAATAATGGGGCCCGGAGCAATAATTGCGGTTGGATGCAGTGTCGGACAAGGCATCTCCGCTTTTTCTCTGCTGGCCTATAGCGCGCCCATAACCTTTGCGGCGATCTTTGCCGGAGCGGCCCTTGGCCTGCGACAGCTTGTATCAGGATTGTCTTTCATTCCAGAACGTTAAGCCCCGCTATAAGCTGCGGTTTCTTCGAACAGGCCCTGCGCAGGTTTTCGGGGCATTCATCAAGCCCCGAAAACCTGCAACAGACCTTTCGATCAGCCATTGGCCATGATGGAATCCAGCGTGTCATGTTCCGCTACAAAATGGTCTGGTGCGACTTCTTGCAGCTTTGGAACATAATCACTGTGACCGTTGACCAGCCGACTGGGCAAGAAACGCAACGCGGCTTTGGGATCCAGCGGCGATGGCAGCTCACCCGGCAGTTTGAGGCGCTGCCGCGTCCGCTCTACATCCGGGTCCGGTATCGGCACGGCCGAGATCAGTGATTTGGTATAGGGATGGATCGGTTCCGAGCAGATCACCTCACCATCACCCATTTCCACAATTCGCCCGAGATACAGAACCATGATCCGGTTCGATACCGCGCGCACCACGGACAAGTCATGGCTGATGAAAATCATCGACAGGCCAAATTCCTGCTGAAGTTCCTTTAGCAGCTCGACAATCTGCGCCTGAATGGAAACGTCGAGCGCTGAAACGGCCTCGTCGCAGATAATCAGCCTGGGCTTGTTGATCATCGCCCGCGCAATGCCGACGCGCTGGTTCTGCCCTCCGGACAGCTCGTGCGGGTAACGGTTGATCATGTTGGCCTGCAGACCAACCCGTTCCATCATCGCGGCGACCATCTGCTTGCGTTCCCGGTCCGTCAGATCGGGGCGGTAGGTTTTCAGCGGCTCAGCAATCGACGCTGAAATCGTCATGCGTGGATCAAGACTGGCCAACGGGTCTTGGAACACGATCTGCAGGTCCTTGCGGTACTTGTTCAGCTCGGATCGCTTCAAGCCGACGATCGGATGGCCCAACCAGCTGACCCCCCCCGCGCTGGGTTCGATCAGTTGCAAAACCGCGCGCGCCAGTGTCGATTTTCCGCAACCGGATTCGCCCACGACACCCAGAGTTTCGCCCTTGCGAATATCAAAGCTGACACCATCGACAGCTTTCAGCGGAACCTTGCGCCCGAACAACCCGCCAGAGACATGAATGGGGAAATGAACCTTGACGTCATCGACCTTGAGAAGGGGTTCTTCGGCCTTTTCCAAAGCGCGCGGCGCGTCACCGGCATCAATCCGGGGCATCGCCTCCAGCAGGGCCCGCGTGTATTCGTGTTGCGGATTTCGGAACAGCGCGCGTGTTTCGCCGGCTTCGACGAATTGACCCATGCGCATGACCTGAACCCGGTCGCACATGCGCGCAACAACGCCCATGTCATGCGTGATCAGTGCAATCGCGGTTCCCTCATCCTTCTGCAGATGAACCATCAGATCAAGGATGTCTGCCTGAACAGTGACATCCAGCGCCGTCGTCGGCTCGTCCGCAATAAGCAGTTTGGGACTGCACAGCATCGACATCGCAATCATCACACGCTGTCGCATTCCACCGGATAATTCGTGCGGGAACTGGTCCAGACGGCGGCCCGCTTCGGGAATGCGCACCCTGTCCAACCACTCCAGACAGCGCGCGCGCGCGGCTGACCCCTTCAGGCCCTCGTGGACCTGCAGCACTTCACGCATCTGTTGCCCAATCTTCAGATGCGGCGTTAATGCAGTCAGAGGATCCTGAAAGATCATGCCGACATCGTCGCCGCGGATCTGGTTCAGCTTGTTCACCGGCAGGTTCAAAATCTCCTGACCGTTCAGCTTGGCTGACCCGCTGGCATGTCCGGCGGGGGGCAGCAAACCCATTGCCGCCATGAAGGTCTGGCTTTTGCCAGATCCACTTTCGCCGACAATACCAAGGCATTCGCCCGGATTGATATCAAAACTGATGTCTTTGACCGCCTCAACGACACCATCGGGGGTGTCAAACCGGACGCTCAGGTTCTTTACTGAAAACAGACTCATATCAGCGGTCCTTCGGGTCCAAAGCGTCACGCAAACCATCGCCGATGAAGAACATCGTGATGATAATGGCGACATAGAATGTCAGCGGGAACATCAATTGCCACAGCGTTCCATAGCCCATGGTTCCCGCCCCTTCTGCGATCAGTCTTCCCAGTGACGTGTAGGGTTCGGAAATCCCCAGACCCAGGAATGAGATGAAGCTTTCGGTCAGGATCATCTCGGGAACCAGAAGCGAGGCATAGACGATCACGACACCCAACAGATTGGGCAAAATATGGCGGTACATGATCGTGAATTCACTGACGCCTGCGGCGCGAGCAGCCTCGATGAATTCGCGGTTCTTCAGGGCAAGCGTCTGCCCGCGCACAATGCGTGACATGGTCAGCCATCCAACCGCGCCCAGTGCGATGAAAAGCGTGAAGAAGGATCGCCCGGCAACAACCAGCAGAAGGATGATGATCAGAGTTGTCGGGATAGCCAGAAGGATGTCGACGAAACGCATCATCGCGCCATCCGTCCGCCCGCCAAAGTACCCGGCAGTAATGCCATAACACGTTCCAACGATCAGAGCGGTCGCCGCCCCGATCAACCCAACAAGCAAGGACGTCGTGGTTGCCTGAATGACGCGGCTGTACAAATCGCGCCCAAGATCATCGACACCGAAATAGTGACCCGTTTCCATCGACGGCATTCCCATACCCCGGACATCGCCCATGACATTCCAGTCGATCTCTTCATTGCTCCAGACGGCAAAATACGGGCCTATGATCGTGAACAACACGATAAGCAGCAGAATGAACACACTGGCCATTGCCGCTTTGTTTCGTACAAAGCGCATACGCGCATCCTGCCAGAGAGAACGTCCCTGAACGGCTGTATAATCGGTGATTTCTTCGGCCAGATGCGCGGCTTTTTGTGATTTTCCTAGCATATCCAGCCCCTCAATAGCGGATCTTCGGATCGAACCAGGCATAGGCCAGATCGGTCAGCAGGTTTACCAGAACGGTCAGAACGCCATAGAGGATCGTTACCCCAAGCAGCACGGCATAGTCGCGTGATAAGGCCGAGCCGACATAAGCCTGCCCCAGACCACCGGTCGAGAAATAGATGTCAACAAAGACGGATCCGGTCAGCACATAGACAAACACCGGTCCCAGATAAGATACGACCGGCAGCAAGGTCGGCTTCATCGCATGACGCCAGATCACGGTTCTTGTCGGCAGGCCCTTGGCACGGGCGGTTCTGATGAAGTTCGAATTCAGAACCTCCAGCATTGAAGACCGGGTGATCCGTGCAATCGATCCCATGTAAGATGTCGCAAGGGCGATAACCGGCATGATCAGATAGGGCCACTGACCACCATTCCACCCGCCGCCGGGCAACCATCCCAGCCACAGGGTGAAGGTCAGGATCAGGATCGGACCCATGATAAAGTTGGGCAGCGCCTGCGCTGCAATCCCCAGCCCAACCGCAAAGTAGTCGATCCAGCTGTTGTGCCGGATTGCGGCGGCAATCCCCAGTCCGATGCCCACCACAGTAGCGACCAGAAAGGACAGCGACCCATAGGTCAGCGAGATCGGAAAGCCCTGCGCGATGATGTCGTTCACATCGCGGTCCTTGAACTTGAAAGACGGGCCAAAGTCGAAATGCACAACGATATTGTACAGATAATCCCAGAGTTGCTTCCACAACGGCTGGTCCAGACCGTACCGCGCCTCGATATTGGCCAGAACCTGCGGCGGCAATGTCCGTTCTGAGGTAAAGGGCCCACCGGGCGCATAGTGCATCAAGAAGAAACAGGCGACGATCAGCAGCAGAATCGTCGGTATGGCGGTCAGGACCCGCCGAATGACATAGGCAAGCATTCAATGCCCCCAATAGATGGCGCTGCCCCGAAGAAAACTTCGGGGCAGGTCATGGTCAGAAGATGATTACTCGGCGATTTTGTAGAGGTTCTTGGAGTACCAGTTTTGCTCTACGTTTTTGACTGGCCAGTTTCCGACATCGCTATCCATCATGTAGACACCAGCATAGTGATAGATCGGGATAACGGGGGTTTCCTGAGCGATAATACGCTCGACCTCGGTGTACAGCGGAGCCGGATCGTCCGAAGTTTTGGCTTCGGCCAGCAACTCGTCCACACGGGCATTGTTATACTTGCCGTCGTTGTAGCCCGAATCCGACTGCAACAGGTCAAGGAAGGTCGAGGCTTCGTTATAGTCGCCACACCACGCGCCGCGGGCCAGATCAAAGTTCTGGTTGCCCCGCTCTTCCAGGAAGACTTTCCATTCCATGTTGGCCAGTTCAACATTGGCGCCCAGTTTTTGCTTCCACATCTGGCTCAGCGCGACGGCAACTTTCTTGTGGGCTTCCGAAGTGTTGTAGACCATCGAGAAGGTCAGAGGGTTATCCGCGCCGAAGCCGGCCTCGGCCAGCAGTTCCTTGGCCAGCTCATCGCGCTCGGCCTGGCTCATCGATGCCATTTCAACGACCGGGACAGTAAAACCTGCGGTTGCTTCTGGCACGAATGTATACGCGGGCGGCTCGCCACCGGCCTTGATATTCTTGGTGATGATGTCCCGGTCAACGGCTAGCGACAGGGCCTGACGAACTTTGGGATCCTTGAATTCTTCAGGGCCGCTGTCCGACACGTTAAACGTGTAGTAGTAGTTGCACAGGCGCGGGAAGCTGATAGCCTCGCCCGGATGCTCTTCCTGCAGACGCGGGAATTGACCGGCGGGAACTTCGGTCCGGTCCAGTTCACCGGCCAGATAGCGGGTCAGGGCTACGTTTTCATCATTGATGACCAGTGCCACAACCTTGTCGATGATGGTGTTGTCATTGTCCCAGTACATCTCGTTGCGCTCACGGACGGAACGTTCCTGCGGCAGGTGCTCGGTCAGAACATACGCGCCATTGGACACGATGTTTCCGGGTTTGGTCCATTCATCGCCAAATTCCGCGATCACCTTCTGAGGTGCCGGGAAGGTTGTCGAATGCGTTGTCATCTGCGGGAAATACGGCAGCGGCGCGCTCAGCGTGACTTCCAGGGTCGTGTCATCGATGGCTTTAACGCCCAGATCATCAATCGGTTTTTCGCCTGCGATGATCGCTGATGCGTTTTCGATCGACATCAGTTCCATGAACCACGCGTAAGGAGAGGACAGTGCCGGATCAACCGCGCGTTTCCATGCGAAAACGAAATCTCCGGCGGTTACCGGGTCGCCATTCGACCATTTAGCATCGCCGCGCAGTGTGAAGGTATAGACTTTCTTGCTGTCATCGACGGTGTAACCTGTGGCAACGCCCGGAACCAGATTGCCATCCTCATCCTGGTTCATCAGCCCTTCAAACAAGTCGCGTACAATTTCAGCACCGGAAACGTCTTCGACAACCTGCGGATCAACCGAGCTGTGCTCGTCCAGAATGCGGTAGGTAAAGGTTTGATCGTCCGCCAGCGCTTCGCCGGTTTCAGGATGCGTGCCAGCGGCAAACGCGGCACCTGTGATCATGGTCGACGACAAAAGCCCCGCCACTGAGTTCCGAATGTATCTGTTCATGATTTCTCTCCCATATTTTCGTCGCCGCGCGGCCCCACTTGATCGGGGTCGCACGCAGCAGCCGGATTAGACCGACGCCCGCTGGGACTTCGTCCATTTCGATTTTGGTTTTGCCAATTCGCAAGGAACACTGCGTCGCAGCTTTCTTGGTTTCTGTCGGTAAAGAAGTTGCGAAAGTTGTCTTTCACTGCGTTGAACCGTGACATCTTTTGGCTCTGGGATAAAGCCTTGATGAAATTTTAGGCAACCACAAGCAGAAATATCTCCGACGACCTATCGCTGGCAATTTTCTGAGGATCAGCTCGGTCTTCGTGACATTTTCGTGAAGCCACGCGAAATCCGAACAATCCTTCGTGCCCGAATGGCGACAGCATTCTGGCCTCGGACAAACCAAAAAATACGCGAATCAGTGACGTCATTTCAGCAAGCCTGTGGTCCATTACATGTATCACACGGTTCAGAATACCACGGGTCAGATCACTGAGCTTTGTCAGGCTCTGTTGCACAGAGTCGAGCGCGCCGAGTAGTTCGGGTGATCGCATGGGCCTTTCCGTCGACACGCAGCTTCGGCGATTGCAGTGGCATGACCGGCATGACCCCGAATATCCAGAACCTCTCCTAACGCATTGCAGAACATATCGAAGAACCTTCTAACGGAGACCACCCGGCTATTATCGCACAAGCGGGCCGCTTTGACGGCTGGTCGTTTTATGTTGAAAATGGCGTTCCAGCCTATGCCTACAACTGGTTGGGGATCGAGATACTTACCGTTTCGGCGTCCGAATCTGTGACCGAAGGTACTCATGAAATCGTCCTCGATTTAGATTATGACGGTGGAAGCCCTGACAAAGGTGGGACGGCACCCTCTTTGTTGACGAGATGCAGGTGGCACAGGGCAGGACCGACCAGATGCAGGCCATCATCTTTTCGGCGGACGAAACAGCAGACGTTGGCTTCGACCTTTCCACACCGGTGGCCAAAGCGAACGGCGCCGAAGCAGCTTTGCGTTTTACCTGCAAGGTAATCTCGGTGACGGTGGCGGTTGAGTAAGATCGCTCCGAAAGAGGAGAGGCGTTCAGGCATCTGCCACAACGGGTGCCTGGAACCGTTGATGTAAACACGCTTATCATGACGATTGAAAGGCTTTCGGCACTGCTGAAGCTGGCGACGTGAATTGCTTTTGTGGCTATTCCCGCTGTTGTTTTGGCATTTATTTTTCAGGTAGAGTCGGACCGGCATTGCCATCTACATTTTCAAGTCGCTCGCCTCCTCGCTAACGATTTGTAGGATCCTGTTTCTCTGGATCTTTCCCGAAGGGCCCTTTGGAAGATCAATCAGAATATGAACTTTGTCAGGAGACTTGAAACGGCCTAGCTGGGACTCACAGATCTTTGACAAAGCTTGCGGCGTCAATTCAGAACCTTCTCGAATTTTGACCGCTGCCTCGACGGTTTCACCGTAGCTTTTGCAAGGGCGGGCAAAGGCCGCAGCTTCAACAACGTCGGGGTGTGAATAAAGCGCCTCGTCAATCTCACGAGGGGCTATATTCTCCCCTCCCTTAATGATCAGTTCTTTCAATCGACCGGTCACATAAACATACCCGTCCTGATCCATGCGGGCGAGATCTCCGGTCAGCAACCAGCCATCCGAAGTAAATGTGCCCGCAGTAGCATCCGGGTCATTGAGGTACTCCAGCATCACATTCGGACCGCGTATGACCAACTCACCTTCTGTTCCGGTAGGTACAGGCCGAAGTTCCGCGTCCAGAATTGCAACCTCATTTCCATATGCAATGCCGGGTGAACCAATCTTCCGAACGCCGGGGGGCAGCGGGTTTGACAGAATCTGAGCGGCAGTTTCCGTCAAGCCCATGGTTTCCACGATTGGGATTTCGAAACGATCCTCAAAGCCACGCTGCACGTCCGGCGCCAAGGCTGACGACGCAGAGCGCCCGAAACGCACGCGTTGCCGGGTTTGCGCATCCGGACTAGTCTCAGAGTGCAGCAGATGCGAGATAATGGTCGGAACGACCGAGAACCACGTTGCCTCGGCCTTTCCAAGATTGTCCCAGAATTTGCTGGAAGAAAATCGTTCGCACATGGCCAACGATCCGCCTGAGACCAGTGTTCCCATCACCGTCACGCAGAGCCCGTTAATATGATAGATCGGCAAGACGCAAAACCCGCGATCAGCCTCGGACAATTCATGGGCAATTTTGGTCGTCCAACCCCCTGCCAACAGGCTGGAATGTGTGTGGACCACCCCCTTGGGGCGACCGGTTGTTCCGGATGTATACATCAACAAAGCGTGGCTATGAGGCGAGAGGCTATGCAGGTTGCTGCCGGACTCAACGGCATCTGCCACCTTCAACTGTTTGATTCTCGCAGGATTGGCCGTTCGCCTGAACAGGTCCGTTTGATCGGAATGTACAAATCCATAGCACGCGCCGCTGTGTTCCAGCGCATAGGCAACGGCGCTGTCACCCGCGACAAGATTGATCATCGTGGCCCGAAATCCGCCATAGAGAACGCCAAAAAGGACCTCAAGCGCTTCCCGGCAATTGGGGTAGAGGATGGCGACGCTTTCTCCCTTCGCCACACCCCGTTCGGTCAACATGCTTGCGATGCGGCGAGCTGAGTCACGCAATTCACCCCAATTCAGGTCCCGCGCCCCGTCCGGGAAAACGAACCCGGTTCCCCCGCGGCTTGCCCGACGGTCAAGCCAGTCCCGGACGGTTCCCTTGGGTGGTTCGATCATTGCCCCGCCTCCGACCAATAGCCGCCAAATATCGCTTCCAATTCGGGCTCGCGCGGCGGCGTTTCACGGATGATCTTTGTCGTTTGTACGAAATGCCGCCAATGCAGATTGGTGTCGATGGAATTGCCTCCCCAACTGCCGCAGCCCATTGACAGCGAAAAGGGCATGCAGTTGGTGAAGCTGCCACCAGTGGCAAAGGTATGCGCCTGGTTTACAATGACCCGGCAGGTGGGCAGGTCACGACCCAACCCAACCGCGCGCGCGTCGTCGCTGGTATGGATTCCGACAGAATGCCCCGCGCCCTGGTGTTCCAGAATACGAGCCGCGATTACCTTGGCTTCTTCAAAATTTGCCGCTCGATAAAGCGCCAGAACCCGGCTGAGCTTTTCCCCCGACAAAGGATGATCCGGGCCAATTCCGTCAGTTTCCACGGCTAGGAACTTGGTCCCTTCGGGGACCTTATCCGCCATATCCAGTGCTTCAAGCATCTTGCCAGCGTCCTGCGCGATTACAGATCGGTTGAGATGCCCATCGGGCCACAGCCGTGCGATGATGTTTCCAGCCTCGGAAGATGGTACCAAGGCACCGCCTTCAACGGCGATCGCGGCGACAAAGGCGTCATAGACCGCATCTACAACAACCAGCGCATTTTCAGACGAGCAGGACGTCGCGTTGTCGAAGCATTTCGATGCCGTGATCCTGAAAGCAGCTGCGGCCAGATCTGCGGTTTCGTCCACAATCACCGTCACATTGCCCGCACCAACCGCCACTGCTGGCGTTCCACAGGATTGTGCGCGTTGGACGTTGTTCTGACTGCCGGTACAGATCACGCGATCTACGGCTTCCATCAACCTTTGTGTCTTGGCCTTGGATCCGGGCGCAGGGATCATCTGGACCAGATCGCGATCGAGGCCGAGCTTGTCAAACTCTGAATGGATAAAAGCGATCAGCATCTCGCAGGAAGCGACTCCTTTGGGGGATGGTGCCACCACGATGGAGTTGCCTCCTTTGAGCGCATTGATGATATTGTTCGCCGGCGTCGCAGCGGGGTTGGTCGATGGAACCACAGCACCGATTACACCGATTGGGCGTGCAATCTCGGTCATGCCGGTTGCTGGATTGTCGCTAATGATGCCGTGGGTTTTCACGTCAGCGATATCGCGCAACAAGCCCAGAGTCTTGCGGTGGTTCTTTGTAATCTTGTCCGGAACATTACCCAGACCGGTGGTCGCAACAGCGATTTCGGCCAGTGCCCGATTGCGTGTTGGCTCCATGATTGCCCATCCCGCCGCCAGCGCCGCCTTGTCGTACAGCGCCTGACTGCCGCTTTCTTCAAAGGTCGCTTGGGCCTTGCGCGCATGCGCTACTATGCGATCAACTTCGTCGATCTCGGGGGAAACCCCTTCCTGAGCGTTCATCTCGGTCCTCGATTGTTTGATCGGGGCGGACCCACTCCGCCCCGTAGGGAGTTGACTGGTTCAGAGCCCAGCCAACAATTCGTTCAGTGTTTGCTGACGTTTCTCCCACATCTTGATCACTTCATCGCGTGTCATGATGTGCATGGGCGATCCGCCGGCTTCCATCTTTTTCACCACACGATCGTTGGCGAACATCTCGGGAACCGTTTCCGCAAGTTTCTCGATCACCTCGGGCGGCGTTCCCTTGGGTACCATCACGCCCCGGAAATTGACCGACGAGTTGTCGACATCGAGCCCCTGTTCCATCATGGTCGGCACGTCGGGCAGGAACGCGTTTCGCTCAAGATCTGCGACACCCAGGATTTTGACGTTGCCCGCCTCTTTTGCGCGGAACGCATCCGACAGGTTGTTTATACCACCCATGACTTCGCCAGCAATTACCGCTTTCATGGCCGCCGCGCCACCACCTTTGGTCGGGATATAGGCCATCGTTGTTCCTGCAGCCTTGTCGATTTGAAGAGCCGCAATGTGGTGACCAACAAAAAGCCCAGCCCCGGACACGGTCAGCTTGCCGGGGTTTTCCTTGGCATATGCGACAACACCTTCCATCGAGTTGAACGGGCTGTCCGCACCAACCACGAAGACAGCCGGGTCAGCACCCCAGTTGGCGATGGGCTCAAAGCTGTCGACCGAATACTCGACCCCACCCTTAATAGATTGGGCGATGAAATGTGGAACATTGTAGGCAGCAAGCGTGTAGCCATCGGCGTCGGCCTGGGTTGCGAACCAGTTCCAACCCACACGCCCTCCGGCGCCCGGTTTGTTTATGATGGCGATTGGCATTCCCAGCGCGTCTTCATTCCCGGATGTCATGGTGACAATCCGCGCCTGAAAGTCGGTTGCGCCACCAGCGCCGTAACTGACCATCATCATGATTGGGCGTTCGGGATACTCCTCGGCAACCGCCGCGCCCGCCAGGCTCGTGAGGGCCAGTGCTGCCCCTGTAATCAACCGTTTCATTTGCGTTTCCTCCCTATTTTGGTTCATCCGCATCCCTTGCGGTCAGAACAGAAATTCCCTTGGTGTGTAGACTTGCAGAAGCATGGCAAAGAGCCCGTACATCACCGCCACAAAGATCGCTGTGATGACACCGCGCTTGACCCAGGTATTGGCTTCGGAATGTGGGTCTGGATCGTAAATCGACAGCAGAATGAAAAACGCGATTGCCGTTGCTGTGTAGAACCCCAGCGATTTGGACGCCCAGAAGACATAGATAAGGGTGACGAACAGGCCCGGCAGCATGTTGATGAACATCATGCGGGTCACGCCGTTGCCTACCTTGGACAATCCCATCAGCGCTTTGCCGAAGGTCCACCCTGCCAAAACCACAAAGACCGAAGCGATAAGACGCGGAAATAGAAATGCCTCGACCGGTTGCTGAGTAAAGCTGACCCAGGTTACCCAAAGTCCTACAGCAAAAACCAAACCCGACCCGATTATGTGTTGTGTGCGGTTCATGCCTGTGCCTCCTCTTTGGTGGTATAGCGCCGGTGGCGAAGTTCCATCCAAACCGAGTAGGCAATTGAGGCCAGTACAACGGCGATCAGCAGAAGATTCAATCCGCCCGTCAAGAAGTAAGAGGCTTTGCCGACGGTCGCGTCCGCGATCATTCCGCCCTGAATGAAGTTGGCTTCGGCAATCGGACCAAGGATCAATCCCAGAACCAACGGAGCAGCCGAGAATCCAAATCGTTCCAGAAAGAACATCCCGATGCCAAGGCACGCCATGACGTAAACATCCCCCATCGAACTCTGAACCGAGTAGGCGCCGAAGACCGAAAGGGCCAGAACAATGGCCGCCATGACCGATTGCGGCACCTGCGCGACACGCGCGGCCAGACCGGCAATGTATAGGCCGAAGACGCACATCAGGACCTGGCCGATCAGCATGGAGTTTATGAACGTCCACGCCACGTCCGGGTGGTTGTCGAACAGATCCGAGCCCGGGAAAATTCCGTGAATCAGCAGCCCGCCCAGCAAAACGGCTGCGGTTGGGCTACCCGGGATCGACAAGGTCAACAACGGTACCAGAGATGGGCCCACCATCGCATTGTTGGCGGACTCCGCGGCAATTACGCCCTCGGAATGACCCGTGCCGAACTTGTCCTTCTCGGCTGAAAACTTCTTACTCTGATCATAGGCAACCAGCCCGGCAATTTGCCCGCCAACGCCTGGGATCAGGCCAATGATGGAACCTGTCAGTGTGCCGATGCTTAGTGCTCGGGTACGGCTGAACAATTCTCGCAATGCGGCCATGATCGAATGGCGCTGAACTTCGATGACTTCAGCACCCGTGTCGTGGCGTCCCTTTGCAAACATCGTCAGCACCTGAGGGATCGCGAACAGACCGATCAGTGCCGCGATAATGTTGATGCCGCCGCCCAGTGCAGGGTGAAAGATAAAGCGTTGCGCGCCCATAATGTCGTCGAAACCGACTGTCGCCAGCCACAATCCGATACAACCCGATAGCAAACCTTTGACCACGGATGCAGAATCTAGCGTGCCGATCACAGTCACCCCTAAAATGGCCAGCCAGAACAGGTGTGAGGGGCCAAACGCCAGCGCCCATTTGGCCAAAACCGGTGTCAGAAAGATCAATAGGAGCACACCGAAGATGCCGCCAACCGCCGAGGCCAGAAACGACAGTTGCAGCGCCCGCGCCCCTTGTCCCTGCTTGGCCATGGTGTGGCCGTCCAGAGTGGTGGCAATATTGGCTGGAGCGCCTGGGATTTTCAGTAAAATTGCACTCACCGCGCCACCAGCAACGGTCGAGGTATAGGCGGCTCCCAGCAAGATCAGCCCCTGTGCGGCCTCAAGCTGGAAGGTGAACGGAATCAAAAGGGCAACCGCCATCGTTGGTGACAAGCCTGGTGTCGCGCCCAGGATCAGCCCTCCGATCGTGCCGCCCAAAAGCAGCAAGAACGACATCGGTGTGAACACATCCCCGAAGTAGTAAATGAATTCCATCCAGTGCCTCCCAACCCGTTTGTCTGCACTTTTGGTTTGTTGACAAATCAGGTTAGGGGATGAAAATAGTATTGCAAATGTTTTCATAAAATCGACCGGACAGGACGAAATTATGTCTAATTTTCAGCATGGTAAAGTCGATATCGTGGCAGTCGCAAAGGCCGCGAAGGTTTCACCGTCTACGGTTTCTCGTACCTTCAATCACCCTGATCTGGTCAGCCCTGCGACTCGCAAAAAGATCAACAGGGCAGTGCAGCGGCTCGGGTATATCCGCAATCGTGCCGCTCAAACAATGCATGGCAAACGGTCAGGAACGATTGGCCTGGTCGTACCAACTATCAACCATGCCATCTTCGCTGAGGTCATTCAGGCTTTTTCCGACTCTATCGACAAGGCAGGATTCAGCCTTCTACTGGCGTCGCACGGGTATGATCTAGATCGGGAATACGCGATGGTGCGCAAGTTTCTTGAACATCGCGTGGACGGCGTGGCATTGGTTGGCTTGGAGCATTCCGATGCCACCAATCGCTTGATCACGCAGCAGAAAATACCTGCACTTGCGATTTGGAACTACTCAAAGGATTCGGATCTTCCTTGTGTCGGGGCCGACAACCAGTTGGCCGGCCGTCTCGCAACAGAGCATCTGCTGGCCCTAGGGCATCGTGACATTGGGCTGATCTTTCCAAAGACCAATGGTAATGACCGCGCGCAACATCGACTTTCCGCTGTGCACGAAGCGCTACAAAATATGGGTGTCTCCGTTCCGGGCGAGCACGAATCTGAAGCTCCTTACAGCGTTTCGCAGGCCAAGCAGGCTGCGCTGAACCTTTTGGCGGAAACATCTCGACTTACGGCTTTGTTATGTGGAAATGACGTCATAGCGCAGGGCGCTTTGTTTGCGGCCCAGAAACTGGGGTTAAACGTTCCCGGCGATCTTTCAATTATGGGCATCGGAGATTTCAAGGGATCGGCTGATGTTGAGCCGGGGCTCACCACCATTCGAATCCCCGCCGAAGCCATCGGTAAACTCGCAGGTGACAAGTTCACCGATTACATTACGTCAGATGAGTCGGAACATTTTAAAATTTGCTGCGAGCTGGATTGTGTTGTTAGAGGAACAACAGGTCCAGTGTCAGTATAATAGTCGGCATTGCCAACTTGTTTGCACATTCAGAACGGATGTGTCGCAAACTATGAGGCCCGGTTGACGAACATGCGCGATTTGACGTTTTCCCCATCGAATAGTTCGTTAACAGATTTCAACATGATCTCATTAAAAGGCTGCCATCTCCTCAAAGATGCAGTTTTGTAAGCTGGGTACATCTATCAGTTCTGACACTAGTCCGACCCTGCGATAACAACTTCGATTTCATTTTTGTCGAGCATGGCCAGGATGTTGGCAGGAGGAACGCGGTCCGTATACAAAACATCAATTCCGGCCATGTTATGGAGAGATATCGGAGCCCGCTTGTTGAATTTTCCGCTGTCGGCTACGACGATGCGCACCTGCGCATTTTCAGCTGCAGCACGCGCGATATTGGCCTCTTCAAGATCATGAAGCATGAAGCCCAAATCGCCATTCACGGCTCCAACCGAGAACACTGCCAGCTGTACGTTGAAACGCTTCACAAGATCCAATGCCTCTGCACCGAAAGCACCCCCATCATGGGCACGCAGTTCTCCACCCGCCAGAAACACC
Organism: Ruegeria sp. O4; assembly: GCF_056535125.1. Classification (NCBI taxonomy): domain Bacteria; kingdom Pseudomonadati; phylum Pseudomonadota; class Alphaproteobacteria; order Rhodobacterales; family Roseobacteraceae; genus Ruegeria; species Ruegeria sp. O4. The sequence goes on along the minus strand of NZ_JBQERO010000007.1, from coordinate 105,065 downwards.
CGGTTGTTGTTGTGCTTTGACAATGTGTAAGCGACGAAAACCGAATTTGTGACAACAAACAGGTCTTTGTGCTTCCGCAGTGCAAGCGCGACGTAAGCGGTTGTCGAACCAATATCCAGAAATAAGGAATCCCCGTCGCTTATGGTGTTTGCGACTGCCCGGGCTATTGCTTCTTTCGCATGCGCTTGCGTTCCCAAGCGGTTTTCAAAAGGTGGTTCTATTGCGTCTTCGCTAAGATGTACGCCGCCATGAACCTTCCGCACGATCTTGCGCTCTTCCAGTGCCTTGACGTTACGCCGGATCGTTTCATTGGAAACATTCAGTTTTTGAGCCAAGAGGCTGACCCTGCACGACCCGCCCGCATGTTGCAGCTCTCGAAGGATTTCTTCTTCGCGCTGATTTGTGGTTTTTCGTGGCTTTAACATGCGACCTCCTGAAAGGGGGATACGGCAGTCATCCCAATAAAACAATATTGCGCCCAATACGGTGCCATTCGGGGCTTTTTGTGTGAATTTTAACGAATTATCGTGGATAAGTGTGGTTTTTATTGACGTAGTTGTCAGGCTAGCGCAGCATGGAAGTGTAATAAACGAAAAACACTCAAAAAGCCACATTCAGGGAGCACAACATGATCAGGAAATTCAATACACTACACGCAATAGCATTAGTCGCTGGCGTAACTGCTTCGGCTTCTTGGGCCGCCGAATCGACGGACCCTATCAAACTGACGCTGCATGATTGGTCAGGACAGCTGATCAACACCAAGATAATGGGAGCAATCCTTCAAGAGGCAGGGTACAACGTTGAATATGTTCAGGCGGACTATATCGCTCAGTTTGCGGGCCTGAAGACAGGTGATCTACATCTGGCAATGGAAATCTGGGAAACCACCGGGCGTGAAGCGCTGGACGAAGCCACCGCCTCTGGCAACGTGGTGAACGTTGGTGAAACCGGTCTGATGGCGATCGAAGAATGGTGGTACCCAGCTTACATGAAAGACCGCTGCCCAGGCCTGCCAAACTGGGAAGCTTTGAAAGACTGCGCAGGGGAATTTGCCACCGCTGAAACCTCGCCAAATGGGCGCTATGTCGGTGGACCAGTGACCTGGGGCGGTTTCGACGACGAGCGCGTCGAAGCATTAGAGCTAGAGTTTGAAGTTGTCCACGCAGGCACGGATGCAGCGCTTTTTGCAGAACTGGAATCTGCATATCAGCGTGAAGATCCGATCATGCTTTGGGTCTATGTTCCACACTGGGCCCCGGCCAAATATGACGGCGAATTCGTGGAGTTTCCGCCATATTCGCCCGAGTGCTACAGCGACCCGTCAGTTGGTGTGAACCCGGATTTGGCCTATGACTGCGGAAAACCGCGTGGTCCGATCTGGAAGGCTGCTTGGGCTGGCCTGCAAGAGAAGTGGCCGGGCGCGTATGACATCATCGAAGCCTATAACATCAATAACGACGAGATGAGCGCCATGGTCGGCAAAGCCGATCTGGACGGTGTGGATATTGATGCAGTTGTCGCGGATTGGATGGAGACGAACAAAGACCGTTGGTCTGGCTGGATCTCTAAATAATCTGCTTGGCCGAAGCGGTTACCCCGCTCTCCTCTACCGCTTCGGTCTTTTTCCGTCTTAGTCCCGGACACCACTGATGACCCCCACAACAAAACTGTCCTGTCGAAACGTTTGGAAGCTTTACGGTCCAAACGCCGAGACCCTTCTGGCGCAAAATCCGAACCCATCGGCAGATGACATTCGAAATGCGGGTGTGATCGGAGCGGTACGCAACGCCAATATTGAAATCGTTGAAGGTGAAATCTTCATCATTATGGGCCTGTCCGGTTCAGGCAAATCAACCCTGGTTCGTTGTCTATCCAGGTTGATCGAACCCACGAGCGGAGAGGTTCTGTTCGACGACGCCGACCTGCTGCGCGCCAGCGAGAAAGAAATGATTGAAATCCGTCGGCACAAGATGGGCATGGTGTTTCAGCATTTTGCCCTGCTACCGCACCTGACCGTATTGCAGAATGTGATGTTCCCCCTGACTATTCAGGCTACGCCCAAACACGAAGCCGACGCAAAGGCGAGAGACGTGGTGGAACTGGTCGGCCTGAAAGGGCGCGAGGACTACTATCCACGAGAGCTCTCGGGTGGTCAGCAACAGCGTGTGGGCATTGCTCGATCGTTGGTGACAGAGCCCGATCTTTGGTTTCTGGACGAGCCTTTTTCGGCCCTCGATCCGCTGATCCGGCGCGAAATGCAGGATGAATTTCTGCGACTCCAGGAACGGTTGCATAAGACTATTGTCTTTATCACACACGACTTTGAAGAAGCCGTTCGCTTGGCCGACCGCATCGCCATTATGAAAGATGGTGAAGTCATCCAGATCGCCACCCCGGAAGAACTGGTGATGAATCCTGCGACAGAATATGTGGCTGAATTCACGCGCCATATTCCGCGCTCCAAGGTTTTGACGGTTGGTGGTGTAATGACCGTCGGCGCTGCAGGTGAAGGTGAGCCCATTGTGCAATCGACCCGCGTCTCGACCGTGGCGGAACGGATCATCGCCGCAGATGCACCAATTCCCGTGACAGACAGCAATGGTCTGGTTATTGGCGCCATTGATCGCAAGGCTGTGGCCCATGTGCTATTCGGTGAAGGGGACGCGGTATGAGCCGCCTGTCCCGCAGTCAGCTCATCATTCTGCTGCTTGTCGGACTCACGATCCTGCTGGGGTATTTCGGCAGCAACCTGGGAAAAGCGCTCGATGCGCGTTGGATCACCAAATTCCCGTCAGCTTGGGTCGTCCCGTTCAAAACTTATATCTCATCTGCAATGTCCTGGCTGATCGAGGATGCTGCAATCGGCCCAGTTTCGTTCACCGACGTTACCCGCGCTGCTGCTTGGTTGATAGAACAGCCCTATGACCTTGTCTTGTCCCTGCTGGCCGAGGGTTTTGTCACCGGGCAAGGCAACGATGCGCAAGTCATCCTACCTGCGATCAGCTGGATTGTGGTTATCACCGCCGTAATAGCTTTGGGACAGTATTGCCGGGACTGGGGGTTGGCGGCGTTGGTCGGCGGCTGTTTCACTTATCTGGCCGTTTTTGGCCAGTGGGACAGCGCGATGGTAACGCTTGCCTCCGTCCTGATTGCGGTGCCGATTGGCGCGGGCGGCGGGCTGTTGTTGGGGATATTGGCCTATCGCCACCTGACTTTCGATCGCATCATCTCGCCCATTCTGGACCTGATGCAGACAATCCCGATCTTTGCCTATCTGGTACCAATTCTGTTCATGTTCGGCTTTGGACCGATTTCGGCGCTTGTTGCAACTATCATCTATGCGACACCACCCATGGTGCGGATCACCACGCTTGCCTTGAGAGCCGTCGACCCCGAGATTTTGGACTTCGGGCGCATGGCAGGCACGACGCAAAAGCAGTTGATGTGGCGCGTTTTGGTTCCTTCCGCCAGCCACAGTCTGATGGTAGGCGTCAATCAGGTGATCATGCTGACGCTGAACATGGTCATCATTGCCTCGATGATCGGGGCCGGAGGATTAGGGTTTGACGTCCTTGCCGCGCTGCGCCGGCTGGACATCGGCGCTGGGTTCGAGGCCGGTATTGCCATTGTAGTTCTGGCCATTGCCGTCGATCGCCTAAGTCAGGCTTTTGCTGAGCGTATGGGGCAGGTACATCACGAGCTCCCCGGCTCGTGGATCACCCGCCATCGTCGGACAGTTCTGGTAATGATCCTGCTGATTTTGACCTGGGTTCTGGGACAGTTTTCACCCCTGTTGCTGGAATATCCTGAAAGCCAGACGATCACCACTGGCGGGTTCTGGGATGACACGGTCAAATACCTGAACATCAATTATTTTGACACGTTCGAGGCGATCAAGATCTTCTTCCTGACGTGGTTCATGATCCCGATCAAAACGGTTTTGCTGGGAATCCCATGGCCTTGGGCCATTGCCATGCTGACCTTGCTGGGTTGGCACGCAGGGGGCTGGCGGCTGGCGCTGCTGTGCGGAGGACTGGCGTCGCTGATCCTCGTGTCAGGACTGTGGGCCAAGGCAATGGTGACAGTTTATCTCTGCGGAGCCTCTGTGTTTCTTGCTACCTTGATCGGTGTTCCACTGGGTGTTGTGGCTGCACTGAACAAACGCGCCGGGACGGTGATCAACCTGTTGATTGATACACTGCAGACATTGCCCAGCTTTGTCTATCTGATCCCGGTTGTGATGCTGTTTCGCGTCGGCGATTTCACTGCGCTGATTGCCATAGTCCTTTACGCACTGGCCCCGGCCGTACGTTATGCGGCCCATGGCGTGCGCTCGGTCAGTGAGGAATTGATCGAGGCCGGATTGGTCTCTGGGTGCACACGCACGCAACTTCTGCGCCATATTCGCTTGCCCATGGCCCTGCCCGAAATCCTTTTGGGTATTAACCAGACCATCATGCTGGCGCTGTCCATGCTGGTTATCACCGCCCTCGTTGGCACCCGCGATCTGGGGCAGGAAGTCTACATTGCCCTAACAAAGGCTGACACTGGTCGAGGTCTGGTGGCAGGGCTGTCCATCGCATTCATTGCCATCATCGCTGATAGGCTGATCAACGCAAGCGCTCGTCAGGCACGCATCCGCTTTGGAATGGAGAGTTGATATGACCCAATCCGACCTGATGACCCGCATTCGCAAGCTACCGATCTGGCAGGGCGAAATCAAAGCCACCCCGTTGACGGGTGGGATTACAAATGTGAACTACAAGGTCACTGACAGCAGTGGATCCTATGTGGTGCGTGTCGGTGACGACATCCCTTTGCACCAGGTGATGCGCTTCAACGAACTGGCTGCCAGTAAGGCCGCCCATGCTGCAGGTCTGTCACCCGCTGTAGTGTTTTCGTCCAACGAATTAACAGTGCTGGAATTCGTCGAAAGCCGCACTTTGACCGAAGAGGACATACGCGACCCCAGTATGCTGCCGCGGGTGCTGGAGCTCGTGAAAGCCTGCCACCTTGAAGTGCCCAAGCACCTGCGCGGACCGTCGCTGGTGTTCTGGGTCTTTCATGTCATCCGCGACTATGCCGCCACTCTCACCGAGCGTGGAAGTTCGCATAAGGGCCTGATCCCGGAACTTGTGCAAATTGGAAATGACCTGGAAGCCGAGGCCGGGCCGTACGAAATCGTGTTTGGCCATAACGACCTGCTTTGCGGCAACTTTCTGGACGATGGCACCCGCCTGTGGCTGATCGATTTCGACTACGCGGGCTTCAACTCGCCATTGTTTGATTTGGGTGGGCTGGCCTCGAACAACTCTCTTTCCAATGAACAAGAGGACTGGGTTCTGGAAACCTACTTTCAGGCACCCGTCACCAACCAATTGCGTCATCGCTATACGGCGATGAAATGCGCCTCGCTGCTTCGTGAAACCATGTGGAGCATGGTGTCCGAGATCACCTCGGATATCGACTTCGACTATGCAGCCTACACAAGTGAAAATCTCGCGCGGTTTCGCACGGCCCTGACCGATTACAAAAACACCTGAGGACAGATATGACCGACCTTCCAAATACAGCCAAAGCCGTCATCATCGGCGGCGGCATCATCGGCTGCTCGACCGCCTATCACCTTGCCAAGCTCGGTTGGACCGACACGGTGCTGCTGGAGCGCAAAAAGCTGACTTCGGGCACCACATTCCATGCTGCGGGTCTGGTGGGGCAGCTGCGTTCGAACGCCAATATCACTCAGCTGCTGGGATATTCAGTCGATCTGTACAACAAGATTGAAGAAGAAACCGGTCTGGGAACGGGTTGGAAAATGAATGGCGGTTTGCGTCTCGCCTGCAACGAGGAACGCTGGACCGAGGTCAAACGGCAGGCCACCACAGCCCATTCCTTTGGTCTGGACATGCAGCTGCTAACCCCGAAGGAAGCGCAGGATCTTTGGCCGCTGATGGATATCGGTGACGTCATCGGCGCGGCGTTCCTGCCCACCGATGGGCAAGCAAACCCCTCGGACATTACCCAGGCGCTGGCCAAGGGAGCGCGCATGGCAGGCGCGAAGATATTCGAGGATACCAAGGCCACCGATCTTGAAATCGAGAACGGCAAAATCCGCGCCGTAATCACTGAACATGGCCGTATCGAATGTGAAAAGGTGATCGTGTGTGCCGGTCAGTGGACGCGCGATTTTGCCGCCAAGTTCGGTGTGAATGTGCCGCTGGTGCCAATGGAACATCAGTACATGGTCACAGAACCATTTGGTGTACCCGGTGATCTGCCTACCCTGCGGGATCCCGATCGGCTGACCTATTACAAGGAAGAAGTTGGTGGGCTCGTCATGGGCGGTTATGAGCCGAACCCGATCCCGTGGGCGGTGAATGGCATACCTAAAGATTTCCACTACACCTTGCTCGACAGTAACTTCGACCATTTCGAACAGATCATGGAGCTGTCGCTGGGCCGGGTGCCAGCGTTGGAGACCGCGGGGATCAAGACCCTAACCAATGGTCCCGAAAGCTTCACTCCGGATGGCAACTTCATTGTAGGTGAAGCACCAGAGCTGAAGAATTTCTTTGTTGGTGCTGGTTTCAACGCCTTTGGCATTGCTTCTGGCGGTGGCGCCGGAATGGTGCTGGCAGAATGGGCCGCCAAGGGCGAGCCGCCCTTTGACCTGTGGTCCGCCGACATTCGCCGTTTTGGCCGCCCGCATTTCGACACCGATTGGGTTCGCACCCGAACAGTCGAAGCATATGGCAAACACTACACTATGGCCTGGCCTCATGAAGAACACGAGTCCGGCCGCCCCTGCCGCAAGTCACCGCTGTACGATACGCTTATGGATCAGGGCGCTTGCTTTGGTGAAAAACTGGGTTGGGAGCGTCCAAACTGGTTTGCCGACGCATCGCTGGGTGAAACGCCCAAGGACGAATACAGCTTTGGTCGCCAGAACTGGTTCGCTGCTGTTGGCCGTGAACACAAAGCGGCCCGAGAAGCGGCAGTGCTGTTCGATCAAACATCATTTGCCAAATTCGCGCTGAAAGGCCCGGACGCCTTGGCGGCGATGAACTGGATTTGTGCCAATGATGTGGACAAACCGGTGGGTGCGCTGGTCTATACCCAGATGCTCAATGACAAGGGCGGAATTGAATGCGACCTGACCGTGGGCCGTGTAGCACATGATGAATTCTACATTGTCACTGGTACCGGCTATGCCACCCACGATTTTGACTGGATCAGCCGAAATATTCCGGACGGGCTGAACTGCCAGCTGTTCGATATCACCTCCTCGAACGCAGTGTTGTCGCTGATGGGGCCAAAAGCACGAGATATTCTGGCGGCAGTTACCCGTGATGATGTCTCGAATGACGGGTTCAGGTTTGGCACGATCCGGACAATCGGCATCGCGGGTTGCCCGGTCAAGGCGCTGCGGGTGACATACGTGGGCGAGCTTGGCTGGGAACTGCACTTGCCTGTCGAATACGCGCAAACAGTCTATTCCGCGCTGATGGAAGCAGGGCAACCGCAAGGGCTGGTTAATGCGGGCTACCGCGCAATTGAATCTCTTCGGCTAGAAAAGGGTTACCGCGCCTGGGGGTCTGACATCGGGCCCGATCACACGCCGTTTGAAAGCGGTCTGGGATGGGCTGTGAAACTGCGCAAGAACATAAACTTCAAGGGTCGCGCGGCAAGCGAGAAGCAAAAGGCCGAGGGCGTCAAAAAGATGCTGGCCTGCTTCACCGTCGACCCCGATGTGGTGCTGTTGGGCCGCGAAACGATATACCGGGATGGAGAACGGGTGGGTTGGCTAACGTCGGGAGGCTATGGCTATACAACCGGTAAATCCATCGGTTACGGCTATGTCCGAAATCAGTTCGGCGTCGATGCAGATTTTGTTACGTCCGGCACGTATGAGTTGGAGGTTGCGACCCAACGTGTCTCCTGCGACGTGACACTTCAACCGCTTTACGATCCCAAAATGGACCGTATCAAATCATAACACAAACTCCTGTTACCTGGATGAGGTTGGGGCAAATGTGTCCCAACCTCAATACCTCAGGAAACGTGGTTATTTTCCAGGTAAACCGAGAGGTATCTCGGCAGGATTTACCGCCCAGATCACCAGGTTTCTGGCAAATTTGGAATGCACAAGCACTTTGTTTCCAGTTCTCGCCGCGCAAAAGTCAAATACCCCGCCAGACTACATGCTCTGGAGAGGCACAAGTCAGATGTTCAACTGCATGGATGACTTTGTTCGGTCCATTGCAACGAATGTTCTGAACTTTCGGATGTTCTTGTTCGAAAAGAACAACCGTTGGGTAAGCTTTTCATATTCGGACATATCTCGAACGATAACGATCAGAACAAAATCCACTTCACCAGTAACATAGTAGCATTGCTGAACCTCAGGGGCATCATAGAAGCTTTTCTTGATTTCATCGATTTTTCCGCCAGTCTCGGTTTTTAGTTCGACTTCGACGAAAATGGTCAGCGGCAATCCCACGGCTGCCGGATCAATATGCGCTGACTGCGCGGCAATGACCCCCTCCGCCTCCATGCGTTTGATCCTCCGCTGCACGCTGGGCGCAGACAGATTCACGCTTTCACTGATTTGACGGTGCGGCACCGTATTGTCCTGCTGCAACACCCTAAGAATCGCGAGATCGAAGCTATCCAGACTTCCTGATGAATATTTTTGTTTCATGGCGACCTCATGCAAGTTTGCCTCAAAATTACCAGCAAGTCAGAGCGAAAACATCGCTGACATTGAATTATATTTGCACCAACAATGGAAGGACCACAAATGCTCGCAAACTTTGAGACAGTCGGAATTGAAAGCCATACAGCCAAGCCAGGCTTTGGCCATGCCGCCACAGCCACCTTACCCCGCGAGGGATTTGACCTCGCACAGAGGGAAATTCAAAGCTGGAGTGGGTACAAAAGAGCGCCAATGCCGTCCTTTCAAGGTCTAGCCGAAGCACTGGATCTGGGCGCAGTCTATTACAAGCATGAAGGGTTAAGATTCGGTTTGGGCAGTTTCAAAGCACTTGGCGGCGCTTATGCGGTTCTGCGAGTATTACAGCGCGAATTAACCAAAAAGACAGGCCGTGAAGTCACTGCCGATGAGATCCGAAACGGCACCCATACTGCCGGAATTGCAGACATAACCGTCATTTCGGCGACAGATGGCAATCACGGTCGTTCAGTGGCTTGGGGTGCCCAGCGCTTCGGCGCGCCATGCCGAATTTACATTCACAAAGAAGTAAGCGCATTCCGCGCCGACGTAATGCGCCAGCTGGGGGCCGAAGTGATCAGGGTTGATGGAGATTACGACGCTTCCGTGGCACAGACCCGGACCGATGCAGCGGCACACGGTTGGTTGATTGTTTCAGATACTTCCTGGCCCGGTTACACTCAGGCACCTCTTGATGTCATGGCTGGTTACGGGGTCATGGCGCGCGAGATCGTGCAGGATTTGGCTTTGCCACCCACTCATGTCTTCCTTCAAGGCGGCGTTGGAGGCTTAGCGGCTGCCGTCACCGCGGTATTCCTCCAGGAATGGGAGCAGAATGCGCCGCGCGTCATCGTGGTCGAACCTGAATTGGCCCCCTGCCTTTTTGCAAGCGCCCAGGCAAATCGGCCTACAGCCGTCGAAGTAGGCGAAGAAACCATAATGGCTGGTCTATCCTGCGGCGCGCCGTCCGAATTGGCATGGAACGTTTTGGAAGAGGCCGCCAGCGGTTTCATGAAAATCCCTGACCAGCTTGTGGCACCGGCCGTCCGCCTATTGGCAAACGGCGCTTTCGGAGATGAGCCAATCGAAGCCGGAGAAAGCGCCGTGGCCGGTCTGATTGGCTTGATCTGCGCGTCATTGCGCACCGACCTGCGGCAACAATATCAAATTACGCCACAATCCCGAGTGATGTTGATCGGGTCAGAAGGCGTCACAGATCCGCATGTTTTCGACCGGATCATGAATGATAGCAACTGACTTGCGGAAATGACCCGGCGTGGTATTCCCCCTTGGTGGAAGACGCGCCCGGCTTCCACCTTCCGGCCACGCCGCAGGAGTTTACCGCTGTCCGGCCTGCAAGATACGCCTTTGTTCTTGGCCAATCATGCAGGTTCACTTCCTTTCGACAGTGAACCGCGTTCCCCAAGGGTCTGTCAGCTCTTGCGGTTGCAATACAGTCCCATCCGTCAACAGTACGATCTCATCCAAGCCGCTGCTGTCAGTTGGACGAGCTTTTGCACCATTGCTGTTCCAGATATTGCCTGCAAAGTGATGGTGGTACCCACCCGAACTGTAGAACCCTGCTGAACCTTCGTGCAGCATGCGATCCTGCGCTAGATGTCGTGTCATGAATTCGTCGACCGCATTGATATCCCCGACCTGTAGGTGGACATGTCCGACCACCATATTTTCCGGAGCCCCGGACCAGTCTTGACGGGCCGCACCTGCAATGGCCTCCAGGTCCAGATGATGCGAGCCCATACGGATATACTCTCCATCCATCTGCCATGTTTCAACAGGCCGGTCGGCGTAGATTTCGATCCCATTGCCTTCTGGATCGTTTAGATACAGCGCCTCGCTGACGTCGTGATCCGCCGCCCCGGTCAAAGGGATGCGGTTTTGTGCAGCATAGATCAGCCAGCGTCCCAGATAATCGCGGTCCGGCATCAGAAAAGCTGTATGGAAAAGACCCGCCGCATGCGGATAGCGCCGCGCAGCACGGTCTTGGCGCAACTCGAGCAGAACGTTGTTTCCTGCGCCCAGTTTCAGGGTTTCGCCATCCCGCGCCAATTCCTCAAGGCCAAGCACTTGTTGGTAAAAGGTCCCAACAGTGTCCAGATTGTTCACAATCAGTGCCACACGGCCGATTGACACGGGGGCTTCGCTGCTTCTCATGCCATAGGCTCCTTTTCTGAGTTTCGAAACCCCCTTCCCATCAACCGCGCTGGCGTAGGCCCGCGTTGCCAGCATATCAGCGATCATCGCTGTACCGGCGGCGGCAGTCAAACCTCCGGCCATCCTGTTTAGAAATCCTCGCCTGTGCACATTGCCGGGTTTGATGGTCATGGGGTTTCTCCTGATCCTCAATACTCGAACACGCCGTTGGTGTTTGCGGATTCTCCGGTCTGCGCTTCTTCGATATCCCAATGCTCAACAATGAAACCATTGTCATCAAAGCGGAAGATATCGAAAAATCCGATGCCCAGATCGCCCTCAATGTCGAGGTTGGTCTGCTTCGAATGAACCAGCACCATGTCGCCCATCGCAATAGTCTTGGCAATTTCTGTTTTTAGGCGCACGTTATCAGCAGCTAGTCCGGTCAAGTATTCTGCCAGAGCATCGCGCCCATCCGGCACGCTCGGGTTGTGCTGTATATAGTTCTCGGAGGAGATAAACGCTTCGACCGCTGATAGATCACTTGGGTTTTCAAAGCTTTTCAGAACGGCGATGGCACGTTCACGGTTCTGCTCGATATTCTGATCGGAATAAACATCTGCGTTTGGTCCCTGAAACATGGTGTTTTCATTCGCCGCGCTTTCGGGGACCTGCTGGTAGTGGTCCCAGTGTTCGACCAGTTTTCCGTCCTCGGCGCGCCAGACATCAACATAGACGTACTGGTCTCCGTTGCTGCCGGTCCAGACAGAATGGATTGCAACATAGGAACCCTCGGCAAGCACACGGTAGAGATCCACCTGCACATCAGGATCGGCAGTCAGTTCACCGGCAACGGCCTTGATCAACTCAACCGGCCCGTCGCCATATGCGGTGGCATGCTGAACATAGGTATCGCCGATGTACTTCCCGAAATTGTTGAGGTTCCGGTAAACCAAAACATCCCGATAGAACCCTTCGGCCAGTTTGATCGAGGCCTGGGTTTGTGCGTCAATGCTTAGCTTATCAGCATGGAGCGGAGTGGAAAGCGCCATAACCACAGCGGTTGCAGCAAAGAGGACGGATTTTCTAAACGGCATGGGTTTACCTTTTCGGTTGCATGTGGCGACCAGATAGAGATTTTCATTGATGAAAATAACAGAAAGAATAACCATATAACTCATGAAGAAAAACGATAATAAGGAACTCGGCGTCCGTTTGATACGCATGTTTGCCGCGGTCTATGACACAGGTTCGATCACGGCGGCGGCCAGACGTCTGGAGGTCACACAATCCACTGTCAGCCATGGATTGAACCGGCTACGCGGAATTGTGAAAGATGAGCTGTTTGTCCCTATGGGGCGCGGTATCTCTCCTACGCCGCGCGCAGCCCAGTTGTTTGCACAAGCGCAACATATTCTGGAGGCAGTGGACGCATTTACAGAACCCGCGCAATACGAGCCTCGTGATGACAGCGGCCAGTTTGTAATCGCCGCCAATGATTATGAGACCGAAATCGTGCTGAAACCCTTATTTCACGCGTTGCGACACTGCGCACCGAAGGTACAATTGCGCATTTGGCGCGCGCAGTCGCAACAAGACTGGGCCGAACTACTTCGCAACGGGCAGGTAGATCTGGTGCTGGCGCCCGAGCTTACCGGAACCGAAGCCGACTTGATGCAGAAACTGATCCTGACCGACAATGATCTTTGCTATTTCGACCCTGACCACGTGACTGCTCCTGATACAATCGCGGCTTATTGCGCGTTGCCCCACGCGGTCATGATGCCCGGGCAACACGAACTTACCGCTATCGATTTGGCGCTCAGCCACCTGGAAAGGCACCGCCGCATCTCAGTGACGCTGCCTGGTTTCTCGGCAATCGCCTCTCTTATTCGCGGGACCAATACTATTGCGACTATGCCTGCGCGGTTAAAGGACAATATCTTTGCCGGCTTTGCTCATTGCAGCCCACCCGTCGACCTGCCACCCGATAGAATTGCGCAGATCTGGCACATGCGCCAGGCAGCGTCACCTCGCCACCAATGGCTCCGCGCGCTCATCTCGGAGATAGCGACCGCCCGATGAAGGGGCAAAGGAACTTTGATTGCCATCTCTGAGATGGCGCGCAAAAGACGTGGTCCGCCGCATGCGGACCCTCCTTCCGACAACCGGAACCGATATCCTAACTCCGAAAGCGGAACGTTCACTGGAAACTTCCTGGCAGATCAACCGCCAGAAATTCATACAGCCCCTTGGACGTGCCGATGTGCACCGCGCTGGCGACCTGCCCATGTCTTCCAACAAACATGCTGAAGTCTCGCAGTGGGGCCTTAAGGCGATGTGTTCGACATGCTCCCCAATCTCGCGCGCGTATCTTCTTTTACGTCGCCCATCGCCATGCGCGCAAAGGCTTGCCGCCAGCCAGGGGCGAGGTCTGTCAGATTTGCGAGGGCTTCGGCATCCATGCGGGAAACTCGTCGTGTCAGGCGGGCGCGGGTCACGTGCTGCACGCTCCAGTCCGGATTGCGCCTTTCAATCAACGTTATTCGATCTCCTGCTTCGACCTCACCGGTTTCCAGAACACGGTAGTACCACCCAGTGCGACCCGTTTTCTGAAACAGGTAGGGCATCCTTTCATTTCCGGTGTGCAGTCCCAGTTTCCAGCAGGGCTGACGGCCCTGGCTGATTTGAACGATTGCCGTGCCCAGCCTCAGGATGTCGCCAATGCACAGATTTTCCTCAGTCAAACCGGTTGTTGAGATGTTTTCACCAAATGCTGCAGGCTTTGCGCCGGGGGGCAGCTGCCCCTCTCTCTGCCAATCCGCATAGTGATCCTGCGCATAATGGTGAATGGCTTTTTCTGCACCGCCATGCACGGTCAGGTCCGCCTGTGCATCATCTGAAAATCCAGTAAGCGAAATGACCTGACGGCCAGACACCCGGTCCTTCTGAATGGCAGAGGGCGGCTTTGCCTCCCAGCGGTTCGTGACACAACCCAGGAAAATGCCACCTATTACTGTCGATAGTTCAGGAAGGGTCATTCAGGCCTCTTTGTGTTCAATACATATCTTTTCTTCTTCGCCACGCTCGAGGCTCACTTCCAGCAAGCTGCAGAAGCCATTTTCCTGACCTTTCTTATGATAGGCGCAGGTCATGCATTTCCCGAACGAGTGACCGCCGTTCGCTGCCAATGCCAACATCAAGCTCTGAAGCAGACCATCCTTGAGAGACACCTGAACGCTGGAGGGCAGATTGCCGATGGCGTCAGCAATCGGATTGGCCTCTGTCAAAACAGAGGCGCCTGCCTTGGACAGTTCGTACGAGATCGACCGCTGGTCAGATTTTTGCCGGTGCTCGGCAGCGTATCCCTTGCGCACAAGCGCTTTCAGTGTCTGGGACATCGTTCCGCGGGTTGTCCCAAGGTATTCAGCGACATGTGACGGTGAACGGGAAAACTGATTTGCCTCGGACAGGTACTCCAGCGCCGCCCTTTGTGTCGGGTTCAGGTCGCCCGTCCAGCCCGCAGCGGAATCTATCCGGGCAAGACGGTTGATAAGGATACGAATACTGTGGGCGGTTCTCATGCCCAACAAGTAGCGAGTCGAAATTAAAGTTGCAATATGTTTCTCCGTTTGGTAGCGAGTCGATATCACTTTACCGGAGATAAGAAATGACACTCACCTGGAAATCACTTGCTGCAGTTGTGATCGGAGCTTCGTCCGCCGTCGCAGAAGGCGATCACGCGATACATCAGGAGGGGGCTGTTGTCTCTCCCGCTGATGTCGCCAAGGTGGCCGACTTTGACATCCTTGCAGCGCATGCGCATCGCAACGGCAATACCATTACGTTCCACATGACCACCAATGGTACTGCCGGGGCATCGGTGCCGGCAGAAACCGGGGCAGTAGGAGGGTCAGACGTCTGGTCCTATGTGTGGCCTACATCCCTGGATACGTCTGCAGTAGGTTTCGAAGGCGGCGCCGGCATCTTGGCAATGGCTGCAACCAGCCACCCGGATTTTGACGACACCCCGCTGTTTGATGAAAACGGCGATGGCGACCCAGCCAACGACGGAATCGAATGGCACAGCCACTGGGTTGTTCTCGCCCCGACCGAAACTTGCGGCCCAGGCGCCCTTGCAGTGCGCGATATCCCTGAAGGGACGACGCCAAAGCTTCCTGCAACCTGGCCTGGATTCCCAATCTTCCTGGACAGCCCAGGGTTCACACCGCTGTTCGATGGTCCGGAAATTCAAGTCAAAGCCGGATTTTCCAACGACGTTCAGTTGGAAGGCATCGCTTATGATGGCGTAACCTCTGCTCTGCGGGTAAACGCCAACATTCACGCTCCGCTATTGTGCGTCACGGATGTTTTCGACATTGCGTCGGGCGACCTGAGCCTACCGGGCAAGCTTCAGTAACGGTATCAGCCGGTCGCTTCACGCAGGCGCCCGGCCCTTGAACAAGAGAGACCAATATGCAAGCACCTGAACTACAGGTCAGTGAATGGTTCAACACTGACAAGAATTTAAAGCTTTCGGATTTCCAGGGTAAGGTTGTCCTGATTGAGGCTTTCCAGATGCTGTGCCCAGGCTGCGTCCTCCATGGCATTCCTCTGGCACAAGCTGTGCGGGAGTATTTTTCCAGCGAACACGTCGCCGTAATCGGTTTGCACACCGTTTTCGAACATCATGACGCGATGACCCCGGTATCACTGAAAGCCTTTCTTCACGAATACCGTATCAAATTTCCTGTGGCGGTCGACAAACAGGGCACCGGGCCTTTGCCGGAAACCATGGCGGCATACGGAATGCGCGGCACGCCCAGCCTTGTTCTGTTGGATCAGTCAGGACGGATTGCAGCACATCACTTTGGCCAGGTCTCAGAGCTGCAGCTGGGTGCAGAGATTGGCAGCCTGCTTGCCCGTAAGGCTGCTGCTGAGGACGCAAGTCGGCACCCCAGTCAGGCCAGCCGGTGTGATGACACTGGCTGCGCTGTGTGAGACGGCGGCATACAGAGGGCAAACCTAAGCGTATCTACCTCCTCGGCGTGCGCGACATTGGTTCTCCATTTTCTCAGCTAAGCAAAACTGCCCGGGTTCCACATGTTCGTTTAGGCACGGTACCGCGCCCGTTTCAGACTTGCGTACCCGCGACAGCAATACGGCCGGATTATCGGGACTACGGCTTCACATCATTTGGAGGAAGTTTCGCGAACTCTGTCGTGTTCGACTGCAATCCTTGTCGCGTATGAGCGAGTGAACCCAGTGAAATTCTTACTAAATCCGTGTGATCGGCAAACTTCGTCGATACCTTGTTTCTTGCAATACTCGGGGAAAATGGCTGATGAAATTCATTCACATCACTGACATACACCTCGTCCGCGACTCCGGCCCGCTAAACGGCGGCTTTCCATCCCAGCGGCTGGACGCCTGTTTGGACGATATCCTTCGGTGGCATTCCGATGCGGCGTTCTGTGTCATCTCTGGAGATTTGGCTGAATTTGCTGAGGATGAGGCCTATCGGGCGCTCAAGGCGAAACTGGCCGCATTTCCGCTCCGCTCATTTCTGCTGATTGGAAATCACGACGACCGAACTGTTTTCCAATCGGTCTTCCCGGATCATCCAAAGGATGCCAACGGGTTTGTCCAGCATCGGTTCGAAACGGATGAGGGGGTTTTCTTGTTTCTCGATTCAACCAAAGACGGGCGCGATGTGCATGAAGGGCAGCTTTGCCCTGCCCGGCTGGACTGGCTCAGGCAGCAACTGACCCAAGCCGAGGACAAGCCAACCTATGTGTTCCTGCACCACCCGCCCTTTGACCTTGGCATTCCCCTTGTGGACGAGATCAGGCTGGTCGAAGCGGACGCCTTTGCTGACGCACTCAAACACGGGCGCAACATTCGGCATGTGTTTTACGGCCATGTGCACCGCATGACCTATGTGAACTGGCGTGGCATTCCATTTACCAGCCTGCCCAGTCTCAACCATCAGATTCCGTTGAATGCGGCCAGTGTCGATGGCGAGTTCTGCGACGAACCTCCGGCCTACGGTGTCGTACAGATCGCCGAGGATCAGCTGACGGTGCATTTCAACACTTTCCTGCAACGCAACCCATTGCATCAGACCTGAGGTATGGAAGCCTATTGGATCGCATTGGTTCTGGTTTCGGCGGCAACCCACCCATTGCGCGACCTTACGCTGAAAGGGGTTGCGCATCCGGTGTCGTGCTATGTCGGAGTGTCTCTGACCTGGGTGATCCTGGCGGCGGTTCATACGCTGGTTATGGGTCAGGAATTGAGCCTGCCACTTGAGACCTGGCCCTTTGTCGCAATCTCAGCCCTTGGGTTGACCTTCTACTACTACGGCACATTGTCGGCCCTGAGACGTGGGAACCTGTCGGTTTATTATCCGATTATCCGTTCGTCGCCGATTGCTATTGTCGCCTTCAGCTGGCTGGCCCTTGATCAGCATTACTCGTGGTTCACCCTGCTGGGGATCGCATTGGTCCTGCTAGGCAGCCTGATGATTCAGAAGTCGCCTGGCGGGCTGCTGCATGATCACAAAGCATTCGCGCTGGCAAGTATGGCGATGCTGGGATCGGCCGCTTATTCGCTAAGCGATGCCCAAGCGATGAAGCTGACCAATCCGGCACCTTTCCTGTTTTTCACCTATATTCTGGTGACACCGCTGCTTGCTGGCATCAGAGCCTGGGAAGATCGCCACTTGTCAGCCCCGTTTCTGGGGGTCGTGCGTGGCTGGGCACAGGCACCGGTGCGGATCGCTTTTGCCGGGATTGCGTCCTATCTGTCTTACTTGTTCATCCTGACCGCATTCCAGCTTGGGGCCGAAGCCGCCACAGTCAGCGCGGTACGGCAAGCATCGATCCCGGTTTCAGTGACCCTCGCGGCGATCATCTTGAAGGAATCCCGTTTTCTGCACCGTATCGGCTGGGCAAGCCTGATCGCATTGGGAATCCTTTTGATTACGCTGTCCCGAGGTTGAAACGGTAGTCACTGTCTTGACGCGCTACGAACTCGTCCTTCGTTTACTGGCCTTGTTTGGGATCTCTCTGGACGTAATTAACCGGTCCTGTAATGGCCGTGCACGACAGAAGCAAACGACTACACTGATGATCCGAAACACTCCATCTCTGGAACCAACGTGTAGATGCTATAGTCGCTCGGGCAGTGCAAATACGCCAACTCCTTGACGAAAACGAACTTGGCAATCCTTAAGATCTAAATGCCGCTACGGTAGCCGATCTCCAGGTTTTCGCAGCGACAGCCTGCAACAGTCACCGGCCACTGATCCTGCCGAGCCACTCGGATGTCGCTTCTAGCCCTTGTCGCAGAATAGCAAACATATGCTCGATTTCGCTTTTTGTAATGATGAGGGGCGGTGAAAGAACACACATGTTGATCACGGGTCTTACAAGCAGACCGCGTTTCTGGCATTCCATATCGATACGACTGCCAATCTCATAGTCGCGCCCAAGCTCGCTCTGGGGATCGCCATCGACTGAGCACTGAACACACCCCATCAATCCCATCCCACGCGCATCGGCCACAATGTCAATCTTGCGCAACTGCTGTAATTGATCCTGAAAAACCGGGCCGACTTTTCGAACGTGATCGAGTATCTTTTCCCGCTCGATAATCTCGATGTTTTTCAACCCGGCAGCCGCGCTGACCGGATGGCCCGAATAGGTGTAGCCATTCGAAAAGGTGGCATCTTTTCCCGCAACATCCGCTATCAGTCGATCTGAGATAATCGCGGCCCCCATCGGCGCATACCCGGATGTCATCCCCTTGGCGCAGGTGATTATGTCGGGCTGAATGCCAAAGACAGCCTCGGAAGCGAACCAATGACCCAATCGCCCGAAAGCCGTGACAACCTCGTCTGATATATACAGAACATCATACTTCTTGCAGATGTTCAGGCAGCGTGCGTGATATCCGATTGGTGGCACGATGACACCGCCCGAGGCCAAAACCGGTTCAGCAATAAAAGCGGCAACATTATCCGGGCCAAGCGCCACAATGGCGTTTTCGAGATCGGCAGCTTTCTCGTTCAGAAAGCTTTCATCGCTTTGACCGGGCGCGCGGTAAAGCGGGTTCACGTCCGGCAGGAAATGCGCCAGGTCGTCGGCCTTGTCGAGCCAAAGCCTGTCACGTTCTTTTCCACTGACGCTGGCTGCCAGATAAGTGCTTCCGTGATAGGCTTTTTGCCTTGAAATGATTTTCTTTTTCTCTGGCCGACCCATAAGGTTGTTGCGGAAATGGACAAACCGGATGGCTGTATCAACCGCGGTGGAACCGCCGGTTGTAAAGAAGACATTATTCAGATCGCCGGGCGCACGTTTGGCGATTTCGCGGGCGAACTGTGCCGCAGTCGAGTTGGTGTTGTTGAAGGGTGAGAAATAGGCAAGATTCCGGGCTTGCTCGGCCATTGCTTCGGCCATTTCCGTGCGCCCATACCCAATCTGGGTGCACCACATTCCCCCCGGACCGTCGATCAGGCGAGCCCCCTTTTCGTTTATCAGATGGATGCCGCTGGCACCTTCGATAAAGGTGCGGTCGTTTTCACCCAAAGCCTCCATCCCTTCCCACGGGTGCAGGAAGTGGTCGTTGTCCCATTGCTTGGCGTTGGAGTTATCCATGGCGGGCCATGCTTTCCGCGCTTAGTACAATAGGGAATTCTTCGCGCACCCGAGCGTCCAAAGCACCAAAATAATTAGGAAAATGGCTGTCGAGGATGGAATTCGCCTTGTTGCGGGCGCGGTCCAACAGATCCGTTTTCCCCTCATTCTCCCAAGTGTCCGTACGCTCGCGGTCCATCAGCTGTGGGTAGACAAATTCGCTGTTCATATAGCTCAGCGTGTGCGGATTGCCGAGGAAATGACCCGGATCTATGGCGCATTGGTGAATCACATCCACCGCCATGGTTTCATCAGTAACCTCTATCCCACGCAACGATCGCAGGATCATGCCGCCCGCTTCGTCATCGATGACCATGCTTTCAAAGCTGCATCCCATCAGGCTACCGATCATGCCACCAAACTCGCACAGGCGATTGGCACCAGCATGCGCCGCAAGGGTAAAGGTCAGCGCCTTTTCCAACCCGTATTGCGCATCAGGTATTTTTGCATCGGTCATACCTGCACCCACCGAGGTAGGAAGGCCGTAAAAGTTGCCCATCTGAATTGCTGCGGCACCGATCAGCGCCTGTTCGCCGCTGCCGCCAGTAAAAGACCCGCTGCGCAAGTCCGTAATGAAGGGCCAGGCCGCAAAGCAGATGGGGCAACCCGGCGTGATCAGGTTGACGATGGCAACGCAGGCAAGTGTTTCGGCGACGGTTTGAACCAGCGTTCCCGCAAGCGTCGCAGGTGCCGTGGCCCCGGCTTGAGGCGGCACAGCCAAATCGACAGTCAGGCCAAGTTTGGCGGTATCAATCAGGATCTCCATATTTTCCTTGCCGATCCGCAAGGGGGAAACAATGGGGCAGCCGCCGAATATGACGCTTGGCTTTTTCAGGAAAGCCCCCTCGCCCCCTTGGGCCAGATCAAACATGCGGATGGCATGTGGAATGTGGCTGCGGTCACGGAACGTCAGGCAAGCGGGTTTTTGGCTGCCCGCAAGCATGGCATAAATGGTGTTCATGTCATGGGTGAAGTCATCGGTCACATCCGTCGCCAGAACCGTGTCGCCCAGCATGTGAATGTTTTCCAAACAGTCGACCAGGCGGGTGAAATCATAAACATCACGCAGAACCGACGGACGATAGGTTTTGGTTTTGGAATCGAATGTTGTCACGGCGGTGCCGGAATTGGCGAAATAGACGCTTTCTGCCGTGCAATGCATGTCGTCCTTACCTTCGCGCTCCCCTCGGGCATAGACGTAAAACTCCTTGGCGGCACCTGCCAGGATTTCCTCCATCAGGGCGCGTGGGAAGCACAGCCGGTTGAGGTCACTCAGCACTGCACCTTTGGGAAGCACCAGCTCAAGCAACTCCGGGAAATGGTCGGTAATTCCGGTTTGTTCCAGGACGGTCAAGGCCGCATGATGGATGTTCTCCATATCGGTCTGAGTCAGCGGTCTATAGCGTCCGCCGCTCAGACCCCCGCGTACGGCTTCGTTACCCGTGGTCGTCTGTTGTACCTTCAGACGCGCTGCGCGCCCCCCGCCCCCGCGACGACGTGAACGGGGTGCTTCATTGGTGCTGTTCATGTTGCATCCTCTGCCAAATCAATAATCTCACGGCGAAACCAGTCTTTGTCTGCATCGACCTTTGGGCGCTCGAAATCGCGGGCGGCGCGATGACCTGCAAAAACTGCGTCTGCGATCAGTCCCGGCGACGCGGCATCACCAATGAGGTCAAGGGTTTTCAAACCGGCTCCCTTCAGGCTGTCGAAAAGGGCGGTTTCACGCTGGCGCTCGGTCACCAGAACCGTTGAGGCGCACGGGATATCAGTTTCGCGGTCGGTAAAGGCACAGCCTATCCGCACCGCGTCGCTCTGAACCGCCGTAAGCACCTGATTGCAGCGGATATCGACCGCCAGTTCGATCATGCGGGCCTGGATGCGGGACTGTTCCAATGTGTGAACGGCGTAGGCCGAAACCAAACTCTCTGGCGTGGCAAAAATGACCTGATATCCGGCAGTCGCCAATTTCTCGGCAATCACCCCAGCCAGATAGATGTGATCATCATCATAGATCATCACCGGGCCGTCCGGGGGCAGAACCCCATTCATGATGTCATCAGGCGTCAACACCTTGGCATCCGGCGTGACCCTAGGCAGGCGGCGCTGCGTATTGCGACCCACTCCATCGGCACGCCAATAGCTGCCGGTTGCAACAAAGACATGCTCGATGCCAAGCTCGGCGACTTGTCCGGCTTCGAGCTTGCTGTCAGTGAATAACTGAACATTGGCCCGCTGTTTCAGATCGTTCAGGCGATAGTCAACCACGCGCGACCAGGCGGCGAGGCCTGGAAGTCTGCTTTCCCTACCTACCCGTCCACCAAGTTCGGCTGAGGCCTCGGCCAGTGTCACCTGATACCCGCGCCGTGCCAATTGCATGGTGCATTCCAACCCCGCAGGTCCACCACCGATGACCAGCACTTCGGCCTCGCTTTTTTTCGGCGCGATGATCTCGGGGTGCCAGCCGCGGCGCCATTCCTCGCCCATCGTTGGGTTTTGCGTGCAGCGGATCGGAATACCCAGATTGTCCGACGACACGCAGATATTGCAGCCGATGCATTCCCGGATTTCGTCGATCCTGCCTTCCTCGATCTTTTTTGGTATGAAAGGGTCCGCAATGGATGGCCGCGCGGCACCGATGAGGTCGACAATTCCCTTTTTGACTATCGACAGCATCATGTCCGGGGACGTCAGTCGGCCCACGCCAACAACAGGTTTTCGGGTGATCTGTTTGACGTGGGACAGAAACGCATTCTGATAGCCATCTTCGGGCTGGAAACGGGTCGTTGCGCTGTCATTGGACCAATCCGCGACATTCACGTCCCACAGGTCGGGAAGATCGGCCAATAACTCGACAACGGCGCGGCCTTCTTCTGCCGCCTGCATACCGTCGGCGCCCATCATCTCGTCAATGGCAAAGCGGAACGCCACGGCACAGCTGTCGCCTATGGCTTCGTGGGTGTCTTCCAGCAACTCACGGGTCAGCCGCACGCGGTTTTCAAGCGACCCCCCATATTCATCGCTGCGTTGGTTCATATGGGCCAGCATGAAATGTTGCGCCAATGTCATGTTGTGCCCGGCATAGACATAAACGATGTCAAACCCGGCCTCTTTCGCGCGCAGGGCTGCGTCGCGGTGCCAACGGCGGAGTTCCCGGATATCGGCCTTGTCCATGGCCTGCGCGTGCTTTGGTTGCGTCGTATCCACAGACATCTCGGACGGTGCAAGAACCGGAGCACGGGTCAGCAGGTTTTGCGCGTGGTTGCCGTTATGAACCAGCTGTATGGCCGCCAACGCGCCATGTGCATGCACTGCATCCGTCATCAGCCGCAGCGCAGGCACATCGCGTGCGTCCCACAATCGCCCTTCGGGGAACGGAGACAAGTCCGAGGTCGGATGAATCTCGGTCTCCTGATTGGACACCACGGCCCAGCCACCTTCTGCTTTCATTCCCCGCACGGCAGCGTCCGCCCGCGGCCTGAGATGCCCCATCCCGGTGCAATGCGGCACCTGATAAAAGCGGTTTCTGGCTGTGACGGGCCCGATCTGGACCGGTTCGAAAAGCAGAGCATATGGGTTCGCGTTCGACATAATCACGCGTTTTCCTGTATTTGAGTTCCGGAGCCTTAAGGCTCCGGATAGTGGGTTATGTTAGAAGCCGGCTTTGATCCGCTCGAATTCGGCCAGCATCTTCGCCTCAAGCTCGGGGTTCACAGCATCAAAGAACAAACTGCCCTCGAAAAAGCTTTTGGGATCGGAAAAACCATAGGCTTCTATGCTGCCCTGATCGGCGATTTCGAAAGCTTTTGCGTTGGAATGCGGGTAGCCCCAGTTGTCGATGATGTACTGACCACTGGCAGGGTCCGTAAGCGCGTTCAAAAGGTCATAGACCTGATCGACCGGTGTCGTGGACGATTTCAGATGCACATAGCCACACGCCCAGGTCGCGATGCCCTTGTCCACGTTGCGCATCATGGCCGCGGGCACTTCGTTCCAGATCAGGTTCAGTTCGGACTGGTTCCAGGCCCACCCCATTTCGATCTCGCCACTGGTCATGGCCTGGTCAAACTGACCCGCATCGGACCAATAAAAGCGCATGTTCGGATGGATTGAGCGCAGGAAATCCGATGCTTCCTTGAATTGCTCATCGCTCAGGTTGGTGTAGTCATCCGCGTTTCCGGTGGCCAGCGCGGCCAAGGCATAAGCAGACGATGCAGCATCCGGGATGGCGATTTTGCCTGCATAGGCCGGGTCCGCCATCAATTGCAGTGAGATGTCATCCCCTGATATCTTGTCGGTGCGATAGATAAGACCTGTGTTCCCCCATTCGAACGGCAGCATGTAAAGCTGGCCGTCCAGAACGATGGCGTCGACCTCTTTGATCTCGGGCAGCACATCCGCCCAATTGGTCAGCTTGCTTTCATCCAAAGGCTGAATCAGATCAGCTGCGACCCATTTTCTGACCGCGTCAGAACAAGGATGTGCCAGATCAGCGGTAAAACCGGAACTCAGCTTGGTAAAGGCTTCTTCCTGGCTTCCGAAATAGGAATAGCTTGGCGCTTCATCCCCGTATTTTTCCATGTAGCTGGCAAAGAATCCGGGATCTTCATATCCCGACCAGTCAAAAACCGTCAGATCGGCGCCACCTGCACTGGCACTGCCTGTCGTTATTGCCGTCGCACACGCGAAGGCCGCAATTCCCTGAAGTTTCATTCTATCCTCCCTCTGTTTTATTCCGAGATCGTACCAAGATCGATCACGCTAGCCGCCTGAAGCCCCAGCCAAACGACATCGCCGCGTTTAAAGTCGACCGTGTGGAAATAGTTCGGAACCGAGACCGAGATTGGTTTCTCGGCCCCAGCCACCTGAATGTGGTAGTGAATATTCTCACCGTAGAAGGCGACGTTGCTGACAGTGCCCTGAACCGTTGATGGGTAGTCTTCAGGACGGTCCTCAGCAATCTCCAACTGTTCCGGTCGAATACCGATGTTCATGTTTCTGGCGCTGGTCGCCACATTGGGGTTTCTCTCGATTTCCATCCGCCCGAAGGCAGCCGCATCGATTGACAACATGTCACCGCTTTCGCTCAGTAACCGGGCCGGCAATATGTTCATCTCACCGATGAAGCTGGCCACTTGTTGATCACAGGGACGGGCATAAAGCGTCGTTGGCGTGTCAACTTGTTTGAGTTGTCCGTTGAACATCACGCCGATACGGTCGGACATGGTCATAGCCTCGTACTGGTCATGCGTGACCATCACAAAGGTAATGCCAAGCGACTGTTGCAGATTGCGCATTTCAAACTGCATCTGTTCACGCAGCTTCTTGTCAAGCGCTGACAAGGGTTCATCCAAAAGCAACACCTTTGGCCGCATGATCAGCGCGCGGGCAAGCGCCACCCTTTGACGCTGCCCGCCCGACAACTCGCTTGCGCCGCGATCCTGAAGACCACCCAGTTCGACCATTTCCAAAGCTTCGGCGACGCGCTGGTCGATCTCGGCCTTGGGCGCTTTGCCCCGCAACCCGTAGGCTACGTTGTTCCCGACATTGAGGTGTGGGAAGATTGCGTAGCTTTGGAAGACCATGTTCGTCGGGCGGTTGTTGGCCGGCACTCCTTCCATATCCTGACCGTCAATCAGCACCTTCCCCCTGGTGGGTTCCTGAAAGCCCGCGATCATGCGTAAAACCGTGGTCTTGCCACACCCTGAAGGACCGAGGAGCGAAAAGAACTCACCCTCTCTGAGGTCAAGGTTTATTCCGCTCGCGGCCACAAATGTTCCGTAGCGCTTTTCGACGTCCCTGAGCTCTATGATGTTTCTGTGTGTCATCGGACCTCTGATGCGGATGAACGGCGGCGGAAGTATTCGGCCAGAACCAGAAGCAGAACCGAAGTCAGCAGCAGGATCGACCCCAGCGCCAACACATTTGGAAGCTTGGCGGGGAAACGGATCTGGCTCCAGATGTAAACCGGCAGGGTTGGCTGGTTGCCGGACAGGAAAAAGGCAAGGACGAATTCATCGAAACTGACGGTGAATGTGACCAAAACACTGGCTACGATACCGGGGGCGACGACCGGCAGCGTCACGCGGCGGAAGGTTTCGAACACACCGACGCCCAGATCGTAAGATGCTTCCTCCAGTGATGCATCGAAGTCATCAAAGGCTGATTTCAAGATCGAGACAGAGAACGGCAGCGCGAGAAACGTGTGGCCCAGAATGACGGTCAGCAATGACGGCTTGAGACCAAGAAACAGAAACAGGACCAGCATTGAAGAGGCGACGATAATACCTGGGATCACCAAAGGCAGCATCACCAGACCTTCTGCCGCGCGTTGACCCCGAAAACGGTACCGAACAAAGGCACGGGCGGCGAACAGCCCCATGGCGGTCGACAGAAGGGCAACAACAGTTCCGACGGCAAGCGAGTTCCAAAGCGCCTGGATCAACGTGTCCTGCTCGCCTAGCTTACGATACCAGTCCAGTGTCCAGCCCTTAATCGGGAACGCAACGATTGTGCCGCTATTGAAAGAGAACAGGGGCAGGAACAGAACCGGCAGATACAGAAACAGCAGATACAGGAACGCATAGGCTGTCAGGGTCGAAGGACGTCTCATCTGATCCGCCTCCCCAGCCGCGTCGCGGACATCACAAACACGATGGCCACAAAACCCACCGAAAGCATTGCGATCAGCGACAGCGTGGCCCCAAGGGGCCAGTTGTTGGCGGCCCCGAACTGCACCTGAATAAGATTGGCGATCATCTTCCCGTCTGAACCACCAACCAAAGCCGGGGTCACATAATCACCGACGGTAGGGATGAAGATGATCAGGCAAGCAGCAATGATACCTGGGATCGTCAGTGGCAGGGTCACCCGCATGAAACGTTGAAAGGGGCTGTTCCCAAGATCTGTGGCAGCCTCAAGAAGGCTCGGATCGATCTTTTGCAGTGAGACATAGATCGGCAGGATCGCAAATGGTGCCCAGGCATGAGCGAGCGTCAGCACGACTGCGAATTCGTTGTAGAGCAGGAAGTCGAGAGGTTCGCTGATCAAACCCAGCGCCAGAAGCGCAGAGTTCATCACGCCGTTGAACCCCAGAATGAGCTTCCAGGCAAATACGCGCAGCAGATAGCTGGACCAAAACGGAATGGTGATGAGCAGAAGCCAGATGGTCTTTTTCTGGGCCTTCATCGCGATAAAATACGCGATGGGATAGGCCAGCGCGACGGTGACTATGGTCACCGCTCCGGCAATCCAGATTGATCTGAGCATCAGGTGCCGGACCAGCGGATCCGCAAACGCATCGCTGTAATTCTTCAGTGTCGGTGTCTTGTCGAGCGTCACATAGGTTTGGGTCCAGAATGAATAGGCAATCAGGATCACCAATGGCGCCGCGACCAGAAAGCCCACGTAAGCCGTGGCTGGCGCGCTGAGGGTATATCCCCGGGACGCTTCGCTGCGAAAGATCACCCAACCTCCCTTCCCGCAATTCACGAGTCACTAATGGACGATCGTCCATTAAATGTTGCGCCAGAATGGCCTTTCGTGTCAATATTCCTGTGAGCTACCTCTATGAGACATTCACAAACGGTTGGTAACATTGAATAAAGCGCAAAGTGTCAAGGAACAAAAACGCGGTTCAAAGCGGGATCCGGAAGCCAATAAACAGCTACTGATCGACGCGACTCTGGACACGATTGCCGATATTGGGGTTACCGATACCTCGGTCAGCCGAATCTGCGAGCGCTCCGGTCTGTCACGCGGAATGATCCATTTGCATTTCGGGGGTAAGGACAATTTACTGACCGCAGCCGCCCAGCATTTCAGCACCGAGTATTATGCCGAGATGGACAGACGGACAGATCTGGGCGCGAGCGCAAGACCCGAAGACCGTGTTATGGCAGTGATTGAGGCCGACCTGTCAGAAGCACTGCTCAATCCCCGCAGTACTAAAATCTGGCATGCGTTTCGGGGTATCGCAAGCTCTCATCCAGGTATCGCCCGTTACAGCAGCACTCAGGATGACAAACTTGTCGAAACCTTGCGGTCCGCGTTCACAGAGATAGCCTCGGAAAACAGGGGCGACCCGAACCTGGTAGATGACGCAACCAGCGGAACGCTGGCCTTGCTGGAGGGGATGTGGGTGAACTACCTAACCGATATGCAGGGATTTTCACGCCGCCGCTCTGTCAACCTTGTTCGAAGGTTTTTATGCGGACTTTTCCCCGGAAAATTCTAGGTCTAAGTCTAGGCGGCGTTCCAATTCAAATTGGATAGCTCGGAGACAGAAGTTTCTGAGAGATAATTGTTCCGGGCGCATGCAATCAGCTCGCCTGTGCTTTCGTTTTGCAAGATTCGCGATAGCCGTGCCAACACTTAAATGTCCTTACTTCAGATACTGACAGGTGACGAAGCACCCTGCCCCACGGGCCCTAACGCGCTTGTCCCACTTGTCGAACAGATACAGGTTCTTCGTACCCAAACTGGATATGCGTGACCTTTCCCATAGGCGTGGACTCTGGCTTTACCATCAAAACAATGCCCACACGCCGCCGAAAAAATGTTTCACTTTGGGGAATTTTTTCCAATCGCCTTCGTAATTGTATTGTCTGTCATCCGGCAGACCTGAAACAGTCGGAGAATCCAATGTCCCTAAAGTCCCTTACTTTTTCTGGTGTCGCGCTGGTTGCGACTGCAACCGGTTCATTTGCGGATGGTCACACCGGTGCGCCAGCCGTAACTGGCAAGCTCAACGGAGAAACCTTCCTGATGGATGCGCACAAGATGACTCTCTATACCTTTGACAAGGACGAAACAGGCGTTTCGAATTGCTATGATGACTGTGCCACCAAATGGCCGCCGCTGATGGGTGATGCCAACATGGAACTGAAAAAAGGCTACAGCCTGATCGAACGCAAAGATGGCAGCGTTCAGATCGCCTACAAAGGAAAGCCGCTTTATCTATGGTTCAAAGACGAAAACCCTGGGGACATGACAGGGGACGGTGTAAAAGGTGTTTGGCATATCGCACGCCCCTGAACCTTGGTGCCGGGGGAAGGTTTCCTCCCCCGGCTTACGTACATGCTTCAGTCATTTGAAAACCAGCTTGAAAACTGCCTCCCCGATCTTTGGCGTTATGCCTGGTCGCTGACCCGTGATCGGGATGCGGCGGATGATCTGGTGCAGGATTGTGTTGAACGCGCCCTGCGCAAACGATTGCTTTGGCTTCCGGGGCGGCCGTTGAAACCATGGCTCACTAAAATATTGTTGAACCTCTACCGGGACAGGTGGCGTCGAGAGGCCAGATTTAACACTGTCGATCTAGACAACATTTCGACGCTGGCAGCAACGACAAGCACAGTCGAAGAATGGTTGGAAATCAAGGCTGTCTGGAAGGCGCTGGATTCTGTTCCTCAAGATCAGCGAGAAGCCCTTCTTTCTGTTGTCATTGGTGGATTAAGCTATGACGAAGCGGCCACAACTTTGTCCATTCCAAAGGGTACGCTGATGTCGCGGATCTCGCGCGCCCGCACTAAAATCAAATCTGAAATGGACGCTTCAGCCGCCGTGAAGATCAGGAGCGTGAAATGACGCACATCCCATCCATCGAAGACCTGGTTCAGCGTAGCATAGACGGTGAATTGACATCGGAAGAAAGCGAACGCCTTGACCGTCACCTTGAACATCACCCGGACGATGCAGCGCGCATCCGTGCATTACGGCGTCAATCAGACCTGATAAACAAGGCGGTCCCTGTTCCTTCTGCGGCACATCTTCGAAGTCTGCGGAAACAGGCCAAGCCGCCCTCGCCAGTCTCTTTGAGGCTGGTTGCTTCGGTCGCGGTTTTTGCCGTTGGTTTTGGTTTGGGGTCTTATTTGCAACCTTGGGAGAGCCGAGCAACCGACGATCTGGCATTGTTTTCGCAACACGCAAAAGCGGCGCATTCTTTGTTCGCCGTTGAAGTTCTTCACCCTGTGGAGGTCGCCGCTACGGAAAAAGATCACTTGCAAACCTGGCTCTCCAATCGATTGGGCTCTGCCATTATCGCGCCACAACTTGGGGAAACCGGGTTTACCCTGATTGGAGGACGCCTTCTGCCCGCAGGCGACCATGCCTCAGCTTTATTTATGTATGAGAATGCAGAGGGTGATCGGTTGAGTTTGATGGCCACGCACGGCGACACAATTCAAACTCAATCGTTTCGGTTTCGACAAGAGGACGGATATCTCGTCGTCTTCTGGCAGGACGGACCCTGGCAGTATACGTTGGTCGGGGACCAGAAACGTGACCCGATGGAACACATCGCCCGCTTGGCGCATGGTCAAATGATCTAGTAACCGCCTTGACGGGCTTCATTCGCACAGAAATTTGGCGACAATCCTTTAGAGTTATGGCAGATCATCCAGCAACATCGGGTACAGCAAGTTTCCTGCCTGCGGCCCGGCCCCGAGGTAATCAACCCATTGATCGGTCGACTCGTTGTACCGCCGGTACCGTTCGATCTTGTCATATAGCCCGTTGACGATGGTTTGCTGCTCTGAAATCGGAAGGCGCACCCAATCATCTTCAGTGATAGTCATGATCTGAGACTTATAGGGCAAGTCAGACAGGTATTCGTCCAACGCTACAGCTTCGGCAAGGCTGGGGTCTGACTGGCGTGATACCTTATCAGGTCTGCGGCTCATGTCTGCGGCAACTCCAAGAACCTGTGCAAAGAACTGATCAGGGTTTACGACGTTCCGCTCGGCCTGGTCGACAATGATCCGCAATGCTTCTTCCAGGTTACTCAGATCCACCTTCGAGATTTTCAATGAAATTACCCTTTGATATCAGAGATAAACTCTCACTCGCAAATGATATTTTTACCTTCCTTGGGCACCTCGGTGCCGGAGTTGGCGCATTTCTTGCGTTTCTCGGTATTACTTCCAATTTGACGAACAATACGTCCAGTATTGTGTTCAATGTTCAGGTTTCTTCACTGTCTTTACCTGTCCGCCTGACATTATTAGTTTTAGTCGCTGCGGCATTGGGATGGGGATTGGGTGCACTTGTCGGAAAGCTAAGTCAGCAAAGAAATGAGTCTCTTGGCTTTGCAGCTTATGTCGTCGCGCTTTTGTGGGGCGGCCTTATGGTGGGGGCCGCTGACTGGCTTTCTATTGCGCCCCACCAACAGGTCTTGCCGGAAATCCTGTTATTCACTGTCGCAGGAACGGGTCTTGCCCTGTGGGTCGCTGGATTCCATTTTCAAAGCGCCGGTGCAGGTGGGAGGCGAGCACTGCGGGTCAGGTGCGACGCGCTGTTCCTATTCTCGATCGGCGCGGCCCTTTTTATGGTGCTTACTTTGTTGGGGGCGCGGACATGAAGCTCAGTGGACCTCTGGATTCAAAAAACGCCGCGCGCCTGCTGAGCGCCGCCGCTGTCCTAGATTTTATGTTTCTGGGTTTTGTATTGGTCACTTTGGAACCTGTGTTGCGTCAGGAACTACGGTTGGGAAATACCGGTCTGGCCTTACCGGTAGGGCTTTATCTGATCCTGGTTCTTAGCTACTGGTTGATCTGCGAAGGTTTTCTTGGTGGGCACAGCCTGGGACGATATGCCTTACGTCTGAATATGCGCGACAAACGCGGCAATCCGGTATCTCATATGCGGCGTTCTACCCGCGCGTTGAAGAAGATCATGTCGTTTGGCTTAACCGGAGCAAATCCGAACGTCGCATCCCGGTATGACAGGGCCGCCGATGTGACATGGTACAGCCCGATGGCTCCCCGCGCCTTGGCCTTTTGGCAACTGGTTGTTCTGAACGGCCCGGATCGCGGCAAGTTTGTCGAATTTCGGAATGTTAAAGGCTTGTCTAACACACATCAGATCAAAATCGGGCGTGACAAGAACTGGGCTGATCTTGCGCTTTCTCGCAGCGAAAGAACTTCGGGTCAGCATTGTGTTTTACGCGTAGAAAAAACGGGCGATCTTTTTATTCGTGATATGGGCTCAACGAACGGAACCTGGACAGGTGGACGGCGTGTCGGTCCTGAAAAATGGGTACCGTTGGCCGCGGATGGTCGGTTCCGTGTAGGAAATGTCCAGATTGCCACGGTCAGGTGACCAGTTCCAACGTACCGCGGGTTTTAGCATAGTTTGTTAGCTACAAATGCACGGCAGGTATTTCGGCTGGTTAATTCCCTAAATTTGATTTTGGAATTGGTTAATCACTCAGGATTCCACGGTCATCAATTGCGATCCGGTTGCGACAAGACCTCGGTACAGGTTTCGGGCGGATCACCCTGACGTCATGGTAAATTTGTTTGACATTTGACTACCGATATCTCATATTTCTGTCATGACAGAAACAAATGACTTATCCGAATCCTCGGCCCGTTCACAATTCATCCTCTATTGGGGTGATATGGGCAGCCAGTGGGGCGTGAACCGATCCGTAGCGCAGATACATGCGCTTTTGTACCTCAGCACTTCGCCCATGAATGCCGAAGAAATCGCAAACGAACTTGGCATCGCCCGGTCAAATGTTTCAAACTCGCTGAAAGAGCTGGCCGGATGGCGTTTGATCCACCGCGTGCCCGTCCCCGGTGATCGTCGCGAGCACTTCGCAGCCGAAACCGATGTCTGGAACATGGCCCTTCTGATTGCAAAAGGCCGCAAAGAGCGCGAGATCGACCCCGCGATGCGGGCGTTGGACATCTGCGTGCAACAAGCCTCGGACGAGGCTGATCTGTCCCCTGTCGTATTGGAGAGAATGCAAAATATGCAACAGTTCCTGACTACGGCCGACCAATGGTCCGAGCAAATGCTGTCGGTCCCCAAGTCCAAGCTTTCGGCTCTTATGAAGATGGGCGACAAGATCTTCACGCTTCTCAAGATCGGGAGCAAGAAAGGCAAGTCGTAAAAAAATTTTGAGAAAATATTTCTCTTCATACAGAAATAACAGCAACTACAGCATATGGTGTGATATGAAACTGAGCAATTTCTCTCCGCATGTTATGGACATGTCCGATCAAAGGTTTCGCAACTTGGTTGGCCCAGCAGCTTGGGCCGCCCTGCCCCATCAGGTCCGGGCGCGGTTTGGTCATTGCCTAGCGAACGGCGCCAGCGTGGTCTATCAGGGCAAAGTTGTAGCAATGCGGCTGACGCTGGCCGGGCAATTGCTGGCGCATCTGGCCCGTCTGATCGGCGGCCCCCTACCCTTTGATACATCCAGCGTGGATCAGCCCGC
The DNA here is from genome assembly GCF_056535125.1 of Ruegeria sp. O4. Taxonomy (NCBI): domain Bacteria; kingdom Pseudomonadati; phylum Pseudomonadota; class Alphaproteobacteria; order Rhodobacterales; family Roseobacteraceae; genus Ruegeria; species Ruegeria sp. O4. Next base: position 72,253 of record NZ_JBQERO010000007.1, on the reverse strand, counting down.
GATTGTCACCGTGACCGAGGATAGTTCCGTTAACGGACAGTTCTGGATCCGCCAGTATGGGCGCGACGGAGGGTTTCCTCAAGTTATCCACAGCTCAAAACGGTTCTCTGGACCGACCGGGATCGAAGAATACATCGGCGCCGGTATCGGTATCGCATTACGCGTTCAAGCAGACCGCACCGGTCTCCGCTTTCTCAGCGATCATTACTTCGTTCAATTGGGTGATAGGAAACTGCGCCTCCCGCGCTGGATTCGCCCTGGCGTTCTGACCATCACTCACACCGATCTTGGCGACGCGCGGTTTCTGTTTTCCCTAAGCCTTCATAGCCGCCTGTTCGGAGAGTTGATCCACCAGGACGCCATTTTTTACGACAGAAAGGATCCGACATGACTGACCCGCTGCTTTGGACATTGATTGCCCTTCAGATCTCGATGGGTGCATTCGACACGCTGGTGCACCATGAAGGCACCGAGCGGCTGGCCTGGCGCCCTTCGCAACAGACCGAACTGCGCCTGCATGGGGTCAGGAACGCGTTCTACGCCGTCATCTTCCTGTGCCTTGGATGGTTCGAACCCCACGGCACGTTTACCATTGCTCTGACCATAATCCTGGGCCTTGAGGTCCTGATTACCCTTTGGGATTTCGTTGAAGAGGACCTGACCCGCCGTCTCCCCGCCACAGAACGGGTCAATCACACTTTGCTGGCGCTGAATTATGGTGCGATCCTCGCGCTGGCTGCCCCATACCTTTGGACCTGGTCTGCCCTGCCGTCAGAGATGGTACCCGTCCATCACGGCGGTTGGAGCATCATGGCGACCCTTGCCGCGATTGGTGTGGCGCTGTTCAGCGCGCGCGATTTGGTGGCGGCCGCACGCAGCACGCGGTTGAATGCTGTCAACGCGACCTCTCTGGTCGCGCAACTCGCGCCCCGACAACATCTGCTGATCACGGGTGGCACCGGTTTCATCGGACAACGCCTGGTCGAAGCCCTGGTTGCTGGCGGCCACCACGTCACCGTCCTGACCCGCAATCTGCAAAAGGTCGACGCTTTGACCCATCCGGTACGCCTGATCACCTCACTCGAGCAAATTGACAACACAGAGCGTTTTGACGCCATCGTCAATCTGGCGGGTGAGCCGGTAGCAAACGCGCATTGGACGCCTCGGAAACGCGCGCGCATCCTGCAGTCTCGGCTCAAGATGACGAAAGATTTGGTCGCACTGATCCGCAGGCTGGATCAAAAACCATCTTGTCTGATCACCGGCTCCGCCGTGGGCTGGTATGGGCTGCGGCAAGACGAGACCCTCACCGAAGACGACACGCACTGCCCCGCCTTCATCCATGAGGTGTGCGACACATGGGAGCGCGCCGCTGCGCCAGTCGTGGATATGGGCGTCCGGGTTGTGCAACTGCGTATCGGTCTGGTGCTGGGGGTTGAAGGCGGCATGCTGGCCCGAATGCTGACACCTTTCGAGTTTGGTGCCGGTTGTCAGCTGGGAAATGGACAACAGTGGATGCCCTGGATCGAACGGGATGATCTGATCCGCGTCATCGCATTCGCCATGTCGGATTCGGATATCAACGGCCCGCTCAACGCCACTGCTCCAAACCCGGTGCGCAACGCAGAGTTCACACAGGCTTTGGCAAGCGCATTGAACCGCCCTGCCCTGATACGTCTGCCTGCTTGGCTGATCACAAACGTCGCAGGGGATATGGGACGTGAAACGATACTGGGTGGCCAGCGTGTCATTCCGGCAAAACTGCTACGCAGCGGGTTCCGTTTCAATAGCCCCGAGCTGGCCCCCGCCCTTGCCAGGATCACGGGCGCTCGGGCCGCCTCAAACAGCGTCAGCTCTGAGAAACGCCGCGCCTGACCCGCGCCCGCTGCGCAACGCCGGGATCCAGAAAATCCCGGTGTTGCACGAGGCAAGGGTTGGTCGTGTTACGGCTTGGCTTGCTTGTTGGTGCACAGACCCAGAAGCGCATAGATCGGACAGAACTTCATGAATGCTGTCACCACAAACACAGCCCCAAGCCAACCCCAGGGGCCGATAGTACCGGTCAGTGCCAGAAGGAGCAGCACACCACCGAGGATCAGGCGCAGAATCCGGTCGACAGAACCAACATTTGACGTGAATTGCATGGTCGAATCTCCTTGATTGTCTGGCCCAAGATTCACTGTTTTCCAAGTCGTGTTATGTGACGAGGTCACACAACCCCCGTTCTTGCATGGTGGTGCAGGGCTGGGCGGTCCTGCAGATAAATCACACCTCGCTCAAGCCTGACCCACCCGCGATGTTCAAAATCCTTGAGAATACGGGACATGACTTCGCGTGCGCTGCCCAGTTCGGCCGCAATGCGCTGGTGCGTGATGCGGATATCGCTCGAAGGTGCGCCCTGATCCAAAAGCCACTGCGCCAATTTCAGGTCCATCCGGTTAAGTAGAAGATCATCGATAACCTCGGACAGCTCAACAATGCGTTGTGAAAACGCCATGAAGACCGCGCCCCGAAACTCGGCATCTGTAGCCAGCAACGTGTTGAACTTGTCCCGCCCGATGGCCAGCGCCGTCACCGGCCCCTCGGCATAACCGAACCCTGAATAGGGGATGTCCGACAACATGCACGAGGTCGTCATAACGCAACTGTCGTACGGGCCAACCCGATAAAGAACAACGGTGCGTCCCGACGGGCTGGTTTGTTCCACCCGGACGATGCCCGAACGGACGATCAAAAACATCTCACCGTAAGCGCCCGGTGCAAACAGTTGGGATCCGTCTGGTATAGTCAGATTACTTCCTGCGGACTTGAGCCGGTCGAGAATGGCCTGGCTCCAGTTCTGTTGGGTCACCGCTTTACCTCCGTCTCACACTCACTCCCGGATTTTTAGCCTTGGGGACCTCGCGAGCAAACCCAATTTGCCTGTGACAAACCCACCCGCGCGGAACCAAAGTTGACAATTCTACTACGGTCTTAATAGAGGCGGCATCAGTGGAGATGGCGACTCTATTGGCCTGCCAGTTGGGCAAAGTGCTGAAATGGACGGAGTCCAGGGGAGGTCTGCCCTTAGCGGATCATGTTTTTCTGTTTAATGGTCGTCAGGGCAAATGCGGTTGAAGCAACGGATTTGATTGCCAGCATGGGTCTGGATCCTCTGTCGCTAAAACGCCGTTTTATTCGGTAGGCACGGATTTGAAACAGAATCGAAACGAAGCGCTTCACGATGCGTTCGCGCCTACGGGTTGATTGATGAGTGCTTTCGGCTTGGTTGTTCAAGCCTTTGTGCGAGATGCGTCCATGCATCTCGCCTTCGCAGTTTACACAAATGGAAGTGGTAAAAAGTTACCGTGTCAGGTCACGTCAAATCGTCGACACGTGCGTCAGGTGCGTTCCGTTTGACGGAATCGATCCCGTTATCCCGCCCTGAAGTGCTGGTATAGCTCTCGCTGGTGCCGATCACCTGACCGTTGCTGGCCTTCAAGTTGAACATATGACCGCCGGACTTGGTTTCCTTGCGCTCGTACCGGCTGTCATCCGGCGCGTTCTTCTTGACTGACTCGATCCCGTTCGTGGCACTCGCCTTTTGAACATATCCTTCACTGGCCAGAATGATTTCACCATTCCCTGCTTTCAGACGAAATCGAAATTCACCAGCCTTGTCTTTATATATCTCGAACTTCCCGGCCATTTGACGCCTACTCCTCTGTTCTACTTTCGATTTTTTCAAATACATTCCTATAATTAAACATTCGTCTCAAGAAAAAAGATGAGGCGAGCAATCTACCCAGAGCAAGATACCCCCAAAGTCACAGGTAAGATCGAAATGGATGATCTGATGCTGGCTTCGGTTCCATTCGTTACACCTCGCCAGAACTGGCAGGATGCGAGCAAACCCGTCCTTTACCAAGGGACCTCAGCAGCCACCTAGCGATCAGCTTCAGCCATCCGCGTTCTCCATCCCCCATGCCGCCAGCAGTTTCGGCAACGCTACGTTCCAGTCCATCACGCCGACGGTTTCCGCCCAAGCCTGGTATTGATGGATCATGTCTTTCTCAAGGGCGGCGTTGCGGCCCGCTAGGTCGGTCAACTCGGTACGGTCGGCCTCGATATCGTAAAGCTCCCAGGGGCGGTCATGCAGTCGAACCAGCTTGAACTGGCCCAACCGGATGGCGGCATTGCCCTCGTGCTCCCAGAAGATCGGCTGCTCGCGCTGCCAGTCCTTGCCCTTCATTAGACCTAGCAGAGATTCCCCTTGCAACGGTTGGATATCATGACCGCCCACCTCTGTCTGATAGGCGCCTCCGGTGGCTTCCAGGATGGTCGGCAGAATATCGACCACATGGCAAGCTGCATGAGCTGTGCCGCGCGGTTCGAACCCATTTGGCCAATGGGCCACCAGTGGCGTGGAGATACCGCCCTCGTGGACATAATGCTTGTAAAGCCGGAACGGCGCATTGGAGACATTGGCCCACGGTTTGTCATAGCTCTGGAAGGTTTGGGCATCGCCGGGGCGCAGATCCGTCACATTGCCCATGGTGATCTGCCTGCCGTCATGGGTGCGGTCGGGATAGAACTTGGCCCAGCCGTCCTCGGCCATGAACTCGGCGCAGCCGCCGTTGTCTGACAGGAACAGGATCAGCGTGTTGTCGAACTGACCGAGCCGTTTCAGGGCCGCAACCAGCGTGCCGATCGACTGATCCATTCGGTCCACCATCGCCGCGTAGGTGGCCATCTTGCTGGCCTCCCAGTCCCGGTTCTGTTCCTGCTCCCAACCATGTACAGTGCTGTCGCGGGGCGAGATGTCCCAGCCGCGCTGGAACACACCCTGACCGTTCATGGTTTCATGGCGCGCGGTGCGAATATGGTCCCAGCCTTTTGAATAGACCCCATCGTATTTTGCGATGTCCTCGGGGTGGGCGTGCAACGGCCAGTGCGGCGCTGTGTGGGCTAGGTAAAGGAAGAAGGGTTTTTCTTCCGCCACAGCGCCTTCGATCATACCAATAGCCTTTTGGGTGATGGCGTCGGTGAAGTAGAAGTCATCGGGGAAGGTTTCGACCCGACTGTCATCCTCCAGCATGTAATGCGGCGAAAAGAAATGTGTGGCCCCATCCATGATCCCGTAAAACCGGTCAAAGCCGCGTTGGCGCGGGGTTGGGTGTTCGACGTCGCCAACCCGCCAACTGTCCACCTTACGGGCTTCAAAATCACCCGCCACATGCCACTTCCCCGACATCAGCGCGGCATAACCGCTAGCGCGCAGATGCTCGGCAATCGTGGCACTGTCATTGCGCAGGAAGCCCTGATAGGCAGGGCTGCCCAGATTGGCGCCCATGTGGCCAACGCCTGCATTATGCGGATAAAGCCCGGTCAGAAGCGAAGCACGGGTGGGGCAGCAGCGGGCGCAGTTGTACATCGCCGACAGCATAACACCGCCCCGCGCAAGGGCGTCGATGTTGGGGGTCTGGATTTCAGAACCGGTGCAGCCGAGATCGGCAAATCCCATGTCGTCCGCAAGGATCAGGATGACATTGGGCCGGCTGGTTGCTGCCTGTGAGTTGAGGTGGGTCATTGCGATACTTTCGCTAAGGTCAGGCCGCAGCAGCGGGCGCGAGGGGCACGCCCTCCACGGTGACACGATGCATCAGGCGGCGGAAGCCGTGATAATCATTGATCGCCTTATGCCAGGTGGCGCGGTTGTCCCACATGGTGATGTCACCGGCCTGCCAGCGCACACGGCATTGAAATTCGGGTTGCTGGCAATGGGCATAGAGCATGGCCAGAAGCGCCTCGGACTCAGCCGGGGCCAAACCCTCGATACGGGTGGTGAAGACCGGGTTCACAAAAAGGCCACGCCGTCGGCTCAGGGGATGCGTGATAACAACCGGATGCCGGGCGTCCTGGGTTGCGGCCTCTGCATTGCCCAGACGTCCTGACTTTACTGCCTCGCTATCCATTACGGCAGCGCCGAATACATGCCGCGAGGAATGCACGGCCGTCAGCTCGCCGAGAAACCGGCGCATCGGGGCCGAGAGCGCCTCGTAGGCGGCCCCCATAGAGACAAACAGCGTATCGCCGCCGTAAGGCGGCATTTCGATCGCATGCAAAATCGAGCCCATCGCCGGTTCCTGATCATAAGAATGATCGGTATGCCAACCTTCTCCAACGGCTTCTTTCTGGTCCTTCTCTTTCAGCACCATGGCGATCTCGGGGTGCCCTTTGACCGGCTTGAAGAACCGGTTCACGTTGACCGGCCCGAAACGGCGGGCAAAGGCCAGGTGATCTTCCGGGCCCACATCCTGCCCCCTCAGCACAATCACCGAGTATTTGGCAAAAGCAAGCTGAATGGCGCCAAAATCTGCATCGCTGCGGACATCCGCACCCAGAATTTCGGCACCGAGCCCCCCCGTCAGTGGAAGAATCTCCATGTGAGTCTCCTGTTTGTCCCAAAAGCAGCATAGGGCTTGCCAAAAGGTCGATAAAACTGATTTAATACACCTCAAAAGTCAGTTTTTTAGATGATTAATTTCACCCTTCGCCAACTCGCCTACCTGTCAGAAACCGCCCGGCGGGGCGGTATTGCCCAGGCTGCCCGGCAATTGAATGTTTCTCCCGCCGCGATTGCCTCAGCGGTGGACAAACTGGAGGCGACCACCGGCGTGACCCTGTTCGACCGCTTTCCGGCGCAAGGCATGCGGCTGACGCCTGCGGGAAAGGAATTTTTTGCCCAGGCTGAGGCGCTGCTGGCGCAGGCCGCGGCGCTGGACAGGCAGGCCGAGAACCTGGCGTCAGGACGCACTGGCAGGATCCACATCGGCACTCATCACGCACTGGCACAGCGGATCGTCCTGCCTGCGGTGCTTGCCTTCCGCGAAAGCTACCCAGACGTTCGTGTCGAGGTGAAGGAAGCGGATTATCCGACCTTGGTGGACGCACTGGACAGTGGCGAAGTGGATGCGCTGGTGGTCTTTGACCAGGGGTTCGATCTCAAGCGGCATGAGGCAGAAGTGCTGCTGGAGCTGCCGCCCCTGGTTCTGCTGTCAGGCGAACACCCTTTGGCAGCAAAAGCCCGGATCAGCCTGTCCGACCTGATCGGACTGCCCTATATCGCTGTATCACCAGCCGGGCCCGGCCCTAGCTATCTTCAACTGCTGCAGGCCGCAGGCGTTCACCCCGAAGTGCCATTCCAATCCCAATCACGCGAGCTTGTTCAGGCCTACGTCGGCAAGGGGTTCGGCTTCACCCTGGCAGGCTTCCCGCCCAAGCAGGATCGCACGATTGAAGGCGACCCCATCGTTGCGCGACCGCTCGAGGAAAGCATCGGACACTACAGGGTGGTGATTGCCCGCTCTCGCCAAACAGTGCAGACAGCGTTGATTGACCGGTTTCTAGAGATTTGCAGGTCGCCGATCTCTGTGCCTAGCCTTGCAGGTAAACCGTTGAATGAAAAAGCCAGTACATCTCGTTAGCGAATCCTGAAACAAGGCAGTTGATGCTGCCGTGCGGGTCATGGAACCTGCGGTTCGCTGCATGAGCAAACTCCTACTCTGCCCGAGCTCGGGAATATCGGGACTTTTGCCTGGCGTCGCATTGAGAACAGACACGCATTTGGCGACAGTTCTTCATGATGAGATGACCTCAGCTGATTCTACACCTCAATCCACGGATCGCACCCTTGCGGGCGTTGCACTGATGCTTGGATTTTGCCTGACTGCTCCCTTGCTCGATGTAGCTGCCAAGCTCGCATCGGCCAGTGTGCCGGTTGGGCAGATAACGGCCGCTCGCTTTGTATTGCAAGTTGCGTTGATGGGACCGTTTGTCTGGAAAATGGGACTGTCATTGCGTGTCGCGAGCGGTGAATTGATGGTACTTGTATTCCGCTCAATACTTTTGCTGTTCGCGACTTTTTGTTTCATTACGGCTATCCGAGTGATGCCGCTTGCTGATGCCCTTGCCATCGTGTTTGTGGCACCGTTCATTGTCTTGCTGGTCGGCAAGTTTTACCTTGGTGAAGATGTCGGTCCTCGTCGCGTCGGGGCAGCTCTTGTGGGGTTTGTCGGGGTATTGTTCGTCATCCAACCCAGCTTCGCGGCTTTCGGCGCAGTGGCAATTATTCCTCTCGGTACGGCTGTTGCTTTCGCTTTCTACATTCTTGTGACGCGGGGCTTGTCGCGACGGATGCACCCGGTGGCTCTGCAATTTCACACTGGCCTGGTTGCCAGTCTGTTTTGCATTCCAATCTTATTGGTTGCGCAAGGTTCTGGTTCCGAACTTTTCGATCCCGTTTGGCCGAAAGACATTGCACTGTTGTGGCTTCTTGGGACCGGTTTTTTTGCGACGGTAAGCCACATGATGATGACTTATGCGCTGTCATTTGCCCCGTCTGCCACATTGGCTCCTTTGCAGTATTTTGAGCTGCCGGTAGCAACCTTGTTTGGCTACCTTGTCTTCAATGACTTTCCGAACAGGCTTAGCCTGCTTGGCATTGCCATCATCATCGGTGCAGGTCTGTACATGATACATCGCGAAAGAGTTACTGCCAGACAGTTGATCACAGCGCGCGCAGCACCTCCAATCTAAGATTGCACGTGATTGCAACCTTGTGCAGACCTTGATGGATCGAGCGGCCCCTGCCAGGTTCCCTTCTGTGCTCAAAGGGTGTTCCACCATTGGATTTCCTGGTCGGGTCGCCTTTTCATACAGCAATGTCGGAAGCAGTGAATTCTTACGCATAGCTTCCCAAGTAAAGTGCTTTCGACAACCAAACTCATCAGGTGTTGAAACTGACCAGCGGAGCCGACCCTGGACAGTTTTCAAACAGCAGATTTGGCCGAAGGGGCACGAAAGTGGCGCACCTACTCGATTCGTTTCAATTGAAACACCTGACTTTGCGCAACCGCATCGTCAGCACGTCCCATGCGCCGAATTTTGTTGAAGATGGCCATCCCCGGGACCGCTACAGGTTGTATCACGAGGAAAAGGCAAAGGGCGGGGTTGCCCTGACCATGGTCGGTGGGTCGACCAATATCGCCCCTGATAGCCCATCGGTGTTCGGCCAGCTTTATACCGGTGATGACAGCGTCATTCCATGGTTTCGGAAACTAACGGATGGCGTTCACGAACATGGTGCCGCGATCATGTGTCAGATCACTCATATGGGGCGCCGCACTGCATGGGATGATGGCCATTGGCTGCCTGTCATAGCTCCGTCCAGTATCCGCGAACGTGCACACCGTTCCTTTCCCAAGGCCATGGAACAAGAAGACATCAACCGCGTGATTGACGATTTCGCAGCCGCTGCGCGTCGCTGTCAGCAGGGAGGATTCGACGGGATCGAGCTCCTGTCCCACTCACACCTTCTGGGGCAATTCCTGTCCCCGCTGACAAACAAGCGCGACGATGACTATGGTGGAACGCTGGAGAACCGCATGCGCCTGACCTTGCAGGTGCTCGACGCCGTGCGCGCCGAAGTCTGCGCTGATTTCATCCTGTCGATGCGCGTCACCGGCGATGAGCTGAATGAAGGTGGGCTGAGCGCTGAAGAATGCATTGCCGCATCCAGGATGCTTGAGAATTCCGGCCATGTCGACCTGCTCAACATCCTTGCCGGCGCGCCTTACGATGATCTTGGCTTGGCCGAATGGGTGCGCCCTATGGGCCTACCAGCGGCGCCGCATGTTTCTATAGCCGGGCGCATCCGTGACGCTGTCGATTTACCGATCCTGCACGCGGGAGGGATTGCGGATATTGCCACGGCCCGCCACGCGGTCTCCGGCGGCCATGTCGATCTGGTGGGCATGACCCGCGCACAGATGGCAGATCCCTATCTGGTAGAAAAACTCGCGCGAGGGGAAGAAGAACGCATCCGCCCCTGTGTCGGCTTGGGCTACTGCGTGGACCGGGTCAATCAGGGCAAACCTGCCGTTTGCGGACATAATGCCGCCACGGGGCGTGAGCAGACCTTGCCTCATATCATCGCCTACAGCGACACCCGAAAGAAAGTTGTTGTCGTCGGCGGCGGGCCCGGCGGACTGGAGGCCGCACGGGTCTGCGCCCTGCGCGGTCACGAAGTCGTGCTGTTCGAGGCATCGGATCGGCTGGGCGGGCAGTTGGTTCTGGCCTCTAAAGGGAAAACGCGCAGACAGGTCTGGGGCGTAGCTGACTGGTTGATTTCCGAAGTGACTTTGCTTGGGATCGATATCCGCTTGAACACCTATGCCGAAGCTGATGACGTGATATCCGAAGCCCCCGATTTGGTGATCGTTGCAACAGGCGGCTGGCCCGAAACCACAGTTATCCCCGGCGGCGACCTGGCAATTTCCAGTTGGGACGTGTTGTCGGGCGAGGCACGTGTCTCGGGCGAGGTGCTGTTGTTCGATGAAGTCGGCGACCACCCTGCGGCTGTAACTGCCGACGCGCTGGCGGGCAATGGTTGCAGTGTAAATCTTGTAACCCCGGACCGGGCACTTCTGCATGACCTTGGCCCAACGACCTCTGCCGTCGCCTTACGCGATCTGGCCGCCAATGGAGTTACCTTCACCTGCCTGCAAGAGCTTACCTCCCTGGTGCGCGAAGATGATGGAGTTCGCGCCAGCCTGCGTCATGTGTTGACGGGGGATGTCACTGAACGTCTTGTTGATCACGTAGTCGTAGAACATGGCCTGTCCCCAATGGACGGACTTTTTCACGATCTCAAACCAAGCTCGCGGAACCACGGGCAGGTTGAACACAAGGCGCTTATTGGTGGGACATTTCCATTCGTTGACACCAATCTAAGCGGCCGTTTCCATTTGGCCCGAATTGGCGACGCAGTTACAAGCCGAAATATACACGCCGCAATTCTCGATGCATTGCGGATATGTGTAACTGTCTGAAAGAAATTTCACTTCTTTGCTGACCAATGGAGGAAGCCAAGACGCTTTATCAGGCGGCGCAACAACCGTTTTGCGGCCCGTTTGTCCCGCTTCGGTTGGAGTATTTCGTCCAGCACGATGCCATGCTGATCGACCGCGCGCCAAAGCCAATACCTGCGACCAGCGATTTTCACGACAACTTCATCGAGATGCCAGACATCACCAGGACGGTCCTGACTTAGTCGCAAGTTTCGAGCCATCATCCGTCCGAACTTGATCACGCAACGCCGGACAGTCTCGTAAGAAACGCCGATCCCGCGCGCAAGCAGCATCTCTTCAACTTCGCGAAGGCTCAAATTGAAGCGGAAATACAGCCACACAGAGTGGGCAATGATCTGAGGCGGAAATCGGTGACGCTTGTAGCTGTTGGACGATGGATTCACCAATGCGATCTATGTCCAAATCCAGACACGAGCAACCGATCTAGGGTTAACCTGACAACACCCCTGTCATTCTGCCCCCAGTCGGAACAGACGCCATCTAGGCATCGGTAACGCCTTGACAATCTAAGTTAACATTTTTGTTGGAATCGTTAACAACGTTTGTTAACGATTTATATCGTCAAGGGAGATCACATGGAAATTCTAGTTGTAAACCCCAACTCTACTGAATCGATGACACGCAAGATCATCACGTCCGCCCAGGCGGCCGCGAGTGCCGGTGTCGTGATCAAAGGCGCTACCGCGCAAGGCGCACCGGCGAGTATCGAAGGGCATTTCGACGAAGCGATGTCAGTTCCCGGCCTTCTGTCCTGCGTGCAAGCCGCAGAAGACCAGCAGGTCGATGGCATTGTCGTTGCTTGTTTCGAAAATCCCGGTATCGGCGCTTGCCGCGAGATCGCGACGGGCCCTGTCATCGGAATCTGCGAAGCTGCGGTGAAGGCGGCGAGCATGCTTGCCACCTCGTTCTCGGTCGTCACCACTTTGCCGCGGTCAGTGCCCATCATCGAACACATGATCCATGGCTATGGCCTGTCGCATCAATGCCGGCGGGTTCGGTCAGCAGAGATCCCTGTTTTGGCCTTGGAAGAGCCCGGCTCGAACGCGCGCGAAAAGATCCGCGAGGAAATCCTGCACGCGATTGAGGAAGATCATTGCGAAGCAATTGTTCTGGGATGTGCGGGGATGGCGGATTTGACCGCGTGGCTCAGCGAAGAGACCGGCATTCCGGTGATCGATGGCGTGAGCGTGGCAACCCGCATGATCGAAGCGCTGGTCGGTTGCGGCCTGAAGACCAGCAAAATCAATGCCTACGCCCGGCCAAAACTAAAATAACCTGTCATCGGAGGAGAAAATGACATTCAAATCAGACACGGCCGACACGGTCGCTATGCCGCACGACGATCACGTAACCCATATCGAACACAAGGCGATCGGGGAAGAGAGCCTGGCACCGCAAGAGACGCGGATCATGGACCCGTGGTCCTATCTTTTCGCGTGGCTTGGCGGATGTGTTTCCATCGGAACATTTACTATCGGGTCGGGCTTGGTCGGTACGCTGAACCTCCTGCAGACCTTTGTCGCTATCGCCATCGGCTGCACGGTGATCGGGCTCGCGCTAATGATCAACGGTCAGGCCGGTCACAAATATGGCATTCCGTTCATGGTACAGGCCCGGTCCGCTTTCGGCTTTGCGGGTACACGGATTCCGGCGCTGGTGCGTTCGGTTCCCGCTATCGTCTGGTTCGGGTTCCAGAGTTGGATCGGCGCGGGGGCACTCAACCTCGTGTCGGAAACGCTCCTCGGTTATTCGAACATGTGGGCGTTCTTTATCGGCTTCCAGTTCCTTCAGATCGGTCTTTCGGTGCTTGGGTTTCACGGGATCAAGTGGCTCGAGAATATCGGATCGATCTTCATCATCGCGTCGCTGATCTACATGTTCTTTAGCGTCATCAACAAATACGGCGAAGAAATCTCGACCAATCTGGTAAATGTCGAGGGCACCTGGGGTGCACCGTTCTGGGGGGCAACCATGCTCTTCCTTGGGATCTACAGTACGATGATGCTGAACGTATCGGACTATTCGCGCGAATTACGCCGGAGCGTTGGGCCGCTAAGGCAGGTCGCGATCTATGCCAATTCGATCCTGCCGGCGACACTTTTCATGGGCCTCATTGGGCTGATGGTGTCCGGTGCTACCGGTGAAGTTGATCCAATCAAGGTGTTTTCGAGCGCTGTCGACAACAAACTGCTGCTGGTCGTAACGCTCCTGTTCATTGCTTTTGCTCAGGTCACAACGAACATCCTGAACAACGTCGTCCCTCCCGCTTATGCGCTGATGGATGTCTTCAAGATCAAATTCAAAACCTCTGCAGTGATCGTCGGCTTGCTCGCCTTCTGCACTTTCCCGTGGGAACTTGTAAAAGATGAGTCCGCGGCAGGCCTGAGCATATTCATTCAGACCTACTCGGCTTTCCTAGGTCCCATCTTCGCGATCCTTGTCGTCGATTACTTCGTGCTGCGCAAACAGACGCTTGATCTTGACAAGCTCTATGATCTGGAAGGCCCCTATAACGGCGTGAACTGGGCTGCCGTGATCGCCATGGGTGTCGGAGTTGTCGCGGCCCTGATCTTTTCGGGGATCTCCTGGTATGCAAGTCTGATCCCGGCGGGTCTGACCTACTACGTGCTGATGCACCACCTGCCGAGCGCGAAAAGGTTTCTCGACGCATAGTCGATGACCCATCCGCCAAAAGAAGGCTCGCGTCATTGCGGGCCTTCTTTCTTAGGCATTTACTGCTCGCCGCCGTCAAAAAACAGACACGTCCCGGGTAGCTAATAAGCGCCTTGGCCTAAACGACGCGCCCGGCCCTAAGCTGCCGGTGGCCGCCTGTTGGTGATGCTGCGGCGCATCCCGTCGAATCTGCCATTCGCTGCGAGAGAGAAAACTTGGACGCTAAGAACGCACATATTTCAGCGTTATTGCAATTTGACATTATCTCACGTGCTTCGTTGAGAATAACTAACCAACAAAAAAGTTCAGACACACAACAACGATGACCGCGCCGCGACGGAGCTGTTGATATTTGCTCGAACACGGATGAACATTGACACAAGAAACTGGGCGCGTCTGAACGCGCCCAGTTTCGTCAAGTCGCGACGTGAGATACCTCTTTGTCCGGTGAGTATATGTCCAAGATGTTCCAATGTCCGGTCGTTGGTGTTGGGTTGTTGATCATTGGGACATCAAGAACGGTTGGTTTGCCGCTGGCGATTGCCGCTTCCAATGCGGGCAACAATTCATCAGCAGCACTGAGCCTGTGCCCTTCTGCACCATAAGCTCTTGCAATATCTGCATAACCCGGTCCGTTCGCAGGAGCTGCGGCTGATCCAGGGAACGTGGTCCCGTATGTCAGACCGTAATGCGCCTTTTGAAGGCCCGCGATAGTGCCGAAGGCGTTGTTGTTCATAACCAGCCAGATGATGCCCAGATCAAGCTCGACCGCGGTTGCCAGCATCGACGGGTTCTGACCGAACCCCCCATCGCCAACAAGACTTATCACCACACGGTCAGGGGCTGCCAGTTTTGCGCCGATCGCTCCCGGAGGGCCAAAGCCCATCGTCGCGAATCCACCCGGGGTCAGGATTGAACCGGGTGCCAGGATATCAAATTGTTGTCCGACGCCGTTCTTGTTCCATCCCACGTCCGTAGTGATAATGGCATCCTCGGGCAGTGCCTTGCGGGTATCTGCCAAAATACGTTCGGGCATCATCGGAAAGGACGACGAGGTCGCCATGTCCACGTTGCGCGCTTTGAAGTCCGTTCGAAAGTCGGTGATCTTCTGTTCCAGCGCGGGGCGTTTGAAGCCCTCAGGATACATCTCGCGGGCAACTCGGTTGACGACGCGCAAAGCGGCCTTGGCGTCAGCAACGATTCCGATCTCGGTGGGGTAGTTTCGTCCAATCTCCTGCGGTTCAATGTCGATATGGATGACCTTCGAGCCGGGAATATTGAACGTATAGCCGGGATACCAGCTGGAGCAATCGGCCTCTTTGAACCGGGTTCCAACCGCAAAGATGTAATCCGCATTCAGGCAAGACTGGTTGACCAGCTCGGTGCCCCAAAACCCGGTCATTCCCAGCACAAGCGGGTGGTCGTCTCGCAACGCGCCTTTACCCATGAGGGAATGCGCGACTGGAAGGCCCATATGTTCAACGAATTCTCGCAACTCTTCGCTGGCCTGTGCCAGAAGAATACCACCACCGATATAAGCGACAGGGTTTTCGGCTTTAGCCAACGCTTCGACAATCTCTCGCGCTGTTTCATCGTCAATCGACGGTTTCTTGAGCGCGCGCGTGTTGTCGAGAATACGGTCGAAACTGTCCGAGGGGATCACCTCGGAGAAGATGTCCATCGGCACGTTGACCAGCACTGGCCCGGGCTGGCCGCTTTCGGCGAGATGAAACGCCTTTTCCAGAATCTCGGCCATCAGGTCTGCCCGATCTACCCGCCAGGCGCGTTTGACAAAGGGACGATAGATCTCCCACTGGGCAGCATCTGCGTGCAGGTTCACTTCCTGATGTGGATGTTTGCCGTAGTAGTGCGTTGGAATGTCGCCCGCGATCACGACCATCGGGATACAGTCCAGGGCGGCGTTGGCGACCCCGGTTGCACAATTGGTCAGCCCCGGGGAGAGGTGGGACAGCACCACCGAGGCCTTGCCCGTCACGCGGGCATATGCGTCCGCTGCGTGGCTGGCGATTTGTTCGTGCCGTACGGTGACGAAATCGATGGGGCTTTCCGCCAACGCGGCCAGAACCGCGATATTCGTATGGCCGCACAGGCCGAATACATGCTTGACCTCGCGACGTTCGAGAAAGTCGACGATGTGTTCGGCAACGGTCTTGCCGTCCAATTTCGCTCCGTCCATCACGCGACCTCCTGTCCGTAGAACTCACCGAACAGGTCCGGCTCCGAGGGGCGATCCTCGGGGATGGGACGGCTGACCCAGGTGTAGTTCATCATGTGTTTCATGGTGACGTTTTCATTGGTGATGTTGCCTCCCCAGATGCCGCAACCCAGGCTGCTGGTCATAGGCATGCCATTGGTCCAGGCACCCGCATTGGCCTTGGACTGAGGCTGTCGAACCATCATGCGGCTGACCGGAGCCAGGCGCGCCAACCGGTCGATGTGATCGTCATTGTGGCTATAGATGCCGCAGGAATGGCCCTTGCCTCCGGTGTTGTAAATCTGGCTGACCGTTTCCAGCGCGTCATCAAATGTGTCGAAGTGATAAAGTGCCATCAGCGTGGTCAGTTTTTCCTTCGAGAACTTGTGCTGCGGCCCGATTTGCCCCTGATTTTCAACCATCAGGAACTTGCGATCTTCGGGGATCGAGAAACCGGCGACCTTGGCCGTTTGCTGAGGCGGACAGGCGATAGTCGGGAAGGTACGGTTTCCTTTCTCATCCCACATGGCAGCTTCGAGCATGGCCTTCTCTTTGGTCGAACACAGGTATCCACCTTCGGCCTCAAGCGCCTTGACCATATCGTCGTAAACCGAGCGCTGGATGATGATGTTACCGTCGGCCGAACAACCCGAACCAAAGTCAGACGTCTTGGAAATTCGTGTGTTCTGAGCGGCGATGTCCAGGTCGGCAGTCTCATCGATGACGATGGATGAATTGCCCGCGCCGACGCCAAAGGCCGGGCGCCCTGAACTGTACGCGGCTTTGACCATGGGCTTGCCGCCCGTTGCCAGCGTCAGATCACAGATCTCCATCAAATGTTGCGTCAATGGGATCGACGGTTTGCGAATGGATTGAAACAGATCCTCGGGGGCACCAGCGGCACGGCAGGCCGCTCGCATGACCTCGACCATCTCGAAGGTGGTATGAGCGGTTCGCGGATGCGGACTGAAGATAACAGCATTCCGGGCGTTGGCGGCGGAAACACCGGTCACCGGTGGTGTCATCGCTGGATTGGTCATCGGAATCAGGGATGCGATCACACCGGCAGGCTTGGCATATTTTACCAGACCCTTTTCTTCGTCTACTTCGACGATCCCGGTCGATGGTGTCCGCAAGACATCACGCAACACCATGTGAATCTTAAATCGCTTGGCAGGACGCCCTTCGCGATCTCCGATACCGCTTTCGTCCACGCCTTGCTGGGCTAGACGCGTGAAGGTCTTCTCGTTCCCCGCATACCACGCAATGGCCTGAGACAGGCGGTCCAACCTGCCCTGATCCCAATCCTCGATCTCGGCCATGGCAGCGCGGGCGCGTGCCAGCATATCGGCCGCCATGTTGCGGTCGTTTTCAGTGAGCTCCTTGCCCATGATGATCCTCTTGGTGTTTTGGAATTGCTGCATCGTGCATACGACGCTGTGACCGCGCCTCGCCGAATGTTCGCTTGGCGTGGCTGAGACAGCGACGCGCGTGTTCTTCATATCCCAACTCGGCCACGCGGCTTTGGTTGGGCAGTTCGATGGAATAGTCGACGGGTGGCATCCGTTCGATGATGCCGATGAAATCGATCCATCCCTCACCGGGATATAGCCGCGCATCGCGGGCCAGTTGGATCATGCCCTCACGCGTATCGGCGATGCCGGGCAGGCAATCAGAGATATGCAGGAAGTGAAACAGGTCCGAGGGAACGTGCAACAGCTCACCAAGATCTACGCGGCTGAGGTGCAGGTAGAGCGTATCAACCAGAATACCGCCGTTGGGCTGATCAGAGGCGCGGACAATGTCCAGTGCTTCATCCAGCGTGCGCAAGCGGGAGAAGCTCGGAAACTCCAAGTCCACCGTTAACCCGTAGGGCGCTGCCAGTTCGCAGGTTTCGGAATAGACGTCGATCAGAAAGTCACGATCATCGCGGGCGTTGGTCCATGCGCTCATGATCATGCGTTTGGCGCCGAGTTCCCCTCCGATCTCCAACGAGGGCTCAAAACTGCGCGGATCGACATCTTCCGTGATGCGCGCAAGCTCGACATCGAGGACTTTCACCCCGGTGGTAGAGAGAGCCGTTTTGGTGGCCTGCACCTGCGCCTTGTCGATTGGAGACTGAGTAAATTCACCGGGCACGTGCATCGGAATGAACCGCGGGCTGACGGCATCGTAACCGGCCCGGGCGGCGATATAAACCAACTCGGGCGGCGTGCAGCCGATCAGCGTCAGATGCGCCAAGGAATAAAGAGAGGGGCTTGCGCCAGCCTCATCGGATTTCACCATGAACGACAGCTCCACGTGTCTGCGAATCTCAAATTCATCACACGTAGTAAAAAATATCTGATATTTTTTAAAATATCAACTCTGAATGCTGCTCTGAAAATAGAAACGCCCGGGCGATGCCACGGGCGTTTTCCAACTGCTCGGATTTATGTTTTAAACTGTGACCCAATCACCGCCGGATTGGTGTGACCGGACCGAGGCACCAATGAAACGCACGCCGTCTGCACCTTGATCGACACTGGGATAAGTAAGCCAATCAGCCGGAACCGGGACACCATCCCGGCGGGCAGCCACCCCCATGGCAAATTCCGTATATAAGTTGGCCCAGGCTTCGATAATCCCCTCCGGAAAACCCCGTGCGGTACGGATCAGTCGTTCTGCACCGGGGCCGATGCCATGCCCGTGACCTCGGCTGATAATACGATCCGGTTCACCAAACCGATTGAACTTCAGCTGCTCGGACTTCTCCAAATCCCACTCGAGACCTCCTTCGCTCCCGAATATGCGCAACCGCAACCCGCCCCGGTTTCCGGGGGCAAGGCGCGTTGCCATCAGGGTTCCCGGAACCTCGTTTTGATAGCTGGTGAACATGAATACCGTGTCTTCCAAAGGCTTTGACGCGCCGCAGACGTGGAACTCGGCCCGCAGGTCGGTCATCGGCAGGCCCGAGACAAAACTGGCGAGATGCGCGGCATGGGTGCCGATATCGCCGACACAACTGGTCGGGCCTGAAATCTTGGGATCCAGCCGCCACTTTACATGAGGCGCATCGGCCACATCTTCGGGCGTCATCCAGTCTTGCATGAACTCAACATGGATCTGGTTGATCTTGCCGATACCGCCATCGGCCACGATCTGTTTCGCCTGCCGGATTACCGGAAAGCACGACATCGCATAGCCGACGGCAAAGACCTGCCCGGTGCGCGCGGTGATCTCCTCAAGCCCCTCGGCCTCGGCGACTTCATTGGTCAGGGGCTTGTCGCACAGCACGTCAATGCCCGCCTCCAGAAACGCTTTGGCCGCGTCGAAATGAACGTGGTTCGGAGTGGTGATCATCACGGCATCCACGCCATCCGGACGCGCTGCCTCAGCCTGCGCCATCTCCTCGAACGACGCATAGCACCGGTCTGCCGGCAGAAACCACTCGGCCCCGCGCGCCTTGCTGCGCGCGGCGTCAGAACTGAGCGCACCTGCGGCGACCTCCCACCGGTCGGTCATCCGCGCGGCCGTTGCTTGCGTGACAGATATCCGCCCTCCGCCAACAACGCCCAGGCGCAAACGGCGCGACAACCGGGGGAAAGGACCGTCAAAATTCAGGTTTTCGGGCAGAAGTCTCTCAGCCATTCTGAACCTCCATTTCCGGGACCCGTGCGCCCTCGGGCAGGATTTCCACCGCCATGAAGATGCTGGGGGTAATCGTCTCGTATTGATGCCAGGGATAGTTGCCTTCGGTGTCATACATCGGCTTGTGCGTCGTGCCCGGGGCCATGAATTCTTCGAGATACAGGGTCTCGACATCCCGTTCGCGACATTGCTGCATTTTGCCGAAGCCAACGATCTGCGTATGCACTTCGCGAAACCCTGGTACCGGGCAGAACGGATGATCCTTATGCAATCCGACATTCAAAGGGACCGAGCCGGAATGGTACATGGTCAGTCCAACGTTACCCACGAAGACCTTCGGCGACATGTAGTGGCTGACGCCACGCAGACGCTCCTCTTGGCGAACATCGAAAGCAGATGGCCATGTATCTTTCACCCATGCGAACAACTCGTTGTCATTGGAATGGGCGTCGAAACCGTGGACAATGACTGCACGTTCCACGCCGGTAAGCGTGCTGTCTTGCACGATCACAGAGGAAAGCGGTGCAATGGGCTGATCATCGACAGAGAGATTTCGCCCCCCAAGGTTAAGGACGATGGCGCGACCCTCGATAGAAATTCTGCGCTCGTCAGTTATGTGCTGGACGCCAAAGAATGGCTGGGCAAAGTCGAGTGTCTCAATCGGCATGGACCAGCTACTTCCTCTCATCGTTAAGGAAATCGACCGGCAAAGGCTCCGGAGCCGCGCAACGGCTTTCTATCGTCTGATAGGCGCCGAATTTTGGCGCCCGTTCAATTGCGTCCATGACCTCGAAAACGTGGTAAGCAAGCGCTCCACTTGCACGGGGTTGGCGTCCTTCTTGTGCCGCCAGGGCGAGGTCCAAAAGGCCGAGACCGCGGCTGTCTTCGTTGAAGCCGTGTTTGTTTTCTACCACCTGCCAGTCCTCGCGACCGGTTGGGCGGGGCTGATGCGACCAACGCGAGGTTTCGCGTGTTTTCAGCCAGACATCTCCCTGAAAGATGTTGGCGCCATGAACCGGGTCAGGGTCAGGGATGCTGATGGTTCCGTTTTCACCATAGATCTCGAACCGCGGAGTTTCGCTGTCCCAGACGTCGAAGCTCATGGTCATCGACCCTATTGCTCCGGAAGAGAACTGCAGCAGGCTTAGGGAGTGCGTGTCCACCTCGACATTCATCCATTCGCCGTTGCGAGGGCCGTTTTCGATCATCCTTTTGTCAAACGTGCGCCGAGCCATTCCGGCAACCCGGTCAACGGGTCCAAGGCAGTAGATCATGGCGGTCAGGTAGTACGGCCCAAGGTCCAGCATTGGCCCACCACCCGCCTTATAGTAGAAATCCGGGTTGGGATGGTGGCGCTCCGTCCCGTGGGTCCCGACATGGGCAAAAATCCCTGTTGGTTTCCCGATAGCGCCTTCATCGATCAAGCGCCGAACGGTCTGCCAACGACCGCCCAGAAACGTGTCGGGTGCGCAACCGACCAGTAGCCCCTTTTCAGTGGCAGTGTGCAGGATCGCCTTTCCGTCCGTTCGATTCATAACCAGCGGCTTCTCGGAATAGACGTGCTTGCCGGCCTCCAACGCGCGCAAACTGATTTCCGCATGCGCCGCCGGAATTGTCAGATTCAGAACGCAGTCAATCGTCGGATCGTCAAACACTTCATCTGGTGTGCAGGCCTGGGCGACACCGTATTGATCTGCTTTGGCGCGGCTTTCCGAAGGATCAAGGCTTGCACAAGCCACGACCTCGACGTTTGAGAATTTGGATAGCGTTTTTAGATAGATATCGCTGATACGACCACAACCGATAAGGCCGACCCGGAAGGATTTCGATGTCTCACGTGTCATCATTCCTGTCTTCGTAGAGAGGTAAGTAATTCGGGGGCATGGGCCCTTTGTTGCGGCCACCCTGGTTCATCTGCTCCCAAGCGTGGGCGAGTATTCCGACCGAGCGGGATAGGCAGAACAACCCCCGCGACAAGGGCGCGGGAAAGCCAAGTTCGCAGAAGATCACAGCTGTCGCGCCGTCAATATTCATGGCAATTGGCCGACCGCCGCGTTGACGGCCGAGTTCAGCCTGAACCTCTTCTCCGATATCAGCAAAGCGACCCGAAACAGTGCCTTCATCTGCCGCATCACGAACAAGTTGCATCAGCCGGGGCGCGCGCGGGTCGACGGGCTTGTGAAAACGGTGGCCAAAGCCCGAGACGATCTTGCCGTACGTCTCGCGCCAGCTGTCCAGACCGTCCTGAACAGCATTAATCAGCGATGCCCCAGCATTCACGCGTTCCGAGATATCATAGTACAGCTCGGCGCATTGTTCGCCTGCTCCGCCATGCACATCGCCCAGCATGTTCACCGCAGTCGCCATCGCATTATTGAGACCTACCCCGCAGGTGGCAGCCATGCGCGCCGCCGCGATTGAGGGGGCCTGTGGGCCGTGATCCACGCCTGCGACCAAAGCGGCTTCGAACAGACGCGCTTGTGCGTCGCTGGGCAGATCGCCCCGCACCATCAGCCAGATCATCTGCGGGAAAGAAACGTTCCCGATCAGATCCTCTATTGCGTTGCCACGAAACGCGATCTTGCCGGGTTTCATGTCAATGATGGATGTGCGCCACCATTGGCGGATTGCTTGTTCGTCGTTTGTCATACCGTTGCACCTCTAAACTCGCGCATGCGCTGCTGACGAAGTGAATCGAAAACGTTTTGAAGGCGACTGATTGAGGCGGTGCAGCCGGTGAAGATTTCAAAAGACGCTGCAGCCTGATGAACCGCCATTCCAGCACCATTCATCACTTTCAACCCAGTTGCGCGGGCCCTGCTCAGTAGGTGTGTCTCAAGCGGGAAATATACGATGTCTGCCACCCATGCATCGGGCCGCAACAGGGATGGTTCAATGACTGTTCCGGGGTACTTGTCCATTCCAAGTGGTGTTGCGTTGACCACTCCGTCCACAAGTTCGATCCGATCCAACGAAATCGAAGGGGAACCCTGAATCTTTGCGTAAGGGCGCAAGACCTCTAGTCGACTGACCAGCGCCTGCGCTCGGCGGAGGTCAGGATCAATAATCTCCAGGTCTCGAACACCTGAATCAAGCAAAGCCAAAGAGACTGCACTGCCCGCGCCACCAGCACCAAACATGAGAACCGTTTCAGTCTTCGATGATCCCAAAGAATCTCCGAAGGCACTGTGGAAACCTATGTAGTCGGTGTTGTGGCCAACCATTCGGTCGTCACAAAAAACCACCGCGTTGACAGCTTGAAGCTCCTCAGCAGTCTTGGAAAGCTCATCAAGATGATCAATGACTGATGCTTTGTAGGGATGCGTCACGTTGACCGCCGCGCAGCCTAATTCAACGGAATAATGCAGTAAATCAGCGACCGACATTCCACGAAATGGCTCTTTTGCAGTGTCGATCCTACCGTAGCTCAGATCGATACCCTGCGCCCGACCTTCTGCCTCGTGCATCTCAGGCGTCATGGAGCCAGCAATACCTTGGCCGATTAGTGCCGCCTTCATTTCAGGTTGTTCCTTCCGCCATGTGGTGTCGCGCTTGGGCCGCCAATCGGAACGCAGCATTGCGCGCGCCATAGCCGGAATAGCCAGATCGGCGCTCAACAATTTCAAAGAAGAAGCCGTTAAAGATAGGTCGGCTGTAGATCTGAAAATACTCGGAACCCGCTGCGCGGTCGTAGAGAATGTTATCCCTGCGCATTTGGGCGATCAGGTCTTCACTTAACCCGAATGTCGCTTGCAGATCAGCGTAGTAGTTTTCTGGGATGGACAGGCTGGGAAAGCCGGACTTCCGCAATTGGGCTGAGGTTTCAAATATGTCGTCCGACTGGAAGGCTATGTGCTGAACACCGGCACCAAAACCGTCTTCAAGGAATGAAGCCGCCAGTGTTCGACGCCCAACTGCACCATTCAGGTTTAAACGCACTTCGCCCTCGGGGCTCTCGATGGCTTGGCTTTGCACAACACCTGAAGGGTCGGCAACGTTCACGATCGGAGATTTTGCCATCTCAAAAGTCGAAATGTAATAGAGCAGCCAGCTTTGCATCTCATCGTTACGCATCGTCTGCGCCAGATGGTCGATGCGGCGCAGACCAGCAGGCTGGATCGCTTTGGTCTTGGCGACTGGCTCGAACTCGATGTCCCAAACCCGATGCAGATCGGATTTCTCATCTATGAAATGGACAACATTGCCACCAACACCTCGGATGGCCGGGATGTCCAGTTCCCCAGTCCCTACCGGCTGTGAGAAATTCGGCGCGCCCAACGCGGTCGCTCGCTGAACCGTCTGATCCGCATCTTTGACACGCAACCCCATGTCACACACGGAGGGGCCGTGACCCAGGAACGCCGAATGGGCGAAACCTTCCTTTTCGGTATTTACAACGATGTTTATCGCGCCCTGCCGCCACAGCTCGACGGACTTGGTTACGTGTTTTCGCTCCATTCGAAAACACATTGCTGACAGCATATCTGCCAGCTGCGCGCCGCTTGTTTCGTCGGCTGTAAATTCGACGAATTCGAAGCCTGACGCATAGACGCGTTCCGGCAGGTCCGGGATGCCGAAATCTGTTCCCGGTTCGGTCCGGGAAACCTCATCTAACAGGTTCACCAGCGACCTGTAGCTGTCTCGGGCCAGTGTCAGGCCACCGGGTTGAGGAGCTGCTTCATTGACACGCGCAATAGACCAAGGCCCCTTGTACCCAGCGCGGGACAACACCCGCACAAAGCCCGCAAGGTTCAGCGACCCAAGCCCCGGCAGAAGCCCAAAGTGCCGTTTGAGCCTGCGAATATCCATCTCAAGTCGGGGTGCATCGGATAGCTGCACATGGAACAGCCGATCTCCGGGAATGTCCCGAAGGCGGGCTGGTTTGGACCCGTCGGCAAGCGAGAAGAAGGAATTCAAGGCCAACCCCAAATAAGGGCTGTCGATAGCTTCAACGACGCCTAACGCCTGTTCATCCGAGTGAATAATATCCGACCATGGCAAGCCCATATAAGCCAGACGCAACCCCATTGCCTTTGCTATTTCGGCCGCCTCGCCAAGATCTGCGATTACCTGTTCTTCGGTCGCAGCGGCATCGACCTCGAATGCGGACCCAATTAGCAGCAGATCCGTACCCAACTCGCTCATCAGGTCGAGTTTGCGCTTCAGTCGATCAAAGGCGCGTTCCCGTCCGCCGCCAGACTGACCTTCAAGGTTATGGAAAGGTTGCAGCAGGCAAATCTTCAGGCCGAGATCTGATGCAATGTTCCGAATTTGCGATGGCGGCCCGTCAAAAGCGGTCAAGTCCGGTTCGTGTAATTCGACACCCCCGAATCCCGCGTCAGCGATAGTGCTTAGTTTTTCGGCCAGATCACCGGGGATCGACGTTGTCGAAACCGAGAGGCACATTATCCCTGATATCCAAACATACGCGGCAACCACAGGACCAAATCAGGCATCAGTATCATGATCACCAGGGCGAAGATAAGAACCGCGAGGAAGGCCCAGATTTCCGAGATGATTTCGCGTAGCGGAATGTCCGTCACGGCGTTGATCACAAAGAGCAGAATGCCATAGGGCGGCGTGATCAGACCGATCATCGAGTTCACGACGACAAGCACCCCGAAATGCACCAGATCAATCCCAAGCGCCTCGCAGGTTGGAATGAACAGGGGCACAATCACTAGGATGATCGTTGTTGCGTCTAACACGCATCCCAGCGCGAGGATCAGCAGGTTTACGAGGATCAGGAACACAATCGGGCTAACATCGGAACCCTCCAGCAGCGCCGAGATAGACTGCGGTATTTGTTCCTGGATGACGATGAAGTTCAGAATGAACGCGCCACCAATGACAACCCCGACGGCTGCGGAAGAGCGCGCGCTATCGACGAACACCTGATAAAGGCCGCGGAAGGTCAGCGCTCGGTAGAACAACGCTGCCAGTAGCAGGGCGTAGAATGCAGCTACGGCGGCAGCTTCAGTCGGAGTGGTGACGCCCCCATATATGCCGTAGAGCAGGATTGCGGGCATCAGCAGTGCCGGAAATGCGTTGGCGGTTTTAGCCGGCAACTCGCGCAGTGGAACAGGTTCTTCCAATGCAAAGTTCCGCTTTCCGGCCAGATAATAGTTCATCGCCATGAGGACGACGCCCATGATCAGGCCCGGCAGAATACCGGCTAGGAACAGCGACCCGATGGAGGCCTTGGACACGAGCGCGTACAAAACCATTGGGATAGAGGGCGGAATAATAGGGCCGATCGTTGCCGACGCCGCCGTGATTGCAGCTGCGTAGCCTCGGCTGTAGCGGCCATCCTTGGTCATCATTTCAATTATGATCTTCCCGATCCCAGCAGCATCCGCGACGGCCGAGCCGGACATACCCGAAAAGATCAGTGACGCTACCACGTTTACGTGCCCGAGGCCGCCCTTGAAACGACCGACAGCAGCGACGCAGAAGTTCAAAAGACGGTCCGTGATCGATCCAGCGTTCATGATATTCGCGGCGACGATGAACAAAGGCACGGCAAGCAGGATCGTGCTTTTGTAAAAACCTTGCAGGATCTTCTCGCCCGCGAGGGCGACGTCCAGTCCGGCCGTGCCCAGGTACACTAATGAGGCCAGGAGGATGGAATAGCCGATAGGTGTCCCGATGCCTGCCAGAAGAAAGAGAGCGAGCAGGCAGGAAAGAAGTTCAAAACTCATTTCTTAACTTCCTCATCCTTTTCGACGTCGACACGGGGATGATCGTCAACCACGTTGTACCCAACGACCAGTTCCAACTCTGTCTTTGGTGGGCCATTGCGCATGACGTCGAAGAATAGCCACGCGTAGCGCGCTGCGACGACCAGCATGAATACCGCGTAAATCGAGAATACTGTGCGCAGCGGAATCTTCTCACCGGAGAACGGATTGCGGACAGTCGATGTCTTGCGGATTTTCATCCAGTCGATGTAGTCCCACGTCGGAAGGAAGCTGTAGAGCATACCGACTACGATCGCTGCGGCCGCCAGCATCGCAAAGACCTGCCGTACGCGCATCGGCACCGAAAGATAGATGATGTCGAACTTCACGTGATCCCGTTCGCGCACGATGAAAGCGCAGCTGAAGAAAATCACCCAGACCCAAAGAATGCCGATCAATTCCAGCGTCCAGCCTGCTGGGGTGAAGAAGTACCGTAGTAGAATTTGGAGAAGGAAGATAAGGAAGATTGCCGCCAGCATCCCGCCGGCAATCGCTTCGGTCAGTCGGGAGAACCCCTTCATAAAGGCCTTCATTATGGTTCTCCCTCCCCTGTCTTACTGGGTTCAGTTGCCCAGAGCGTTGATCTGATCCAGAACGCCTTCGGGCCATGAGCCAGCGAATTCGCTGTCCAGATACATAGACTGTACCTGATCGCGGAACGCAGCGAGATCGGGTTCGTAAATCTCCATGCCCTGCTCTTTCAGGAAGCTGACAAGATCCTCTTCTTTCTGAAGCTGCTTCTGGCGGCCTGATTCAGCTGCTGCGTCCGCAGCTTCCTGAACCTTGGCTTGCTGTTCCGGTGTCAGCCCGTCCCAAACCTCTTTGCCGATGGCGATATAGTTCAGGTCGACCAGATGCGATGTCAGGACGATCTGATTGGTCACTTCATAGAACTTGGCGTCGACGACGGTCGGCAACGGGTTATCCTGCCCGTCAACGGCACCGGTCGACAGCGCGGTATAGACTTCGGAGAAGGCCATCGGTGTCGGCGCGGCACCCAGCGCCTTGCCAAGGAACTGCCATGCGTCGGTGCCCGGCATCCGCAGATTCACGCCTTCCAAATCTGCGGGTGTCGTGACTGTCAGCTCATCCTTGGGCTGGCGCAGGTTCACCTGACGACGGCCCAGATACATGACCGACAGCAGTTTGACGCCTAATTCTTCTTCGGCCTTCTGCTTAAAGGCATCCATCAAGGGATCGTTGAAGACAGCCACCTGATGCGCGGCGTCCTGGTGGACATAACCTGCGGTAAAGATCGAAAACTCGGGGAAGAACTGTGCCAGTTCCTGCGCCGAGGTGATCGACATTTCCAGGTTACCCCGGCTGATGGCATCCAACTCGGTGCCTTGGGCAAAGATGGTTCCATTATAGCTGGGCTCGTAGCTTGCAAAATCAGCGACCATCGGCGCGAAAACCTCGGCCATAGCGACCGAGCGCTGGTCGGTCTCCGATCCTGATGTTGCGAGGCGAAGTTGCACTTTGTCTTCCGCCAGCGCACCGCTTGTCGCGCCAAACAGAACACCGGTTGCAACAAGGGCTGATACAGCAGCCCGGCGGGTAAGTTTGGTAATCACTTTGCTCCTCCCTGAGACATCATGATGCTTCTTTTTTGCGATTCAGAGTTTTGCCCTATTTTGGAAATTTTGCAAGATTTTTTGCAAAATATCTGATATTTTATACTACTGTCATATCTACCATTGGTGTTTTTTGTAAGTTTTTGATCCTGACCGTTTCACCTGTTCTGCAAGAATTCTGAATAGCTTCAATAACTTGAAGCGTTCTGAAACCTTCCCATCCAGACACAATCGGCACTGCTTCGTGCCGGGCTACTTCAATAAAGTGCCTGAGCTGATTGACCAAAGGGTCAGACGCACCCTTCTTCAGCGCGGTCGATGAGATAGGCGTCCACCAGTCCCGTTGCTCACTCTGGTAACTCCACAGGCGAAGATCGGGAACGGACAACGAACCATGAGAGCCACCGATCATATAGCTACTCTCTGTGGTCGAAGGATAGATTGGATATTCCTGAGACGTCATCTCCCAGCTCCATGGAGCAACGATGCTGTCGGACACACTTATGGTCCCTATCGCCCCGCTTTCAAATGTCAACAGCGCACCAGCAACATCTTCGTTGTCGTAGCCCCGCTGCGATGCAGCTGACTGAGCCTGTACGGTCACAACTTCTCCGGCCAGGTACCTCAGCAGATCCACATCGTGGACAAGATTGACCGAGATGGGCCCTGCACCGGGTTTCTTTCTCCAGGGCGCAGTATCAAAATACTCGTCTGGCTTATAGAACCAGCAATTCGCATGGACAGCGCGCACATTTCCAATCTTTCCATCGACAATTGCTTCCTTAGCCGACCTGATCAGAGGATTGTGTCTGCGATGATGACCGACCATCAGTGGCACATTGGCCTTCTCCGCAGCTTGAACAAGCTCAAGTGCAGCGGTGGCTTCTACGGCGATCGGTTTTTCGACAAGAACAGGACAACCGTGTCGAACACACGTGAGGCCTTGTTCAACATGAAGCGTGGTCGGGGTCGCAAGAACAGCTCCGTCTGGCGTCTGATTTGCAAACATTTTCTCGAGGGTCTCGTAACATGCGACCCCGTGCTCAACGGCGTAAGCACGACCTTCATCACTGGGGTCGACTACCGCAACGAGATCAACATGGCGCAACGCTCGGATAGCGTCTGCGTGGCGGCGTCCAACAAGACCAATGCCGACAATGGCAATGCGAAAGTTCTTAGACACTTTGCTTCCTTCCGGAGGGTCCGGAAAATCCCGAAACCGTTGATTGCGATCAGGCTGCCTTGCCCAATTTGGCCACGACCGTATTGGGGTTTTCGCGATTCCGCAATAATGTATGATATTATTATTTATACCATACATCAGTTTGGATTGCTGATGTCTCAAAAAAATGCTAATTGAACGAGGAAACTAAAAATATCGGGTGAAACGCATGGCGAAACAGCCGTCTACGATAGGTGCAAGCACCTATCAGCGCATCAAGCGGGACATCATCTTCGGGGAGCTGCAGCCCGGCTCCAAACTGAAGCTGGACGCCTTGAAGGAACGCTATTCGGCAAGCCTTTCGACACTTCGTGAAACGCTGAACAGGCTCGCCAGCGACGGATTTGTCGAAGCTCCTGAGCAACGGGGTTTCCTGGTCACGCCAGTTTCACGAGAAGACCTGACCGAGATTTCAGAACTGCGCGTTCTGCTGGAATGCCACGCGTTGGAGTTGTCCATTGCGAATGGCGACACGGACTGGGAAGGCAATCTGGTCGCTGCGCATCACAAGCTGCATTTGATGGAGCAACGGCTTCTCAAGGGAGATGACTCTGAAAAGGAAACCTGGAAGAGGTACGATTCAGAGTTTCATCAAGCGATGATTGCAGCCTGTAATTCCAAGAACCTCTTATCCCTTCACTCAATCATTTATGACAAGTACCTTCGTTATCAGATGCTCGTACTGACCTACCGAGGTGAGGTTGCAGCCCAAGAACACAAACGCATGTTCGATGCCGCGTTGGCCAAAGACGCTGATACAGCCAAGAAACTGTTGGAAGATCACATCAGAAATGGCCTCGCCCATACGTTGGAGGCTATGTAAGGCGGCATGCTGATTGTGTGCCTCGACGTCTTCAGGTCGATTTGGCAGGGAATACCTCAAGATTCCACATCTAAATCGAGAAGTTTGTGAGCGCCCCATACCGGACCTTTGGCGTCGAAGCCGAATGCTGGTGGTGCAGCCCGCATAGCTGCCGATCGCTGGGATCCCGCCCACCACCTTCCGATATCACCGACCTCATGGCAGGGTACGGAGTTCTACAACAACATGCAGCTACTTCAGTTGATTTAGTGGAAATTCTATTTTCAACGGCTCTCAAGCCGATGGCCGACTTCGTAGTAGAGGAAATCGGTCTCTGCAACTTTGGCGCAAACGGCACGCAGCTTGGTATTCATGCCGCTCTTGTCGACCCTCGTCATCTTGGGATTTCCGTTGGAAGCTAGTTCGCACGTCTAACCAGGAAATTCAGGAAAAACTGACCGTCGATACGTCGTGGCTCATACACGAGGCGTCGGTTGGGTTGCAGTCCTTGAGGCAATTTTACATCAATTCGAACCTTGTAGGGCGTCACCGGTGGACCAAAATGTGAGCTTAGGGTGAAACGGAGTTTCAGTTGACCGTTGTCATCCAATGACCCCTGGAAATCCTTGAACCACGGACCGCCTCCGGTAAACGCTTGGGCGGACACCAGAGTCACTTTGCTGCCTTTCCGATTGATCCGCAATGAAGCGAGTGGTTCGATTTTTCCGGGGTAGTAGGATTCGTCGCCGCGCGTTGCAGTCTGCCAATAGTCATCATCCCATCTACGCCGAATGGAGATGACGTAATCACCGTCTAAACCTACAGCAACCGCAACTTCCTTGCAAACGCGACCCGGTTCTTTCTTAAGCGCAATAAGGGTCTGTTGTTGGTTCAGACCTTCCGCCGGAAGCCCCAGGTTTTTTCGGGCGTTCCGGTATCTGGTATATGCCGCTCTAGTGCGAGGACCTGCAACGCCGTCCGCCGCGCCCGCACTGCATCCGACGCGGTTCAATTCGCTCTGAATGTCACGGACCAGGCTGCGTGTCTGTGCTTCCTCAGTCGGATTGTCCGGCGGAGCCGCAACGGCGACTTCCGTCTCGTTCGTTCTGGGGTTGTCGTCAGGAGCAGCTTGTTGCCTTGCCTTCTCACGCAGATCATCCCGAAGCGAAAGGGCGAGCGTTACCGCAAAGTGATCATTCTGTTCCTGATAACGGTTTAGAAAGGACTCAATTGCATCCAGCGTTCCGAGTGAACGAGCCAACTCAAAGTCAGCGTAGATTTCACGGTTGTCAGACCCGACACGCTTGGCTTCCGGCGGCATGGGCGCTGCCACCGGAACTAGGTAGATATCTTGGCTCGGTAAAGAACCGTAGGTGAAAGGTTCCTGAAACCCATCTGTCAACTTAAATACGGTGTCGCGGACCTTGCGGAACATTTTACCTAGTTCCAGCCCAGGCTCTTCGATGTGCTTTAGCAGCGCTGTGGCATACGGGCTGTTACGCCCCTCTCCATCAAGAGCCAACGTTCCACCCTTGGCTGCGTAGCTTACTAATACTCCGCTGGGGTCAATACGACCCAATCCGCGACCGATGGAGCGTGTGCCGCCATTTCTTTCCATCGTGCTCAGGAATGGGTTGTTCCGGCACGCATCGATCAAAACGACCTTTAACCCATCGGCACCCGACAAAGAACT
Source organism: Ruegeria sp. O4 (assembly GCF_056535125.1). Taxonomy (NCBI): domain Bacteria; kingdom Pseudomonadati; phylum Pseudomonadota; class Alphaproteobacteria; order Rhodobacterales; family Roseobacteraceae; genus Ruegeria; species Ruegeria sp. O4. The sequence continues at coordinate 40,794 of NZ_JBQERO010000007.1, read as the reverse complement.
GATGACGGAGTCCAACCGTATCGCTTCAAATTCGATATCCTGATCGCTGCGCAGTTCTGAGTTTACAGGAATAAGGTAGTTTGTGTTTTCGATCTCAATCCCGTGACCCGCAAAATAGATGATGGCCATATCCGCATCTTTCGCCGCTCGACCAAAGTCGCGCAACGCAATGCGGAGACCACGGTAATCTAGATTCTGATTGTGCCAAACCGTGAAACCGATCCGTTGCAAGGCTTTGGCCAGATCCGAGGCATCATTGCCTGCATTTGGAAGATTGGCGACATGTTGATACTCGGCATTTCCAATCACCAATGCGACCCGTTTGGTGTCCGCGTGCGCAACATGCGAAACCGAGAACCAAATCGCAAAGCCTATCAGCCATAAGAATGTCCTGAAAGGATATTGAAATGAACTGTTAAACAAACTGCCCCCGATCGGAACAAGTTGAGACGCCTGAACATTACCACATAACCTGATTGAATCGAATATGCCGATCCGATTGCCAGCGTATCCTCATAAAAAACATAGCTTCGCTGAAACCCTTTGGGCAGAGCGCGTTATTTCAGAGAAGCTTCCAAGACCACGGAACGCGCATTCCATCCAGAGCCATCGAACCATTTTGTTGGGGTCACATCGTCAAGGTCGCGCCGTCCTCGCGCTTCGTACTGAAATTGGGCAAATGATTTTCTGCCTTTGCCGTGGGTTTTGTTTGGCTTGGATGGCAACCAGTTGGTGTAGCTCACGGGTTCTCCGCTGAACCATCGCCATCCGATGATGGCACCGTCTTCTTTGGGGTCCTTTCTGAACCCGAAATAGGGTCCGGCCTTGTAGCTGATTTTCGTTTTGCTGTCGTATCCCAATTCAAAGAAAGCCGGGTCACTTGAAATCATCCGGACGATGAACGCATTCTCTGCAGCCGATGTTATTGCGGCCAAATCCAAGCCACATTTTTGCGCCTCGCTGCGCGCACTCTGCACACTGCCTGAATAAACCAGCGCAATATATAGGTTTCCGCGAAACGTACCATAGACGCTTTTACGCAGGCCCAAACAGCCAAGAATTTGCGTGACCTCTTCGGATTCACCTAACACTTCCAGCTCGGATATATCCTGTCGGACAGCAAAGGGATTGCTGATAAAACTCGCGCCATCATCCGCCAGCGGTCTGATCCCCAAGCCGGACAGGACAGCAAGATCGGCATATCCGGTTGGTTCTAACCCGACGTTGGCCTGAAGCGCCTTGATGCCTGATCGGGTCCGCGGTCCGAAAACTCCGTCAGGTGTACCGACGTCGAAGCCTGAGTTGTTAAGACTTTGTTGTACTTCCTTCTTCTGAGCAGGGCCCGGCAAGAGCGCGGCTTCTATCTCATCGAGCCGCCCGCTTTTTCTGGTCCAGGCAGGTGTGATCTGGGCCATCCGCTTCAGTATTTCGGGCTCGGATAACGTTGCAGCGCGATAGGATCTGGCGACCAAATCCCACCCCCTGACTGTGTTCACCTTCATAGCTGCGGCCAGCGCGTTTTTCTGAGTTACCTGCGGCTGCAAGACTGGTTCGTCAGACTCCTGAAGGTCAGGGAAGGGTAATGCAGCCTGTTCTACCTTGGGGACCAAAAATATGTCCTCGCCCGGTAGTGAGCCATAGACAAAAGGCTCCTGATACCCGTCGGTCAGTGCGACCACGCGGTCGCGCACCTTGCGGAACAGTTTACCAAGTTCCACTCCCGGTTCTTCAACATGTTCCAGAAACGCCTGCGCGTAAGGGCTGTTCCGGCCGTCGCCATCCTGCGCCAGAGTCCCACCTCGGGCCGCGTATCCGACCACGACTCCTCTTGGTTCAACCGCGGCCAGACCGCGCCCGATTGAACGAGTGCTCGAGGCCTTTTTCATCTGGGCCAAAAACGGGTTGTTTCGGCATGCGTCAACAATCACGATACTTAGAGCCGACGAGCCAGCAATGGCATTCACGATAGCGTCCAGACGAATGGCTTCAAATTCTACATCCCGATCACTTTTTAGCGCGGCATTCACGGGTATCAGATAGTTTGTGTTCTCAATTTCGATTCCGTGGCCCGCGAAATACGCAAGCGCCACTTCCGCATCGGCTGCGGCTTCGGCAAAGTCGCGCAATGCAATGCGCATATCTGTGTAACTCAGGTTTTGATGCTGTGTAACCTCAAACCCAATGCGCTGTAACGCCTTAGATATGTCCTCAGCATCATTGGCCGGATTGCGCAGGTCCGGGACGTATTGATAGGCGGAGTTACCTATTACAAGAGCGACGCGCTTGCCCTTAGCCTCTGCCGCAAGCGGCAAGATCAAGAGCAAACAAACCACCAACAAACACGAGGCGCCGCTTCGCCATTTGCTTTCAGGAACCATGAGCACAGACTCGACTCTGAACCGAACAGATCCTTATTTTAGCATAAAATTGCCTGACCACCGAGCTTAGGATCAGCTGAAGCGAGACAGAGCAGGAACTGGACTCAACGTAGTTTCAAGCCTACGCTAAACCTTCAAAAAGCGGATACACTTGCAGTTTTCTTCGAGAGGCGTCTTGTGTCGTGGAATTGGGTATCAATAGCTGTTTTTGTCTTCGTACTGGCTGCAGGCCTGTTTCTCAACGGTTTTGCGCTGGCTTCCGGCGATGAGAAAAACACTGACACGTCCGCAGAAATTGTGTTTGTTCCTCCCAAAATAGGTACGCCAAAGGATCGAATGGGCGCAGGCACCCGGAATATACCTTCGGATGCCGCTTCTGACCTATTGCTACTGGTTCCAGCAGACGGTGGGCTAACAACTCAAGCCTTTCCGCCGTTGATCTGGCGGCTAACTCGGGGCCATCGAGGAAATGTAATCGTCAAACTGGGCCCATCCGGGATGACTGCAATAGAGTTACACATCAGTGGCCCTTTCCCACCCGGCGATTATGGTCTGGACCTCAGTAGGTCAAATATTCTGCTGGACACCGACCGAGTTTATCTTTTGCAACTCGAGTTGCTCGATCCAAACACCGACGCGGTGGTCGAACGAACATCAGGATTGATCGAGCGTTTGCCGGAAGAATTTAGATCCGACACCCCGGCCGCAGCTGGTCTGTGGTTCGATGCGCTCTCTGAACTTGTGGATATAGGCCTCAGCGGCCGTGTGCAGGCGACGAACCCAGCCGAACTCGAACAATTGCTGAACTCAGCTGGCGTAGGTCAGTGACATCGAAGCGTCAAAAGCATGCATGGCAGAGAACGTCATCGCTCATGCCGGTTTGGCAACGCTGGGTTCTGGTCTGTGTCATTACACTGATTGTCGGCATGCCTCTGGTCGAACTCCGGAAAAAAGGCATGCTCGAGTCACTTGAGCTTCTCCAATACGATTGGACAATATCGGCCTTTGCGGCGGATGAACCTATAGCAGACGTTTATCTGGTTGCCATCACCGACCGAGATTTGAGCGAATGGGGTTGGCCGGTCCCCGATCGGCAATTGGCACAGATTGTAAACACCTTGCTCGCCTCTGGTGCAACTACGGTGGGCGTCGACATTTATAGGGACGTTCCGGCAGGTGAAGGTCGGGACCTCTTACTTGAGGTGCTGAGCGATCCCAGAGTTTTCGTGATCTCGAAATTGCAGGATAGCGAGACTGCTGGCATTTCAGCGCCGCCGGGCACGCACACTGGGTTCGCTGATATTCCAATTGACCCTGATGGCGTTGCCCGACGCGCCTTGTTGTTAGTAAACACGCACGATGGTATTTCCCTGTCACTGCCTATGCATCTGGCCGCGACCCATACCGGGCAACCCGCATTGAAAAGCGCTCCCGACAATCCACGCTATTTGATGTTTGGCGATACAGTTGTAAAATCCTTGGCCCCGGGTGCAAACCTGTTCCGCAACGTGGATACGTCAGGCTATCAAATCGTCATTGATTACAAAAATGCATTGCCGATCACGCGCAGTGTTCCCGCCGCAGAGATTCTGACTCAAACTGGGCTGGATCGCTTTGAGGGAAATGCCGTGATAATCGGCGTTACCAGTCATTCCGTAAAAGATTACTTTTCAACACCACTCAACCGATCAACCGGGTCAGATTTTACCTTTGGTGCCGAAATTCATGCCGCCATCGTTCAACAGTTGATTGACTACTTCAACGGCCAAGCCTCTCCGCTGCGCGCTTTGGACGGTCAGTTCCCTGCGTTCATCATCCTCGCTTCGGTCTTCTTAGGTGCCTGCGTGTCTGTTTTCGTCAGGGTCACCGGCAATGCGGTGTTGCTGGCCGGGATAGGTGGCGTCCTGCTAACGATTACGTTGTCCATGTTTCAACAGTTCGCGTTGTTAATGCCTGTCGCGCCTTCTCTGCTGGGCTGGACTTTCGGGTTTCTTTTCGGCTTTGGGATCATCTCAGGCTTTTCGCGCAACCAAAGACGCGCGATCGCACAGGTTTTTTCATCTCATCTGTCCGAAGAGTTGTCAGCTGAGATCTGGAAGCAGCGCAAAAATCTAATGTCGGGTGGAAAGCCCCGATCTCGACAGCTGTATGTAACGGCGCTGCTTGCGGATATTGAAGGGTCGACCCTCGCCGGGAATGCGATGGATGCAGACGAGTTTATGACGTGGATCGCGCGAATTCTTGATCGGCTGGGTGAAATCGCTCGCGCGCATGGTGGGTTTGTCGAGAAATATACAGGAGACGGCATACTGGTTGTGTTTGGCGCGCCAATTCCAAGCGAAACACGCGAGCAAAGGCAATCGGACGCGCAGGCCGGACTACGTTGTGCCAACGCCATGCGCGAAGCCGTGGCATCACTTAATAACACTTTTCGAAATCAACGTGCATACAAGCTACGGATTGCGCTGAACAGCGGAGAAGCAATCGGTGGCACACTGGGTGTCAGCGGATCCATGCATTATAACGTCATCGGTGATACGATAAATGTCGCTGCACGCCTGGAAAGCTGGATCAAGACCCTAGCACCGGATGCCGATGGGTTTCGTCCCATTTATATGACCATGGCGACGGCAAAAACTGTGGACGCTGAACGACGATGGCCAGTGGCTGCGAGTTTCATTCACGATGATGGCGAGACAGAAATTCAAGTAGTTGAACTCAACAGGCGCGTACCCGAGTAGCTGCGAATACTTCGTGTTGTGAGTTTCAACGTTTTGTTATCGTCACATCCATGAAAAAGGCTTTGTCGAACTGGCCTTGGTTGGAGTGGAGGGTTTGCCCCTTGGAAAAGTCTGCAGGAATTCTCTGAGTAATCGAGAAGGGGACAATTCTTACTTTACCAAACAGGTACCCTGTATTTCCCGAAATACGCAACCGCCCCTTTTCTGATAACGATGCGCGAAATCGTTTTGGTCGATTTTCACCACCTTCCGTCAGATCCTGAGCGCTGATCATCTGAAACCCGGCGGACGACTTCCGGTACACCATCTGCAACACTATTTTGGGCCGATCCTTAGCAAGCTCAGGGTCATTGTAGTTTGGATTGGGTCGTCTTCTGACCACGATTGAGTAATCCCCATGGTAGCTGTTCGCTACTGCGCCGGTTTGGGTCGTCTTCGGCAAGGCAGCAAGCGTTTCGCCGCTCGTTTGTTCCTCGCTGTGCGCCGAGGGTGGCGGCTTTGCGACGTTCTTTAACACAGCAAGGCTTTGCGCTGTCAGATACCCCGTTCTGGTCGAACCGCTTTTGCTCTGAAATTGCTTTAGTGCCGCACGAGAGCGCGTACCGAATATCCCATCAACAGGCCCGGCTGAATACCCTAGGAAATTCAGACCACGTTGAATGTTGCGATAGTCGTTTTGGCTGAGATTAAGATCCTTTTCTGCCACAAGGGCTGGATCTGGTTGTTGCCCCGCGACGTTTTCCTGGTTCGTCGTGTTGATCGGGCTTTGGGACGCGGCAGCAGACTCTGTAGGCACGCTGGCGTTGTTCTTAATCGGTTGTGAACGGCTGAGCACATCGGCTACGTCAGCCGCATATTGACCAGCGCGTGTATTTGGATAGAGCTGCGCGATCATCTTCAAAGCGCCCAACTTGACCGTTTGATCATCCAACTTTAACGCTTCGCGCAGAACGCGTTGGGCAGATTTTTCACGCTCATCTTCAGGCGAGGACTCGGCAACAGGCGCAGGCGTTTCTTTTAAAATGGAAGGCACCTTGGCCGCTGCAGGGACAAGGAAAATATCCCGCCCTGGCAATGAGCCATAAGTGAAGGGCTCTTGGTACCCATCGGTAAGTTTAAAGACTGAATCCCGGACTTTGCGAAACAATTTCCCAAGTTCCAGCCCGGGAACCTCAATATGTTCAAGCAGCGCTTCGGCATATGGGCTGTTGCGACCTTTTCCATCCAAAGCCAAAGTTCCACCGCGTGCAGAATAGCCGACCAGAACACCTCCGGGGTCAATACTGCTCAATCCGCGCCCGATCGACCGCGTCGCGGTTGTGCGCTCCATATCAGAAAGGAACGGATTGTTTCGGCAGGCGTCAATAAGAACAAGTTTGAGACCTTTCGCCGTCGATACCGAATTTAGTACCGAGTCCAGCCGTATAGCCTCGAATTCCACATCCTTGTCGCTTTTGAGTTCCGCGTTGGTGGGAATCAGGTAATTAGTGTTGTCTATTTCGATGCCATGACCCGCAAAATAGACCAATACCACGTCGGCCGTCGCAGCCTTGTCGGAAAAATCCCGAAGGGCCAGCCGCATTTGGCGATAGTCGAGATCGTATAATTCGGTCACATTAAAACTTATCCGACCAAGCGCTGCTGCTATATCCCGGGCGTCATTTGCCGAGTTCGGAATATTCGAAACGTACTCATACTGCGAATTTCCTATGACAAGCGCCGTACGTCTGACATCAGATACGTCCGCCAGTACAATAGCAGGTCCGAACATCACAATAGCGATGAGGCTAGACCTAAGCCGCAAAAAACCTAGAAAAACAAGGTGTACTAGCATAATAACTTCGTCCACGAAAGCCGCAGTTACTTTAACATAATCCACATCGAATCGCGATAAGGCTACAAAGAATTTGCCAGGTGTGCCGCCAACTTTTTCGTATGAACCGCGCTAAAACTTCCCGTTTCATCAAACGAAGGATCAGGCCTACGCTGGGATTCAAGTCGTTCACTTCAGCAGCATCTGCCTTGGCTGGTATCGAACTGGTCAACATGATCCGCAAAGGTCAGTTCACGCCTGGACTCTCTCCATTTCAACAGTTTGCCAGATTGGCTGGATAATCGGCTCGTCAGCACTGACAATGCTAATCTCATTTAAGTTTGCGACACGTGTAGACGCCCAAAACACAAGAGGTAATTTTGACCGGTAATTGCATCGGTTCGGGTACTGACATGTGTTCGGCCTGTTGCGCGGCGTTTGCACATGCCGCTGGCCCCTATGGTGTTAGCGGATCCGGTCCAATTCAGAACCACGTGCTCAAAGCACTCTGTCGCAAGCTGGTTTTTCCGACCCGGTCTCACGATCCTTATGCCATACCGTCCATTGTCCTCTTCCGTTTCCGCCGCCTCGCGGCCACAGACGCCTTACGCGTTGGCAGCCGGAGCCCGGTAGACTTCCCCTGTGTTCATCAAGGCCCAAACGATCGTCGCCATCTTGTTCGCAAGGGCCACGCGGACCAGCAGTGGCGGCTTGCGTTCGATCATGCGGGCAAGCCAGGGTTCGGTTTCCGTTCTCTTACGCGAACGCCACATAACAACGCTGTTGGCACCGTTGATCAGTAACCGCCTGAGCGAACGTTCTCCCATCTTTGTCGTTGCGCCGAGGCGCTGCTTGCCCCCTGTTGAATGCTGTCTTGGAACCAGCCCGAGCCAAGCCGCGAAGTCGCGCCCTCGCGGGAACGTTTCCGGCGGCGGGGCGAGGGCCACCAGCGCAGTCGCGATGAGCGGACCAATTCCAGGCACCGTCATAAGGCGGCGTGCCGTTTCATTTGACCGCGCGCGGCGGGCAATCTCGGCATCCAGTTCTTTGATCTGACCCTCCAGCTGGTTCAACATGCTGATCAGCCTTTCTAAGCACTGGCGCAGGCCTCCATTCAGGTTGTTTGCAAACCCACAATGGCACACCGAGGCCAGCGGGGGCCTCTACACCTTCAGAACCGTACAGGATTTCTCAAATGGAGCGATTTCTTTGCCGACCCCGGTTGCAGAACTGGTCGATATGGAACTTAGAACGCTCTGTGGCGGGATCGTCCGGTGGTCCGGCAGATCTCACGAATTGATCGCATTTGAAGAAGGCGGACTTGTACGAAGCCTCGATAGCTTCCAATCGGGTCAGGTCGAAGACTTGGTTACGGAATTTGGCCTCAACCCAGCTGAAGTTACCGAAGTGCGCGGAGATTCAGACGATCAAGCCCTTTGGATCAGATATCTGAAATAATGAATCGTCTGCACCCGCTACACTTGCGTTCCCCAGCAATCCACTTATGAAAGTGCCATCAATTGACCTCGGGGAAAGCTTACGATGCGCATGCGCGATACGTTCATCAAACCGATGCACCCTGAAGGCATTCGGTTTGTCGCGATCTTTGCCGCCATCACGGTCGGTCTGTTTCTCCTGTCCGACATTCTGGGCTGGATTGGCGTCGGCCTTACGGTCTGGTGCTACTATTTCTTTCGCGACCCCGAACGCGTATCACCGACAGGGGAAGGCTTGATTGTCAGCCCGGCGGATGGGGTGGTTTCGCTAATCGAAGCGGCAGTGCCGCCGAGTGAGCTTGGGATGCCAAACACGCCCCTCACTCGTGTCAGTGTATTCATGAGCGTCTTCAATTGCCATGTGAACCGCACGCCCATTGAAGGTGAGATCACCGCCGTTGCCTACCGCCCCGGCAAATTTTTCAACGCATCCCTAGATAAGGCCAGTGCCGATAACGAGCGCAACAGCCTGCGTATTCGAATGAGGAATGGTCAGGACCTGGCTGTGGTCCAGATTGCCGGCCTAGTGGCCAGACGGATCGTCTGCTTTGTGAAACCTGGCAACGCGCTTCAAACCGGAGAGCGATTTGGATTGATCCGTTTCGGTTCCCGTCTGGATGTTTATCTTCCAGATGGCGTGGAGCCGCAGGTGCGTGTCGGGCAAACGATGATTGCCGGCGAAACTATCCTTGCCAGTTTGCACACACCCAATGAAAAGTAGGTGGCTGGATCAGTGACAGAACCATCCGAACAGGAAGAGACCGGGTTTGCGCTGATTCATTTGCTGCCCAATGCACTGACAATAACAGCCATTTGCGCGGGCCTGTCGGCAATCAGATTTGGCGTTCAGGGAAACTACGAGCTTGCGGTGCAGTTGATTATAGCCGCTTGTGTGCTGGATGGGTTGGATGGGCGCATTGCGCGCTTGCTCAGCAGTGACAGCAAAATCGGGGCAGAACTGGATTCGCTCGCGGATTTCTTGAACTTCGGCGTTGCCCCGCCGCTTGTTCTCTATTTCTGGGCTTTGCAGGATGTACCCAGTGCTGCATGGCTCGCCGTGCTGTTTTTTGCGGTGTGCTGCGTTATGCGCCTTGCTCGGTTCAATGTGGGCAGCAAGTCCGAGACCTGCGAACATGACAGCGCTTATTTCGAGGGGGTTCCAGCCCCTGCAGGGGCGCTGCTGGTCATGTTGCCAATGTATCTGTCCTTCGCTTTCGCGGATGCGCCCGCGCTGCCCAGTATATTGATTTGCCTCTTCATCGTGATCATTGGTCTTTTGCTTATCAGTCGCATACCGACCTGGTCTTTTAAAACCACGCGGATTTCACGCGAGAACGCGAAGTTTTTTCTCATCGGTGTCGCTGTTGTTGGCGCCGCGCTGCTGACCTTTGCCTGGGCCACGCTGATCGCGCTTTGTGTCGGATATGTGGGAATGGTCGCCTGGGCGTGGATTGACAGGGAAGCACGTTCTAACCGTTAAGGATACGATATGGACATCAAAGCCGTTCAAACCTCTTACGCTCGCTGGGCACCCGTCTATGACAAGACGTTTGGGGCCGTCACCAATGTCGGGCGGCAGCATGCGGTTGACTATATCAACAGACGTTCTGGCAAGGTTCTGGAGGTTGGCGTGGGCACCGGGCTGTCACTGGAACATTACGGACCCAGGACTCAGGTGACCGGAATCGACTTCAGCGAGGACATGCTGCAAAAAGCACGCGGCAAGGTAAGAGATTTATCCCTGAGCCACGTTGCGGAGCTAAGGCAAATGGATGCCCGCGCGCTTGATTTCCCAGACAACCATTTCGATACGGTTGCAGCGATGCATGTGCTGTCCGTCGTTCCAGAACCGGAAAAGGTAATGGCGGAAATTGTGAGGGTCTGTAAACCCGGCGGCAGTGTGGTGATTACGAACCATTTCAAACGAGAGCGAGGTCTGCTGGCAACCTTGGAACGCGCGTTTGCGCCAATTGCTAACACAATCGGTTGGCACTCTGACTTCGAAATCGACACGGTATTACAAGAGCAAGCGCTAACTGTCGAAGAGCAAAGAGCCCTACCACCGATTGGGATGATGACCTTTCTGGTTTTGAGAAAGTCAGTGGTTGCATAGTGGTCTAATGAAAAGTTAGCGCCTACTAAAACAGGAAGCCGAGCAGAATGACAGGTATTGCCAAGTTGATGACCTGAGCATGTGAGGTATTGGCGAAGACAGGATCAAGCGGTCATTTCCGCAGTGTACTCGTCCCAGAGGTTGAACGCGTCGGAACGAGCGTGGCGGTAAGAGTTTGCGGTGAGTTGATAGCGGCTGGGGCGGAAGACCAGGTTGATTTTGTCATGCGCAGACAGAAATCTCTGAGCCTTTAGGTCAGACTTGAACCGGCCCATGATCTTTTCTCGTTTGCGGGTTGGTCGGTGCGACACTTCGATGGCGTTATTCAGACCTTTGTGGGCATGATGGTCAACCTCTGGTGCAAGTATTTTGATCGGCTTGATATAGCTGCGCAATTTGTCGGTGATGACGACCCTGGGTTCGCCAAACTTGGCAACCGGCCCGAGCAGCCAACAGATCCTCAACGTCAGCTGTGCTCAACCCAAAGCGATGGTAAGCCCAGACCGCGTAGGCAATGATCTCACGAGAAAAGCGAAAACTTTTCAGGAGTGGCATGATCGTTGGGATGTTCATTGGCGCGACATAGCTGGATCATTCAACGTGAACAACTTGGCAATACCGTCGAGTTAGGTTCTTTCGCAAACTTCTCTGAGATCTGCATACATGAAGCTGGAGGGACGATTGTCCAGCCAGTTGGCTGAACTGCTGAAAAAGACGGAATATGGGCGTGAATTGACCTTTGCTGATCTTCTTGAAGACTGTTCGGAAACTACTCGATGGGACCGAACATGAGATCACGTACGTTCGACAATTGGGCAACAAGGCCGAAGACAGTTACTCAGCTGCGTCCACGCGAACCGTCCTGATGCTGGGATCAATACGGCTGTAGGCGGCCAGAAGTCGCGCCGACCACTTCTGCGAAATATAATCGGCCATGAATCGTGACGGTGCGATAAGGACAACACGCCCCCCTGCCCTTTCAGCTTCGGACAGATGTTGAAACCAGCTTGCCCACAGTTCCGGATCGCGACCGTGTAGAATCGCCTGTACCTGCGACCACACATCCCCAGCTGGGCTGTCAGGGGCACTGGGTTTGGTTGCAAAGGGTACGACATTCGTTTCGGGTTCCGGCACGTCAGTCATCCGGGCTTGAAAGTCCGATCCGATAACAGACCACACCTCTTCGGTGTCAATCAGGATTTGTTTCAGATCGATCTCGTACACGGCTACACGACCCCGCGCTGAGGGCCGTTTTACCGTTACCCAACCTAATGTGCGAAATCTGGACATTTCGCGCTTTACGGTTCTTTCGTTCACTGCCCACAGGCGCGAAATTTCTTCCCGCCCAATGGATAATTCGTTGTTGCGCCAGTTATACCGGGTCGTAATCAACGCAATGATACGCAAAATACTTCGTTGTCGGTGCTTGTCGCCTGACAGCGCATGAACGGTCAGAGCAGATAGTATATCATATTTCAAAGCCGGCGCATTTCGCCCGACCGGTTTCGCAAGCTGCATATCCGTTCTCACCGCTCAGTCTGCCTCTGGCGGGTGTGTCCCGCCAATCTCGCGCCGTTTGCCAACGCTTTTCGTCATCTTGGCCTAATTAGCGTCCAAAGCTTCGATTCTGTCAAGCCAAGACTGGAACATCGCGTGATCTTGCGCAGATCAAACTCAAAAAACGAAAAGAAATTTGGTGAAATATTGGTGATGGGGGTCATTCTGTGTGTCCCCTTATTGGGTCTTTGTGTCCCCCTATATGTGGTTATTTCCTTCGGTCCGTCCCCCTAAATACTGGCTGGATAGGGCTGTCTTGATCGTTTTGTTCCACCTGGGGCGGTCGAATCGCTTCGGGTGTTTTTGCGCCTTGTTTTCTTACCCGTGGGTAAGATCGTACTCTCATCATAATTTCTTTTGCTTAAAGTGCAAATCAAGCGTAAATAAGAAACGAGCAGAAATTTACGTTCCAAACTAAGAGACCCGAGGCATGTACACGCACGAAGACCTGAACGCATTGCGCAATCAGTCCCTCAAGTTGCAGGGGTGGATTCGCCAGCAGACCTTTAGCCCTGAGATGGAGAAAACGCTCCGCCGGTTTTCCAGCTGGGAAGTGTCCGAACTGATCTTCCGGGTGAATCAGTCAACCTTTCGCGGAAAGCTTGCAGCCGATCCTTCCCTACCTGGTGGAGAAGTTGAGCCCGACGGGCGTCAGCGCTGGTTCAGCCTGGAAGAGGTGAACGAACTTCGGCGACGGCTCAAGATTAATCGCAAGTCACTGATGCCCCCTCGCCCTGAAGGCAAGCGCGCCATTCGTGCGGCTGTCGCAAACTTCAAGGGTGGCGCGGGAAAGTCGACCGTGGCGCTGCATCTTGCCCATGCAGCCGCCCTGGATGGGTATCGGGTCCTTGTGGTGGATTTCGACCCTCAGGCAACACTAAGCCATTCGATGGGGCTGACGGATGTGGCCGAAGATTATACGGTCTGGGGGATCATGGCGCGTGACCTCATTCGTGAAACAGAACGCATGAATAACCGCCCCGCCGCTGCAGAATCGGGAACCGCCCTGCCCCGCCGGGAGTTGCCGCCCGCGATAACAGATATGGGCCTGGGCGATCTGCGAATTGCTGATTTCATCAAGAAGACCTCCTGGTCGACGATCGATGCGATACCTTCCTGTGCGAACGCAGCCTTTGTTGAATTTGCGTCGGCCCAGTACCGGCACCTGAATCCCGAATGGTCCTTCTTTGCGGCGGTGTCCCGGTATCTGGACCAGATTCCGGATGACGCTTATGACCTCATTCTGTTCGATTGCCCGCCCGCAATCGGATACCAGTCTATGAACGCGGTCTTTGCCGCAGACATGCTTTATATCCCTTCGGGTCCTGGCTATTGGGAGTATGACTCGACCACGTCGTTCATCGGCCAATTGGCAGAAGCATTGGAAGATCTGGCCTATGGGTTCGACAAGACCTTACCCACGGGTAAGATTGGGTTGCCCAAAACCTTCTGTGAGTTGCGGTTCCTGTTGACGCGGTATGAACCGGGCAATGCGCTGCATCTGGCGATGTTTGATGCCTTTAAGAAGGTATTTGGCGAGCACGTCGCACAGCACCCGGTGGAAATGACCCGTGCGGTGGAGCAGTCTGGACGTTTTCTGAGCTCGGTCTACGAAATGGACTACCGCGAAATGACTCGCGAAACCTGGCGGCGCGCCCGCTCAACTTTCGACAATGTGTATGAGGAATTCCGGGGCGTAATGTTATCGGCCTGGGACAAGGTGGAGGATGACGCATGAGCCGCAAGCGGAGAATGTTCGATATTGATTTACCGGCTATGGATGACATTCCTGTTGGTAAGGTGCCGGATAAAGTTTTCGAAAAACGACGTGGCCCAATGGCCGCTGCAATTTCGGAAAATGCCGACGCTTTGCGTGATCAACAATCGACAGAGCAATCCATCCGTGCAGAAAACGATCGTCTTGCACACGAACTGGTTCGGCTGAGAGCCGAAGGTTTGGTGACAGAACGAGTGGTGCTGAACGACGTTGTAACGGAAAAGCTGACACGAGATCGCAAACCCGGTCCCGATCCAGAACTGGATGAACTAAAGGACTCTATTAGGGAGATCGGCTTGTCCAACCCGATCCGCCTGGAGCGCAGGTCGGACGGGCTGTATGAATTGATCCAGGGCATGCGCCGTTTGTCTGCCTATCGTGCCTTGTACGATGAGACCGGTGACGAAACCTATGCCAGAATTCCAGCGGGGATTTCTGATGCGGGTGATCTGGACAACAGTTATCGGCGTATGGTCGACGAGAACCTGATCCGAAAGGATATCTCATTTGCGGAAATGGGCGCCCTCGCCCGTGCATATTCCGAAGACCCTGCGAATGACTGTCCGGATGTCGACAAGGCGGTGTCCACGCTGTTCAAATCTGCCAGCTACACAAAGCGCAGCTATATCCGGTCTTTTGCCAGTTTGCTGCTAATGTTGGACAAAGTTCTGACCCACCCGAACGACATTCCGCGAAACGTGGGTGTTGAGCTAAAGCGCAAATTTGACGCGACGCCAGGTCTGGTTCGCCAGGTAAGCGAGGCACTGAAGAGTGAGCCTGATCGGGATGGCGCGCGTGAAGTCGCAATTCTTAGGTCATTTCTAGGTGAGCCAGAAGCTGTGTCCTCGAAGAAGACGGTGGCCGCCAGTGCAGGTAAACCACGCCGCGCGAAAACAACTTTTCAGGTTTCGGGCAGGGCAGGGATCGCGAAATGTGCTGCTTCTAGTGGAAGGATCGAGGTGCGGTATGATCTGGATTTTACCCGCGTTGATCGAAGCAAACTGGAGGCAGCAATTGCTGCGCTGCTCGATGCGCTTCCCGAGGAAGATGATCTTACCCACGGGTAAGATCACGACCTGGCAAGTCAGGTGAAGGCGTCGGAAAGGTTTCGGCGCCTTTTTTGTTTTGCCGCGCAAAGGGTAGGGGCCTTAAGTGACATTGTCGGGTACATCTACTGTCCAAGCTGAACCGGAGGGCGCGGGCCATGGCGTGAACAGGGTAACCGGCATATCAAAGCTTGCTGTGAAACCAAGTATGAAGTTTCTCAAAATATCGATTATGGACATAATCTGCTTAGGCATGTATCTCCGTTCTGTCGAAAACAGGCGGCGCCGGGAGCGTCGCGCTTACCCCGCCGACCCGCCGAACGTCAAACTTACCTAGTGCGCAGGCATCGTTGCGATGTTTACAGTCGAAGATCAGTCGGTTGTGATTTGAGGCACATGTAGTGTTAGCCACTTGCATAAACTACAATATATGCCAACAGCGCTGGCTTAGCACCCAAAAAGATGTGTCGCGAACTCTGGGGTCTGGTTGACGCGCATGTGTGATCTGAGGTTTGTACTCGTCGAACAGTTTTGAACAGGTTGTTTGAGCATGATCTCATTGAAGGGCTGTCATTTCCCCAAGGATGCTGTTTTGTACGCTGTGTACTTCTACCTGCGTTACACGGTGTCGTATCGGGACTTAGAAGAAATCCTGGCAGAACGCGGCGTTCAGGTGGACCATGCCGCTCTCATCAGGTGGGTCGTGAGGTATTCACCGATGATCGCAGCAAGATCGCAATCGAAGAAACGCCCAACGCCGAGCTCTTGGCGCATGGACGAGACATATGTTCGTGTTCGCAGCAATTGGATGTACCTTTACAGGGCTGTCGACAAGGCAGCAGATACCCTTGATTTTATGCTGTCTGAGCGGAGGAACCGTCCAGCGGCAGCTAGGTTCTTTGCCAAAGCGCTGTCTTCAAATGGAATCCCGAGCAAGATCGTCATCGACAAAAGCGGAACCAACGCAGCGGGCATTCGAGAGGTGAACAAAATGCTTAATCGGTTTGGTTGCCCTGCCAAAATTCAAACAGTCAGGTCAAAGTATTTGAATAACCTGACCGAGCAGGATTATCGGTTTATCAAGCGTTGCGTGCGGCACATGTGCGGGTTCAAATCGTTCAGGTCCGCATCGGCTATTCTGGACGGCATCGAGGTCGCAAACATGATCCGAAAGCAGCAGTTCCCCAACGCTACGACGTCGGGATTTCAGATATTTGCGGAGATCGCAGGATAGGTGTGTCCGGTTAGTTGCTACTCTAGTCATTCCAAAAGTTTGCAACAGATCCAATTACATGCGCCCGGTGAGTATCTTAGCCAGATCGGGTTCAACCTTTCGGGTTTGTTCCAGATCCAGACTGTTTTTTACGTGAAGGAGATGGTGTTGGATGTTGTCTTCCGCGGATTTTGGATCACCACTCAAGATCGCATTAATGATCGAAGCGTGCTCATCATCGGGGCACGAAGAGTCTCTGTTGGTTCCGAACAATGCCACGATCAGAGACGACCGGGTTACCAGCTCGCGGACAATGCGTGTGAGTACCGTATTGTTGTGGCATTTGGCCAGCTCCACATGAAACTCACCTGAGAGCCGAATAATCTCGGTTCGATCATTAGCTGCCCGAGCCTTATCTTCTTCTTTGACATGTGTCCGTAATGCGTCGATTCCCAGGCTGCCGTTTTCATGTGCTAGTGTACGTACGATGCCAGACTCAATCATCAAGCGGGCCTCAAAAACCTCTCGAGCTTCGTCAGGGCTTGGACAGGCTATAAAGGCACCGCGGTTGGAATGAAGTTCAACAATGCCTTGGCTGCTCAATAACAACAATGCGCGGCGGACGCGCATGCGACCAACGCCAAAGGTCTCACATAAGGTTTGTTCACTCAATTTGGTTCGTGGAGCCAGCTTTTGTTCCATAACCGCGGAATAAATTCGATCGACGATCAATTGCTCATCCGGATCAGATTGGACGGTGTCGAGTTTTTGTTGGGCGTCTGTCATCTTGTTCCGATTTGGCTGGAATTCATGTTCGTTTTTATTAGACGCACGGCTTCCGAATGACAATATATTGAGCATTTGTTCACAATATCAACACTGCCGTTGATTAAAAAATGTTGACATAGATTGTTAACAATGCTGAGTTTAATAGCATCACCGGGATTCGACCTGTGACTCAATAACCTTTGCAAGCGCACAAAAGAGGCGCCCAAACCTCAATAGGGAGGAAACAATGAAACGCAGAAATCTGATGAAATCATCGGCGGCCCTGGCGATGGCCATATCCGTTCTGGGCTCCACCGCCTGGGCGGAAAACCCGGTTCTCAAGATTGGCTTTGTTGGTGTGACTTCAGGTCCGGCAGCGGCCTGGGGCATCTCGAACCAGCGCTCGATGGAGGCGCGGGCTGACTGGATCAACGAATCCGGCGGCTACAAGATTGGTGATACCACATACGACATCGAAATCGTCTCGTTCGATGACCAGAAAGACCCCAAGCGCGCAATCGCAGGCATGGAGAAGATGGCGCAGGAAGGGATCCACTATGTGGTTGGTCCCAACGTGGATGACGGCGCAGCCGCCGTGCGCCCAGTTGCCGAAGCAAAAGGGATCATGTATTTCCCATATGCCTTCCCGAAAGAGCTTTATACCGCTCCGGCGTCCAATGCGGTTTTGGGCATGGTTGCGAACTATCAATCCGGCCCGGCGATTTACGAATACCTGCGCGACGAAAAAGGCGTAAAGAGCGTGGCCTTTGTTGCTGCCAACGAGTCTGATCCGCTGAGCCAGCGGGATGGAGGGATCGCAGCGGCAAATGCGCTGGGTCTTGAAGTTGTGTCTGACAACGTGACGTATCAGGTGGACACGACAGATTTTACCCCGGTTCTGACGCCTGTAATGCGCACGCAGCCTGATTTGCTGGTTCTGTCCGGCGTCTCGCCGGCCAATGCACCTCAGTTGATCCGGTCTGCGCGCGAACTGGGGTATCAGGGCATCATCTCGACCGAGACCGCGCAGGATGCGACGGTTCTGCGCGAAGGTGCGGGCGATCTGGCCAACGGGTTCATCTCGGTCGGCGGTGCATCGACGCCTGAAATCGCATCGGACGACATGAAGGAATTCGTCAAGCGTTACACTGATATGTTCGGCGAATATAACGATGAATCGAATACCAAGGTCTATGCGCTGGAGTATATTCTGGCGACTTTGAACGCCAACCCGGCGGGCATTGACGACGTCAAGGCGTTCCAGACCACGATGGACACGTTCGAAGCACCGAACCCTTTCATGAAAGGCGACGCCGTAATGCGGTACGTCGGAACAACCTCCTTCGGACAAAAGCGTCAGATTGCGGTCCCGCTGGTAGTGAATGTCTACCAGGACGGACAGTTTGAAACACTCTTTGTCGCTGAAGTCGACTGAGGCAGAACTCCCCACGACAAGGCGAAAGCCTAACGAGCCACTCAAACTCCCGGGCTGATGATCGGCCCGGGAAACCCGAACCTAACGCGGGACTATCATGGAACAGATACTAGCAAACGGCATCTATCTGGGCGCGCAATATGCGATGATCGCCTTGGGTCTGACGCTGATCTTTGCCCTGATGAACGTACTGAATTTTGCTCACGGACAGATGTACGTTCTCGGCGGCTTTGTGACCTA
The DNA here is from genome assembly GCF_056535125.1 of Ruegeria sp. O4. NCBI lineage: Bacteria > Pseudomonadati > Pseudomonadota > Alphaproteobacteria > Rhodobacterales > Roseobacteraceae > Ruegeria > Ruegeria sp. O4. The sequence continues at coordinate 22,217 of NZ_JBQERO010000007.1, read as the reverse complement.
CACCTTCTACGGACAACTTGGCTGGCCTTTCATCCTTGCGCTGCTGGCGTCCTGTATCACTCTGGCCGTGCTCGGCGCGCTGATAGAACGGTTTCTGTTCGCCCCAGTCATACGACGGTCATCGCGCGAAGAAAGCACAATGCTGCTGGCGGCGGGACTGGCGTTTCTGTTTGACGCGGTCATCCTGCTGGTCTTTGGAGAAAAACAGCGCGGTGTGCCCAAGATCGTCAACGGGGTTTTCAACTGGGATTTCAAGTTGATCATGCCATATGACCGTATTTTGATCTGCGTGCTGGCTATTCTGTCGATCGTCACTTTCATCCTGTTTATGCAGTATTCCAAAACCGGCCGCGCCCTGCGTGCGCTGGCGCAGGACAGAACCGCTGCCCAACTGATGGGAGTCAATGTTGCTCGCTACTCCATGATTGGATTTGCATTGGGCGCAATGCTGGCTGGTCTGGTCGGCGGTCTGCTCGTGACTATTACCGGCGTCAATCTGGGTATGGGCGGACCGACCTCAATCAAGGCTTTCATGATGGTCATGATCGGCGGCGCAGGTGTGATTTCCGGCGCAATCGCAGGCGGTATCATCCTTGGCTTCATGGAAGCCATCGGTTTAGCGGTGCTCTCGCAATATGGCGATATCACCTATCTGCTGATCTTCGTCTCGCTGATGATTTTCCTGGCCATCCGCCCGCAGGGCCTGATGGGCAAACCGTGGGGATAACGCAGTGCCAAAATTTTCAATGATCCAATGGGCCGGTGTGGCGGTCTTCCTGCTGGCCATCTTCATCGCGGTTCCCAGCTTTGTCGCCGCCTCCGGACGGTCTGACCTGTACTACACGCTGACCTCGGTAGCGCTGCTGTCGATCGCCAGTGCCGGTGTCTGGCTGACCTTCTATATCGGCCGCATTAACATAGGGCAGGGCGCCTTTGCCCTGATCGGAGCTTATGTCTCGGCCATTCTGGTGACCAAGGCTGGCATTTCGTTCTGGCTGTCCCTGCCGCTTGCGGGCCTCTTTGCAGCCGGTGTGGCGGTTCTGATCGGTCTGCCGATCCTGCGGCTGCGGGGCGTGTATTTTGCAATGATCTCGCTGGTGCTGACACAGGTCGTCACCCTGACTGCGCTTGCCTTGCCTGTCACGAATGGTGCCAAGGGCATCACCTCGATCCCGCTTCCGGGCGGGGTGTCGATCCTGGGTATCCCTCTGATACCCGATTTCGGAACACTGGAGAACCCAAGACTGGCCTTCTACTACACCGCCTGTGTTCTGATGGTCCTGACCTTTGCCGCCATGTACCGGCTGGTGAATTCGCGCCTTGGCCACCTTTGCCGCTCGATGCAGCAGAATGAGGAACTGGCCAGCTCCATAGGTGTGAACATCTCGTATATCCGGGTCATCGTCTTTGCCATCTCGTCCTTTCTGGGCGGCATTGGCGGTGCGATGTTCGGATCGATCGCGCAATCGGTTTATCCGTCCAGCTTTCAGGTCGCCGACAGTGTGAACTTCATGCTGAATTGCTTCCTCGGTGGTCTGGGATATGTGTTTGGCCCGATGTTGGGCACGCTGGTCCTGTATTTTGGCTGGGACCTGTTGTTCGAGTTGGGCCGCTTCCAGCTGCTGGCCTATTCCAGCTTGCTGATCATCCTGATGCTGTTCCTGCCCAACGGGCTGCTCAGCCTGCGTCTGCCTGGCAAGAAAGGAGAGGACAAATGAGCCATCTTCTGGAAGTCCGCCATGTCACCAAGAAATTCGGTGGCCTGACCGCGAACAGCAACATCTCGTTCAACGTCAATGAAAACGAGATCCTGTCGGTGATCGGACCGAACGGTGCGGGTAAAAGCACGCTGTTCAAGATGATTTCGTCCTTCCTGCCGACCACGACCGGAGAGGTGCTGTTCAAGGGCGAGAGGATTTCAAACCTGAAACCACACGCAGTGGCGCGCAAAGGTGTTGTCCGCACGTTTCAGGAAACGACGATCTTCAAATCCATGACAGTGCGCGAAAGCATCATTGTCGCTCAGCACTTACGGGCCCGTGCTTCGTTGGCCGGGTATTTCTGGGGCACAAAAACGGCGCATGAAGATGTCGACAGTTTCGGGCAATATGCCGACGATCTGATCGAATTCCTCGGCATGACCGAGATCGCAAACGAACAGGCCTCAAACCTGCCACAGGGCAACCTGCGGGCGTTGGGGATCGCGATTGGTCTGGCAACCGATCCCAAGGTGTTGCTGCTGGATGAACCCTTCGCCGGGATGAACCATGACGAGACCATGAAGATGGTCAATCTGGTGCGCAAGGTGCGAGATGACCGGGGGGTGACCGTTCTACTGGTAGAACATGACATGCCTGCGGTGATGAATATCTCGGACCGGATCGTTGTGCTGAATTTCGGTGAGATGATCGCCGAGGGCACACCGGTAGAAATCCAGAACAACGAAAAAGTTATCGAAGCCTATCTGGGCAGCGCCGACGACGAGATTGGGATCTGAGCCATGACCAAAATGTTAGATTTCAAGGATGTCGAGCTTTACTACGATCACGTCTATGCCCTTAAAGGGGTATCAATAGATCTTGAGCAAGGCGAAACGGTTGCTCTGATCGGTGCCAATGGGGCAGGCAAAAGCTCGATCCTGCGGGCGATCACTGGGCTGGCGAAGATCAAATCCGGTTCGGTTGCGTTCGAGGGCGAACAGATTGCCGGAACCAATCCGGCCGAGATCGTCTCGAAAGGCATCGCTATGGTGCCCGAAGGGCGGCGCGTCTTCCCGTACATGTCGGTAAAAGACAATCTTCTGATGGGGGCGTTTACCCGCTCGGACAAAGCGGATGTTCAGCGCACTCTGGATTCGGTTCTGGCACGGTTTCCGCGTCTGAAAGAGCGCTACAGCCAGTCGGCAGGAACCTTGTCGGGTGGCGAGCAGCAGATGATGGTGATCGGGCGCGCTCTGATGGCAAAGCCACGCCTTCTGTTGCTGGATGAGCCGTCGTTGGGAATTGCGCCCAAGCTGGTGCAAGACATTGCGCGGTCTATTGTAGCTATCAACCGGGACGAAGGTGTGTCTGTGCTGCTGGTCGAACAGAACTCGCGCATGGCGCTTTCGATTTCGCACCGTGCCTATGCACTAACCACTGGAAATGTGGTGATCTCGGGCAATTCCAAAGAGCTGTTGACTGATCCCCGGATCAAAGCCGCCTATCTGGGCGGAGAAATGTGAGGACGTTGTGAAACTTCTAGTCGTCAATCCCAACACCACCAGTTCCATGACGCGAAAGATAGAAGAGGCAGCGCGGGCGGCTGCGCATCCTGAAACCATGATTATTGCTGCCACTTCGCAAGACGGTCCCGCCAGCATACAGGGCTATCTGGATGTCTCTACTTGTGTTCCGGGCTTGTTGGATGTGGTCAAGCAGCATCCGGATGTGGATGGCATCGTAGTGGCCTGTTTCGATGACACAGGCGTCGACGCTGTACGTTGCATCACCTCGGCTCCGGTCGTTGGTGTTGGTGAGGCCGCCTATCACGCGGCCTCCATGATCAGTCCAAAATTCAGCGTCATTACTACGCTGTCCCGATCTCTGGCTGGGTTGGAAACCAATTTGCTGAAATATGGCCTGGATCGCAGATGTGCCCGGGTTCGGGCATCGGACGTGCCGGTTCTGAAGCTTGAGGAAAACGATCCGGCGACAATAGATAAGATACGGGCTGAAATTCGCGCCGCCATTGACGAGGACAAAGCTGAAGCCATCGTTCTGGGTTGTGCCGGAATGACAGACTTGATGTCACAATTATCCGAGGAGTTTGGTTTACCAGTTGTTGATGGTGTTGCCTGTGCCGTCACCTTTGCCGAAGCCTTGGTCAAATCCAGATTGACGACGTCGAAGCTGTGTTCTTACGCCTAGCCGGGGTCTTCGACTTGCTCTCTACGGCCAACTATTCCACCACTTTTGGGCAAAATCAGAGTTTTTCAACACTATCGGCCGGGCCTCATCGTCAGCTAACGCAATCTGCCGCTTTCCGGCTGACCGTATTCCTCGATGAAGTCCGCCATCACGGTGCTCCAAGCTTCCTGTCCACAACATCGTCTAAGTGTTCCAGGAGGATCGTCAGCAGATTGTTGTTGCCGAAACGCCATTCGCTGGTCAGATCGCGAAGCCGTTGGTATTCTGCTTCGGACATGCCGAGGATGTGTCGCAAACTCTGGAATCTAGTTGACGCGCATGCTCCCAGGTCTGCTACGAACCCAGAACGAACGTGTCTGGAAACTCAGACCGATGTTCCAGCCACTGTCTTGCCAAGCGTTGGGTCGAACAGTCCTCCCCCTAAGTGCAAGTGCCCCCAGTTCATGATCCCCAACAAGGTTGGCTCTAACGCTCGCCCCCGGTCGGTAAGCATGTAACGATAGCGCACTGGCCTGACCTGATAGGCCACCCGCTCCACAAGCCCCCACTCCATCAACCGCTTTAGTCGTTGAGACAGAAGGTTTGGGGGCAGGTGTTCCTCACTGTTCTGCAATTCCTGGAATGTATGTTTTCCGTGCCACAACAGGTCTCGCACCACCAGCAGGGTCCATTTGTCACCAAGGATCTCAAGGCTGCGCGCAATCGAGCATCGGGAACGAAACTCATGCTCTGTTTGGGTCATTCCGTCCTCATGTTAGCTGTCAATTTGTTGAACTTAGCGCAGTTACTTAAAAAATGGAAGTTTGACTCAGTATGTGACTTAACTTATGGAAGCCACTGGTGATGACAGTCCGCGAAAGGCTCCAAAATGACCACCATCGGCAATACCCCACTCATCAAACTGTCCCATCTGACAGGACCCGATCACGCCGACATCTATGTGAAGTGGGAAGGGGCCAACCCAACGGGCAGCATGAAAGACCGCATGGCCTTGTCGATGATCGAAGGGGCCGAACGGCGCGGAGAGTTGAAGCCCGGTGGGCGCGTTGTCGAGTACACTGGTGGCAGCACCGGAAGCTCGCTGGCGATGGTCTGTGCCACTCGCGGGTATAAGGCCTACTTTGTGTCTTCAAACGGGTTCTCCGAGGAAAAGCTACAAACGATGAGAGCGTTCGGCGCGGAAGTGGAAATTGTTCACGCCGAGGGCGGCGTGCTGACTGCGGATGTACTCGACCGGATGATTGTGCGCGCAAAAGAACTGGCCGGGGAACCGGGCACGTTTTGGCCGGATCAGGTGAACAACATAGATAACAAGCTGGGGTATCACGACATGGCTCAGGAAATTCTGAGCCAAGTAAACACTCCCGTACATGCCTTCGTCATGGCTGCGGGCGGTGGCGGTTGCATTTCGGGCAATGCCGAGGTCTTGAAGACGCACAATCCCAACACCGAAGTTGTCGCCGTGGAGCCCTACTACGTGCGCAACCTCTCAGGAGGTGACACCAGAGGTACGCACAAGCTCGAGGGGATAGGCTTATCCTTCGTGCCGAAGATCCTGCGCAGGGACCTCATCGATGATGTAATTCCAGTGAAGGATGAAGACGCCTATTGGGGGGCCCGGGCGCTCGCTGGCCAGGAAGGTTTGCTTGGCGGTGTGACGTCAGGTGCAAACATCTGGGCGGCCCTGAAAAAGGCCAAGGAACTTGGACCGGGCAAAACCGTAGTGACCGTGATCATCGACACCGGTCTGCGCTACTTGAACGGAGACTTGCATCGGTAGTGGATCTCAAACACGAATTGTCGATGCCAGCTTTGTTCGCGCTGCTGACCTTGCGGTGATCCTACCTTTCGTGCCTGCAGCGAATGTCTGAATTTCGGGCAGCGACCGTAGAGTATGGGGTTGCGCTGAGAGATTGGTTTGGGCCGTCCTCGATGGCTCCACAGATCTCTCTTAATTCAGATGCTGCTCCGCCTTCGATGACCGCCCAGAGCCCAGTTTGACAGATACCGCACTCTGCACGAATGCCAGCTTTTCAAAAGTCGCTATTGACTTAGAGTGGCTCTAACTCGCTACCCAGAGATCAGAGGAACATTTGCGAAGATGAGAATTGCTGAAGCGGCGGAAGCCTGTGGGCTATCCGCACATACTATAAGGTTCTACGAGAAGTCGGGAATGCTGCCAGAGATCGAGCGTGGCACCGATGGACATCGTCGGTTTACGCCTCGTTTGGTCGAGTGGCTGACTCTGCTCTATTGGCTGCGCGAAACCGGCATGCCACTCAAGCAAATGCGTCGGTTTGCGACTCTTGCCAAAGCGGGCGATGCAGGTATCGAAGAACGGCGACAAATCCTGTTGGGCCACGCGTCAACGCTAAAAGCCAAACGCACTACTCTCGAAAAATGCGAAAGTATCCTCGCCATCAAGATCGCCAGCTATGGCCCGGACACCAAAGAGGATGACCCATGAAGTTTGCCTACCTGATCGAACCGCCGTTCAACTACATCGATGCAACAGGCCTCGTCACCGGCTGTGACGTTGAACTCGCGCGGTATGTATTGGCGCAACTTGGCATTGCCGGTTTTGAAATGGTAGAAACGGAATTTGCTGAACTCTTGCCCGGGGTCGGGGATGGCCGATGGCGCATGACGACCGGTCTTTTTGGAACGGAAGAACGCAGGAAGAGCGCATTGTTCAGCCGCCCGATCTGGGCGCTACCCGACGGGCTCCTGGTGGCTGGGGGCAATTAGATGGGTTTGAGCGGATATCGATCGGTTGCCGACAATTCTGATATCCGTTTGGCGGTTATCCGGGACCAGTTTCAACATCGCTCGGCGATTGAATTTGGCGTCAGCGCAGAGCGCATCATGATTTTCGAAACATATGCCGAGGCCGCACAAGCTGTTTGTGAAGGCACCGCCGATGCCTATGCCAGCGTGGGTCGAACGCATGGTGGATTTATCGAGCAGAACCCGGAATGGGACCTGGAACTGATCCTTGTGCCAAACTCAGAAAAACCTCCTGCGTTCGGGTCATTCGCGTTTGGTTTGAACGACACAGACCTGCGGAACGAAGTCGATGCAGTTCTTTCGCATTTCCTTGGGACCGATGCCCATCGGAACATGGTCGCTTCTTTTGGTTTCTCGGCTGCCGAAGTTGATATTGTGGCTGCCTGATACGTCGAAAGCTGACCTTGGTCGCGGCGCGCCAAGTCCTGTCTGTCCGCATCGATACTGCCCAAGTGCCTTGCAGCGATCCAGAGTGGCCGAAGCTGCGCGATGCGAGAATGGCGGTTTTTGAGAGTTTCTGCAGAAGTTGCTTGACCTGAAGTAGCTTCAGGTAGGTAGGGACTTGGGCGAGAGGATCAGAACGCATGATGATTTCAGAAGTTGCAGAACGCACCGGACTCAGCGCTTCAACAATTCGTTTCTATGAGAAATCGGGGTTGTGTCCATTCGTCCAACGCGGCGCGGATGGCAAGCGCAAATTCTCGAAGACAGATGCCGATTGGTTAGAGTTACTGGCGTCCCTTCGTTCGACAGGTATGCCTTTGGCAGAAATGCGGGCTTTTGCGGAGCTTTACGCATCCGGCGACGGCAAAGTCCGTGAGCGCAAAGCTGCCCTTTTGGCACATAGCCGCCGCCTGGAAGATCGACAGGCCGATCTGGACCGATGCCGCGTGATCCTAAATCGAAAACTGAAACGCTATGATGAGATATTGAAGGATCAGGCATGAGAATTATCGTAGTCGGAGCAGGTGGTGATATTGGACAAGCTGCCTGCAAGGAGCTTCGGCAAAGGCATGAAATCGTCACAGTGGGACGTTCAAGTGGGGACCATCGGGTCGATTCAAGTGACTTAAACGCGGTGAAATCACTGTATGAAAGCCTCGGCAATTTCGATGCTGTGGTGTCCTGTGCAGGCGACGCGACCTTTGCCCCGTTGGCGCAGATGACCCAAGTGACCTTCATGGTGGGTCTTCAGCAAAAGGTTATGGCGCAAGTGAACCTTGTCCTGGCTGGGCTGGACGTCATTTCAGATGCAGGTTCCTTCACTCTGACAAGCGGTGTTCTTGATCGCGATCCGATCAGAATGGGTTCAAATGCGGCAACCGCTAACGGAGCATTGGCAGGCTTCGTAAAGAGCGCTGCAATCGAGATGCCGCGCGGGTTGAGAGTCAATGTTGTCAGTCCGGGCATGTTGGACGTGTCCGCGCCACGTTACGGCGCATGGTTTCACGGCCACAAACCGGTTTCATCCCATCATGTTGGATTGGCATATGCGAAATGTGTCGAGGGTGCTCTCACAGGGCAGGTGGTGATCGTTGACTAGAAACCCGTCGTGCGACCGGACGTTGGTGCAACCGCAGCGAAATAGGACTCTCGTCCGCGACTCGTAAATTGGGTGTCCGAAAATTGCTGCGCAGTCGATGAATGGCCGGTCTCCGCGCTGCACCGCGGCGCCGAAATTTCCGTCCCTGCGGCATACAGGTGCTGTGAGCGCGCGCAACACGAAATCGCTCAGAGTGTCATTTCGCCCCGTCCCGCAATGGCGTCATTGTTTTCTTAGCGTTGGATTCCACACTCTTCCGCAATTGACCCCTACAACTTTGCCCTCAGACTGAAGACGCTCAGCGGTCTCGCACCATATGAATACATCTGCAAAATCTGGACATCAAAACCAGATCGATCCATCCTAAATCCAATCCACCAGATGCCGAAACTGAACACCTAACCCCGGCCGATGTCTACTTCGGACGCGGGCAGACCATACTAAGACAACGAGGAAGGACCAAACAAAAGACAATCGAAACCCGGCGCTTGCTCCACCTCGAATCCGCCGCATAATCAAAACAACCAGGTGAGCCTGATCCTCTCTTAGTTCAGGCGGCCAACTGTCCCAAATTCCCTGACGACAGGCAGCATGTCGCACTTTACGCAACTGGCGACATTTGAAGACGGTCGCTACGAAATGCGATTCTGTGGCGCATTACTGAAATCGACCCAAGAAAACCGCTGGGTCGATTTAGCCGAGATTTCAGATTGATGCAGTGAAACCTGGCAGTCCAGCGTTTTGGCAAAACACCTGCGTGCAGCGGAGCGGTTCCTGCGATTGGACAGCGTGCTCATATTCTCTGTCAGCATGATTATTTTACTATCAGGAAAGCTTGGTGCTATTGTGGTCCGAATTGGATGGGCTATTGCGCCGCGCCTGGTTGCAGAACCGGTTTGGACAAGTGTAGCAAGACGTTGAAAGAGTGAAATTGAAAAAAAAAGACAAAGACATGGCGATAAATCTGAGTCAGGACCCGCATTCGGTTCGTTCGGGTGACAGGGAAAAAGTTCTCGAAGTCGCCATTGGTCGCGAGGTTCGAGCGTTTCGTAAACAGCAGAACATCACGGTTGCAGACCTGGCTCAGCTAACTGGGTTGTCAATCGGCATGTTGTCGAAGATCGAAAACGGCAACACGTCACCTTCTCTGACAACCCTGCAATTGCTGGCGGATGCGCTCTCGGTTCCTCTGACTAGCTTTTTCCGTCAGTTTGAAGAACGCCGCGAGGCGGTTCATACGAAAGCTGGTGAAGGGGTCGAACTGGAGCGCGAGGGAACTCGCGCCAACCATCAGTACAACCTGCTTGGGCATATCGGCGCCAATGGATCAGGTGTAATCGTGGAACCTTACCTGATCACACTGACTGCTGAATCCGATGTGTTCCCAACGTTCCAACATGGCGGAATTGAGACGATTTACATGCTTGAAGGCGAGGTAGACTATCGCCACGGGGACCAGATTTATCCCCTGAAGCCCGGCGATACCCTGTTCTTTGACGCCGACGCACCCCACGGCCCGGAACGGTTGGTCAATCTGCCGGCACGCTATCTTTCAGTGATCAGCTATCCGCAGACAAACTGATCGGCTTGCGCAGCAGGAAATCTGTGGGTCTGTCATACCCCTCATGGCTGCCCGTGCTGACAATCGTGAACCCAAGCCTGGAAAATATGCGATGGTTTTCAGTGAGCTCCACGCGCGTTTGCAGTTCCAGCGCGGGCAGGCCAAGCTGCGCTGCGCGGATTGCAGCATGATCCACCAAGGACCGGCAAATACCCTGTCCTCGCAATCCGTCCTTCACTGCCAGCTTTCCAAGGTACAAGCTGTCGGGCTTGGGCGTTAGAAACATGCAGGCGAAAAGCGGTCGGCCGATGGCCCAGATTTCTCCGCCACTTTGACAATGCGCAAGCATTCCGTCCACGTTCAGACGATGGATGGACGACGGAGGGTCGATCCGAGCATCCATGTACCGAAAGGACTCGCGCAGCAGCGCCAGAGCGTCATACAGAGCGAAGTCATCGCTCGGGATGAGCCACGGTGTTCTGTCTGGATCAGTCATAACAGCCAAGACACCTGACATTGCCGGTTTACTTTGACAAGGGGGGTTCCGTTTCCAGATCCGGCCAGATCCCGGGCGAGGTGGGCAACCCGTCGTCGAACTGGCTGAGATAGTCCAGCATCAGCGGCCGGTTGTCGATGAACCCTTTGTAGGTTGCCAGTTCCACTGGCAGATCACGAACAACACGATGCAGGCGACGACCCCATTTCGGTACAGTCATCAGATCCTGAAAACTACACAGATAACAGCGGATTGGGAATAACAGCGCGTTTGAACGCGGTAGTCGGAAGAATGTCTGCAACTCGACCCGAAGATGTTGTTTTTGGCCAATATTCTCCGGTGTCAGTGTGGTTTTCTGAATACCCCATTTATGGTAGTTCTCCGGGCTGGTATCCAAAAGCGGGTTGACCGTCATGGTCCAGTTCAGGCGGCGTGCGGGTGCGCCCTGCTGAATGCTCAGCAAGAATTTCAGCGCACGCTGAAAGATACCCATCTCGTGGGCCAGTGGTACCGGGGCGTGCCATTCGAAAAAGTTCATGCCAATGTCGAAATCCAGGCTCCAGTCGGCCTGGGTGGTCACCATTCCGGCATCCATCCACAGCATGTCGTCACGTTGATCAAGCACCGCATAGTCACCCTGGGCCTGACGGGTGATATATTCCATCGGCCCGCAGGGCAGGGTGGTTTCATCCATGAAGGTAAAGCTGTGATCAATCCCCAATGGTTTGTTGATCCAGCGCCACTGGTTGCCGTTGCGGTGCAGTTCAAACAGATCCGGGTAATCCTCGGACTTGCAAACCATAATCAGTTCCAGAATGTCCCAACCCGCCAATGTCATGTGTGGCAAAGACTGGCAACGCAGCGGGTCCTGATCCAGAACGATGGCGCGGTCTTTCATTTCCGAAACGTAATGTTCGTCCACATCGAACCGCTTTTCATAGACTGACCCTTCGGGCCCGCCGCGATGCTGTTCCATGTTGACCGAATACATGTAGCTGTCTTCGTGGAACGGAAACGGAAAGCGTTTTATCGCCCAGTCCGAGTTATGAAACGTATAATCGTCGCGGAAGGACTCGTCGTTGAATTGAATGGTCATGTTGGGCCTCCTCTCAGCGGTCCAGCACGAGGGACTTGCCCTCGAAACGCGATACACAGGGCATGATTTTCTTGCCCGCTGCCTTTTCCTCATCGGTCAGCCAGTGGTCGCGGTGAACGAAATTGCCATCATGATCCAGCACAACGGTTTCGCATTGGCCACAGGCCCCGCCGCGGCACAGATACGGAGCATCCACCCCTTCACGTTCGATCGCCTCCAGCAGGCTTTCATTCTCGCCCACATGAATAACCTTGTCCGATGTGGCCAACCGCACTTCGAACGGTTTGCCGGGTCGCGGTGCCAGAAACTCTTCGTAATGGACGCAATCCTCGGGCCAGCCCTCGGCAGCAGCGGTGTTGCGCACCCAATCAATCATGCCCTTGGGACCGCAGACATAAACATGCGTTCCCAAGGGTTGCCCGCTCAGCAGGTTTTTCAGATCAATCTGCTGGTTTTGGTCGTCGTAATACAGATGGGTTTCATTCGGATGCCTGTCTGTCAGTTGCTCGGCATAAGACGCCAATGCCGTGTTGCGGCACGCGTAATGCAGTTCCCAGTGCCCGTGCAGCAGTTCGAGTTGCTTGATCTGCGCCAGAAAGGGCGTGATGCCAATGCCACCGGCCAGAAACAGGTGCTTGCGGGCGCGCAAGTCAAGCGAGAACAGGTTGACCGGGTAGCTGATGGTCATTTCATCACCCAGCTTGACCTGACGGTGCATGAACAAAGAACCGCCCCTGCCTTCATCATCACGGCGGACCGAGATCGTATAGGATGACTGATCAAACGGGTCGGACATCAGGGAATAAGGATTAAGCCGTGTGATACCGCCATCCTTCATTTCGACAACGGTATGCGCCCCGCCGGAAAATGTTGGCAACTGACCGCCGTCGATGCGTTCGAACCGGAACCGCGTCACCAGTTCATTCAGCGGGGTGATTTCGGTCACTTTGACCTGAATTTTCTCGGCACCGCTCATTCGTAAATCCCTTTCGGCTCGGGCACGTTGCCATGATCTTCGGCGTCGACGCGGACACCCTGATAGGCGGCAAGCCGGCGGGAGTAGTGATCGCGCACGAACAGATTCAGCCCGCAATGCGAGCAGACAAATGGATCAACCTCGACATCTTCGGTGATGCCTTTGCAGTGCACACATTGCATCCGGCGTGCAACTGAACCGCGATGCTCGGTCTGTATTGCCGTGTGTGGCAGGCCGACTGCTGTCACCTCGTTCATGGCCTGGCCCATCATGCCCTCAGTACCGCTCAGATAGACCTGCAGTCCCATATGCGCGTCCTCCAGTACGCGGCGGATGCGTTGCAGCGCGGCCGCATAGGAAGGTCCTTCGTAGAACTGCGCGGGGTTCAGCGCCTGCAACCTTTCCGAGTAGTCCGTCCCTTTGGGGATATAGATCAGGTGCGTTTTGGCCATCAGATCAGGCGTCGCGATGTCGAGAACGGCTTCTGCGCCTTCGGCTTCGGCGATCATGAGATGATGGTCACCCTTGCGAGCTTCCAGCGTGCCCCAGATCGGTCGGCTTGTGATTGACTTGGGAAATTCGAACTTTGACATTGTACCCTCAAATAGGAAAAGGGCGCCACGGTATGCCCGTTGCGCCCCCTGAAACTCAGCCCTTTGCGGTTCTGATCGATTTATCCTGATCGTAGAACGGCATCTCTTCCGCAGTCGCCGCTATTTCCGTTCCATCTCCGTTGCGCACCGTCAGCTTGGTTCCGGGCGATGCGCAGGCAACCGGCATCCGCGCAATACCCACATTGTGCCCGTTGATTTCGGAATACATGCCAAAGGTGACAACACCCACCTTTTCGCCGTTTTGCAGCAGGTCCGCGCCTTCGTTCGCTGGTGTCGTGCCGTCCAACTTGACGCCATAGATCTTGAACCGTTCCTTGCCTTCCGAGGCATAATGGTTCTCGGCGCCGATAAAGCCGGTCTTTCCGGGCGAGACAGTGAAATCCAGACCTAGTTCCCACAGCGTATCGCCACATGTCTCACCATCGAACGGATAGGTTTCCGAATTATCGCCCGGATAGAACAGCAGGTAGCTTTCGGTGCGCAGCAGATCGAGTGTCGAGAACTGGACTGGTACGATGCCCATGTCCTTGCCGTCAGCCAGAATGCTGTCCCACAGATGCACAGCATGTTTGGCCTGACAGAAAATCTCGTACCCACGCTCACCGGTATACCCGGTCCGCGAAACCATCACCGGGCACCCATAAAGCTTGGTCTGCATGATGCCGAAATAAGCCAGGTCACGAATGCCGGGGATATGCTTTGCCAGGAAATCAACGGCGACCGGCCCTTGCAGCGACATATCGTGCATGTCGTCGTCAAAAATGACCGAGCAGTTCTTGCCTGCCGCCACGGATGTCAGCTGCTCCATACCTGTTCCGGTGCCATGCACCACCAACCACGTGTTCACCGACAGACGATAGATGATGCAGTCATCAACAAACTTGCCTTCAGCATTCAGGATCGAGGCATAGGTCGATCGGCCCGGCATGATCTTTTCCACGTTACGAGTGGTAACACGGTCAATCACGTAAGCGGCATCCTCGCCAACCACATGAACCTTTTTCAGACCGGACACATCCATAAGACCAGCTTTGGTGCGGATGGCTTCGTAGTCCGCTTTGGCACGTTCAGGGCTGTGGTCATAGAACCAAGCGGTCCCCATTCCGTTCCAGTCCTCAAGCTCGCCGCCGATCTCGGCATGGCGCTGCGCAAGGGCCGACGTCCTCCAAAGAATGGCCATGGTTCAGGTCTCCCGTTGATCGTTTTTGTTGGCCACATTGAGGCCGATGTTGGATTGAAAATCAACACCTGAGTGCAGAATTTTTTCCTGTTGGGAATATTTGCCTGCAATTTTTGCACCCTGGAAACATCCCTGAGAGCGAAATTTGTTAATTATTTATCATATGCTTAGGTCCGTTTTTGATGCATCAAAGCGCAAGTCACGGACAGGCCTAAAAGGTGTTTGCCCCACATATCTATTGACAGGTCGCAAATGAAAATGTCCTCTGAGTAGATAAATATTCCCAGCAGGAAATTCTGCGCGGGCGGACCTCCTGCTGCAACAACAGGGAGACTACGAAGTGGATGGTAATCTAAACGCACTCACAACGGTCTTTACCGAGTTTTATTACTGGGTAACGGTCGTCTTCATGTTCCTCATCCATGTGGGCTTTTGCATGTACGAGGTCGGCGCCAGCCGAGCGCGTAACCACATGCACACATTGATGAAAAACATCATGATCATCCCGCTGGTGACGGTCACGTTCTTCTTCTTCGGATGGTGGATCTATTGGGCCTTTCCGAACTTTCCGTTCTGGGGCGGTCTGGATGCAGAAGCGGGTGCCGCGAATCTGCCTTGGGCCGACACAATGGCCACCAACCTTGGCGACAGAATCACAGGGGTCTTCTGGGCCGCATTCCTGCTGTTTTCGTGGACCGCGGCCTCGATCGTTTCCGGCTCGGTGATCGAGCGGATCAGATCTTCGGCCCTTTGGGTACATGCGGTGCTGATCGGGTCGGTCTTTTGGATCATCGATGCCGCATGGGGTTGGCACTATGCCGGCTGGATGGTGCGTGTTCTGGGGTATCATGATGCCTATGCATCCGGCGTTATTCACGCGATCGCCGGGGGGTATGCGCTTGGTGTGATCATGGTTCTGGGTCCACGCCTTGGCAAGTTTGCTAAGGACGGAACTCCTCGGGATATTCCACCTCACAATCCGTGGATGCTGACGATCGGGATTTTCCTGATCTACACCGGTTTCTGGGGTTTCTACGCTGCCTGCAACGTTCCGGTGATCTCTCCCGAGGCGATTGACGGGCAGATCACTGGTGTGACCTGGACCGCAACAAACATCTATCTGGCTCCGACGACTCTCTCGGCGATCACCTTCAATTTCCTGATGTCTCTGTCTGGTGGATTGATGGCGGCGTATGTGGTTTCAAAAGGCGATGCCTTCTGGACGTTCTCTGGCGGGCTGGCCGGTGTTATCACCGCATCCGCAGGGAATGACCTGTACCACCCGATCCAGGCGATGATCATCGGCGCGATCGGTGTCGTGATTGTCTACAAGCTGCACTACTGGGTCGAACGCCGGTTCAAGCTGGATGATGCTGTCGGGGCGGTTGCAGTGCACGGGTACTCAGGTGTCATTGGCCTCATCATTGCTGGGTTTGTCCTGTGGGGTGTCCCGTCTTCGCCTTACGAAGGATATGCGACGATCAATCCGGTCGGACAGGTCACCGGTGCAGTCATAATGTTCTTTGTGCTGGGTTTCATGCCCGGTTGGATCGTGGCCAAGTTGCAAGCTGCTGCCGGTGTTCTTCGCATACCGGAAGAGGTTGAGCTTCAGGGCCTCGATTACGCCGAACACCATGCCTACGAAGATGCCAAAGCAGCGATCATCGCGGCTGACAAAGAAGAGCTGGCCGCCCGCGGCGCAGCCGCGAAATAGAGGAGAACGTTATGTCTACAATCGGATATACAAGTTGGGCCGTTGATCTTGCCGAAGTCGGCCCGGTCTATCCCTTCCAGGGGTACGAAATTCTGATGGTCATCATCGGCGTCGTCTTCTGGATCGGCTGGCACCGTATCCAATTTGTCCGCGAGGGCGAGCATCTTGAAAAAGCCCGCCACGCAGGAGACGAAGACAGAGTAAAAGCACAGCTGGATCGTTATTGATCCGGTTTTGAGAACCGGCAATGGGCGCAAGATCAATGAATGCGTCCATTGCCTGACAGGAAAAAAACTTTCCTACCGTTATTGATATCCTGCAGAATAATTGGTACCGTCGAATCATAACGAAACACACAAGGAGATCTGCCAGCCATGTGCGGAATTGTTGGATTATTCCTCAAAGATCAGTCCCTTGCTCCTCAACTGGGCAATATGCTGACAGACATGCTGATCACGATGACAGATCGTGGCCCCGACAGTGCCGGTATTGCGATTTATGGCGCAGAATCGGCGGGTGAAACCAAGATTACGGTTCAGTCCCCCAACCCCGAAACCGATTTTGTCGACCTTGCGGACGAGTTGGGCAAAAGCCTGGGCACATCCGTTGGTCAAAGAAACAACGACACACATGCCGTTTTGGAAGTTCCTGCCGGTCAGTTCGAAGCTGCACGCGCCGTGCTGGCCGAAATCCGCCCGTCGGTCCGGGTGATGAGCCGTGGCGACAGCCTTGAAATCTACAAGGAAGTCGGCCTGCCGAAGGATGTTGCCGAGCGTTTTGACCTCAGCGGAATGAGCGGCACGCACGGCATCGGACACACCCGCATGGCGACGGAATCTGCGGTGACCACAATGGGTGCCCACCCGTTCAATACAGGGTCCGACCAATGTCTGGTCCATAACGGGTCGCTTTCCAACCACAACTCGTTGCGCCGCAAGCTGCGCCGCGCGGGTGTAACGATCCAGACAGAGAACGACACCGAAGTTGGCGCAGCCTACCTGACCTGGAAGATGATGAATGGTGCCACCTTGGGCGAGGCTCTGGAATCCAGCATTGATGATCTGGACGGTTTCTTCACTTTTGTCGTGGGAACCAAGGACGGCTTTGGCGTCGTGCGTGATCCGATCGCGTGCAAACCAGCCGTGATGGCTGAAACCGATCAGTATGTGGCTTTTGGCAGCGAGTATCGCGCCCTGGTGAACCTGCCCGGCATCGAAGATGCCCGAGTTTGGGAACCTGAACCGTCCACCGTTTATTTCTGGTCGCACAACGACAGCCCTACAACCCACGAAAAGGCCGCCTGATATGCAGACCTATGATCTAGAGGCAGACGGGCTGCGCGGGTTGAACTCTTGCTTGCAGGCACAAAATTCTGAGACCAACCAGACCCGTTGGGAAATTGTAAATCCCAAGGGCAGCCATGCAATTGCCGTTGGGCTGGATGCGCCGATCGAAGTGACGGTCAAGGGATCGACCGGGTATTACTGCGCGGGGATGAACCAGCAGGCAACTATCAAGGTAGAAGGGTCCGTCGGGCCGGGTGTTGCAGAGAACATGATGTCCGGTCAGGTCATCGTCGATGGTGACGCCAGCCAATATGCCGGCGCGACCGGCCATGGCGGATTGCTGGTGATCAAGGGCAATGCAAGCTCGCGCTGCGGCATTTCGATGAAAGGCATCGACATCGTCGTGCACGGCAATATCGGCCACATGTCCGCCTTCATGGCGCAAGCCGGAAACCTGGTGGTCTGCGGAAACGCAGGCGATGCGCTGGGGGATTCACTCTACGAGGCGCGGCTGTTCGTGCGCGGCTCGGTCAAAAGTCTTGGTGCCGATTGTATCGAGAAGGAAATGCGTCCCGAACATCTGGAGATACTGAAAGACCTGCTGGACCGGGCGGGCTGTGATGCCAAACCGGAAGAGTTCAAACGCTACGGCTCGGCTCGGCAGCTGTACAATTTCGACATCGACAACGCCGCCGCATACTGAGGAAGAAGGGTATGAAAGATATGGACGATCAGATCCCCCGCACCCTGCCGATCCAGTCGGCGACGTTCTCCAACCCCATCAATGCCGAGATCCGACGCGCTGCTGCGACCGGCATCTACGATATTCGCGGTGGCGGAGCCAAGCGCAGGGTCCCTCATTTCGACGATCTGCTGTTTTTGGGCGCATCCATCTCGCGCTATCCGCTGGAAGGATATCGCGAACGCTGCGATACCTCGGTAACGCTAGGCACACGTTTTGCGAAAAATCCGATCAAGTTGGACATTCCGATCACCATCGCGGGTATGAGTTTCGGCGCGTTGTCTGGTCCTGCCAAAGAGGCTTTGGGCCGTGGCGCATCTGCTGCGGGCACGTCGACCACAACCGGTGATGGCGGCATGACCCCGGAAGAACGGGGTCATTCATCCAAGCTGGTCTACCAGTATCTGCCCTCGCGCTACGGCATGAACCCGAATGATTTGCGTAAGGCGGATGCGATTGAAGTCGTGGTCGGGCAAGGCGCTAAACCCGGCGGTGGCGGGATGCTTCTGGGTCAGAAGATCAGCGACCGTGTGGCCGAAATGCGGACCCTGCCCAAAGGCATCGACCAGCGTTCGGCCTGTCGCCATCCGGACTGGACCGGGCCGGACGATCTGGAGATCAAGATCCTTGAGTTGCGCGAAATCACCGGTTGGCAGGTGCCGATCTATGTCAAGGTCGGCGCGACGCGCCCCTATTATGATACTGCACTGGCGGTAAAGGCCGGGGCTGATGTCGTGGTCATGGACGGGATGCAGGGTGGCACAGCTGCCACGCAGGATGTGTTCATCGAACATGTTGGCTTGCCCACACTGGCCTGTATCCGCCCCGCCGTGCAGGCGTTGCAGGATCTAGGTGTGCATCGTGAAGTTCAGTTGGTCATTTCGGGTGGCATACGAACAGGTGCAGATGTGGCCAAAGCATTGGCGCTTGGGGCCGATGCGGTCGCCATTGGCACCGCCGCTCTGGTGGCCCTTGGCGACAACGATCCCAAATGGGAATCCGAGTATCAGAAACTGGGCACGACCACAGGGGCCTATGATGACTGGCACGAAGGGCGCGACCCCGCTGGCATCACAACGCAGGACCCAGAGCTTGCCGCGCGCTTGAACCCCGTCGAAGCGGGTCGCAGGCTGCGCAACTACCTGAAGGTCATGACGTTAGAGGCGCAGACCATTGCGCGCGCCTGCGGTCACAACCACCTGCACAACCTCGAGCCGGAGGACCTGTGTGCCCTGACCATGGAGGCCGCCGCGATGGCGCGGGTGCCCTTAGCGGGAACCAGTTGGTACCCGGGCAAGGAAGGGTTCTGAACATATGCGACGCGGCCTCCTGAATGGGGGCCGCGTTCTTGCTTTGAAAACCGAAAATTCAACAGGGAAAGGAAAGCAATCGTGACGACAGATCTCGCAGCTTTCGCAAAAGAAAAAGGCGTCAAATACTTCATGATCTCGTTCACCGATCTGTTTGGTGGACAGCGGGCCAAACTGGTGCCAGCGCAAGCCATTGCCGAGATGCAGGAAGATGGCGCTGGTTTTGCCGGGTTTGCCACCTGGCTGGATATGACCCCTGCGCATCCTGACATGCTGGCGGTGCCGGACCCGTCATCGGTGATCCAGCTGCCATGGAAGCCAGAGGTGGCATGGGTTGCGGGCAACTGTGTGATGGAAGGCAAGGACGTCGCGCAAGCCCCGCGCAATGTTCTGCGCCGCCTGATTGGCGAAGCGGCAAGCGAGGGCATGCATGTCAAAACCGGGATCGAGGCCGAGTTCTTTTTGATGACCCCGGATGGCGAACAGATCAGTGATCCGTTTGATACAGCCGAAAAGCCCTGTTATGACCAACAGGCCGTGATGCGCCGTTATGATGTGGTGCGCGAAATTTGTGACTACATGCTGGACCTGGGCTGGGGTCCGTACCAGAACGACCACGAGGATGCCAACGGCCAGTTCGAGATGAACTGGGAATTTGATGATGTCCTGCGCACAGCAGACAAGCATTCCTTCTTCAAGTTCATGGCAAAATCGATCGCGGAAAAACACGGGCTTCGGGCGACATTCATGCCGAAACCGGTCGAAGGACTGACCGGCAATGGCTGCCACGCCCATATCTCGGTCTGGGATGCGCCGGGTGATGCCGCCAAAACCAATGTATTCGCAGGAGAGGGTGACGGCCCAACCGGCGAGGTTGGTCTGGGAGAACGCGGCAAGCACTTCCTCGGCGGGATCATGAAACACGCCTCGGCACTGGCGGCGATCACCAACCCCACGGTGAACAGCTACAAACGCATCAACGCGCCGCGGACGATATCCGGTGCTACCTGGGCGCCTAACACGGTGACTTGGACCGGCAACAACCGCACGCACATGGTGCGCGTTCCCGGCCCCGGACGTTTCGAATTGCGCTTGCCCGATGGCGCAACCAACCCCTACCTGCTACAGGCCGTCATCATCGCGGCCGGGCTGTCAGGTATCCGGTCCAAGGCCGATCCCGGCAAGCGCTGGGACATCGATATGTATGCCGAAGGCCATAAGGTACGCGGTGCACCGAAACTGCCCCTGAACATGCTTGATGCGCTGCGCGAATACGACAAGGACAAAGAGCTGAAGGCGATGATGGGTTCCGAATTCTCGTCAGCTTTCCTGAAAATGAAGCATCAGGAATGGAACTCTTTTGTTTCCCATTTCTCGCGCTGGGAAAAAGACAACACGCTCGATATCTAAGTCGGATTGCAGGGTTGCATATCGGGGCCGCGCCATAGGCGGCCCTGTTTCTGCGATGGCCACGCGAAGTTAGTCGCTCTTTTCACGCTGTGTGTCACGGGCATCTGCGCCCGCATCCGCCTCCAGCCGCCAGTCAGGTACGTCATTGACCAGCATGAGCGCCGCCCTGCGCAACGTCACGCGCATCCTATCGACAACCGGACCGGACATGCCGCAATCCGCCAGCGCGGCGTCAAACGTCTCCAGCCAAAGCTCGGCATCAGCTTCGCGGATAGGGACATGCGCATGAATTTCGCGCAGGTCCATATGACCAAATCGTTCGCGGTAATAGGCCCGCCCTCCCAGAAAACCGCTGAGAAACTCGAACTGGGCCTGTCTGGTATGGTTTAGCCCATGGCCGCGAAAGTGTAGCCTGTGCAAGGAATAAACTGCCGGATCCGTTTCCATCCGATCATAGAAACGCTCAACCAGACTGCGCAGCCGGCTCTCACCGCCAAGTTGCTCTAATGCAGACGTCATGTGCTGCCTCTTACTGCCTTTGGCTTCAATAATATTGCATAACAGGAAAATAAGTTTAATACCAGTGACAGTTTGACGTATGCATGGTCTCAAGCGGATTGAAACAAAGCCGATGATGGTGATGACAAAATGACTGCTCTGGCGCTTGGCCTGGTCGCGGCACTTTGCTGGGGGATACACGATCTGGCAGTACGTTATGTCAGCCAGTCTGTCAGCGTGATCGCGTCGCTGATGGTCGTGCTGATATCGGGCGCGGTGCTTCAGTTTGGTCTGACGGTGACGCTGGGTACATTTGACTCGATTTCTGGTGCCGCAGTGTTCACCGCTGTCGCCGCGGGCGGGTTTTATCTGTTGGCGGGTATCAGCATGTATGCCGCTTTTCAGCGTGGCCCGGTTCGGTTGGTTGCGCCACTTGTCGCGAGTTACCCGGTCTTGTCCGTGTTGCTGGCCATATGGCGTGGTGCAACTATCAGCCCGCTGCATTGGCTTGCCGTCATTGCGATTGGCATCGGGGTTTCCGTGGTCGCAGCCAAGTCCGAACGGGATGCGGTGGTGTATCCGGCAACAGGCCCAACAATACTGCTGTCGCTGGTTGCGGCCGTCGGCTTCGCGGCGGCCTTTGCCCTAGGACAATATGCAACCGAGCTTAGCAACGAGTACTCGGTCTCGCTGGTCAGCCGATTGGCGGCAATCCTGACTCTGGGGATGGTTGCTGTGGCATCTGGAAAAGCAATTTGGCCCGGACCCCAAGCGATGCCCCTGTTATGTGTGATGGGTGTTCTGGATGCAGTTGCCATCCTTTGCGTGGTCTCAGCGGGTGGTTTGCCCAATGCACAATTTGCCTCGGTCTCGGCATCCGTTTTTGGGTTGTTAACCGTAGTTCTGGCCTGGGCCATATTGAAGGAAAAAATGGCTCTTCAGCAGTGGCTTGGGTGTTGTGTTGCATTTGCAGGTATAGGGTACCTTGCACTCTGAAACGCCCCGCTCCGGCCCCCGTGTTTATCAGGCGGTCAGGCCTTCTGGTTCTGGGAGTTTGTTTGCGCGGCAGCAGGCGGTGAGGGTGTTGGCCAGCAGG